>NZ_CP041348.1:1602500-1830000 GCF_009834365.1 Komagataeibacter xylinus | reverse complement strand
AGACCCGCATCGATACGGGGATCGGCTTCCTTGACCACATGCTGACAGCCCTTGGCCGCCATAGCATGTGCGATCTCGACATTGTTGCCAAAGGCGACCTGCATATCGACTACCACCACACGGTGGAAGATACGGGCATTGCCCTGGGCAAGGCCTTCGCGCAGGCCATTGGCGACAAGAGGGGCATCCGCCGCTACGGCAGCGCCACCGTGCCGCTTGATGAGGCGCTGTGCGAGGCGGTTGTCGATATTTCCGGCCGCCCCTTTCTGGCATGGTCCGTCACCTTCGGCCGCGACAAGATCGGGGAGATGGATACCGAGCTGTTCGAGGAATTCTTCCGCGCCTTCGCCATGAGCGCACTGGTCACGCTGCACATCATCCAGCGCGCGGGGCATAACTGCCACCACATTGCCGAGGCCGCCTTCAAGGCGCTGGCCCGCGCCCTGCGCACCGCAAGCGAGCCCGACCCGCGCGCGGGCGGCATCATCCCCTCCACCAAGGGCAGCCTGTGACATTCTATTCCGCCCTGCTGCCGCCTGCAGGCAGGCCCGATACGCGGGCGTGGCCCGTGATGGTGGCGTGCCGCATGTCGTGGCTGGTGCTGCTGTGCGGCTGGGGCGGATTGCTGCTGCGGGGCTGTTTCATCAGCGGGCTGCTGGCGGGCGGCGTGAGCATTCTGCTGACCCAGTTCTTACCGCTGGCCTTAGCCCTGCCCGTGCTGGGCGGGCTGCACCTGCTGCTGGCCCTCAACACGCCGGAAATCCGGCAATGGGAACTGCAACTGCGCGGCTATGCCCCGGCAGCAGGCGTGTATGCGCCAGACCGTAGCGCCGCCCTTGTGCGCTGGCTGGAGCATAACCCGCCCGTTCCCTCCCCTTCCCCCGTATCATGAGGCATACCATGCCCGCGCCCGCATCCTCTCGCCCCCAGTCCATTGTGGTGATCGACTATAATGGTGGCAACCTCGCCTCCGCAGCCCGCGCCCTGACACGGGCCGCGGCTGATAGCGGCATCGATGCCACCGTCACCATCACGGCAGACCCGCAGGCCGTGTTGCAGGCCGACCGCATCGTCCTGCCCGGACAGGGTGCGTTTGCCGATTGCGCGGCAGGGCTCGAGGCCCAGCCCGGCCTGCGCGATGCGATTGTTGCGGCAACTGATGGCGGCGTGCCCTTTCTGGGCATCTGTGTTGGCATGCAGCTCATGGCCGAGCGCGGGCGCGAGCATGGCGTGACCCCTGGCTTTGGCTGGATCGCGGGGGAAATTACACTGATGGAGGCCCCTGACCTGCGCCTGCCGCAGATGGGCTGGAACGAACTGGCCTTTACCCCTGGCGCCCATCCCCTGACCGAAGGGCTGGCAGCGGATGCGCATGGCTATTTCGTCCATTCCTTCGCGCTGACCGGATATGACGGTGCCGACATGGTCGCCACCACCGATTACGGCAGCCCGGTGCCCGCCATCGTGGCGCGCGGCAACCGGGCGGGCACCCAGTTCCATGTAGAAAAAAGCCAGCAGGTAGGCCTGCGCATCCTGTCAAACTTCCTGCGCTGGACGCCTGCGCCGGACCCCGCGCCATGACCCGTCAGGCCACGCTTGCCGGCACGCTGCATGCCGAACGCCTGCACGACAACATGCACGAGGACGACCTGCACGCCCTGTGTGACGCGACCAACGCGGCCATACTCGATGGCGGCGGCTTTGGCTGGCTGGCCCCACCCCCGCGCGAGACGCTGGAGCGTTACTTCCGCGGCGTGCTGCTGGTGCCCGAGCGGCAGATGTTCGTGGCCCGGCTTGATGACATGATCGTAGGCTCCGCCCAGCTCGTGCGCCCGCCGCGCAACAACGAGGCGCAGGCCATGAGTGCGACCCTCATGCATTTCTATATCGCCCCCTACGCGCGCGGGCTGGGGCTGGGCCGCCTGCTGCTGACCGAGGTGGAAAGCTGCGCGCGCAGCATGGGCTACCAGATCATCAACCTCGACGTACGCGAGACCCAGACCGAGGCCGTGCGGCTGTTCCGCAGCAGCGGCTTCCACCACTGGGGCACCCACCCCAGCTATGCCCGCACCGATGGCCGCACCGTGCGCGGCCTGTTCTTCACCAAGCGCCTGCAGGATGACGAGCGGATCGTACCCGCCCACCCGCAGGATGCCTCCACTCCCATCCCTGCAGCAGGACATGCCCCCGTGACCGGACACAGCCTGACCCTCTACCCCGCCATTGACCTCAAGGATGGCACATGCGTGCGCCTGCGCCGTGGCGAAATGGACAACGCCACCGTCTATTCCGATGATCCCGGCGCGCAGGCGCGGGCCTGGATCCATGCCGGATGCTCGTGGCTGCATGTGGTCGACCTCAACGGCGCATTTGCCGGGCGCTCGGCCAACACCGAGGCCATCGAGGCCATTATCGCCAATGCCTCGGTGCCGGTGCAGCTCGGCGGCGGCCTGCGCGACCTTGAAAGCATCGGCAAATGGCTCAATGCCGGGATCAGCCGCGTGATCCTGGGCTCCATCGCAGTCAAGAACCCCGAGCTGGTGCGCGAGGCGTGCCGCCTGTTCCCCGGTCGCATCGTGGCGGGCATTGACGCGCGCAGCGGGCAGGTGGCAACCGAAGGCTGGGCCGAAACATCGGAGATGAAGGCCGTCGACCTCGGCCTGCGCATGCAGGATGCGGGCGTGGCTGCCGTCATCTTCACCGAGATCAGCCGCGACGGCATGCTGACTGGCATCGACATCGAGCAGACCGCCGACATGGCCAATGCGCTCTCCATCCCGGTCATTGCCAGCGGCGGGGTGGGCAATCTGGCCCACCTTGAAGCCCTGCGGGCGGCCACGGCACGGGCGCCGGGCATCGAGGGCGTGATTGTAGGGCGCGCGCTGTATGATGGCCGCATCAACCTTGGTGAAGCCCTGCGGGTCCTGTCCTGATGCTCAAGCTGCGCGTCATTCCCTGCCTGGACGTCAAGAACGGTCGGGTGGTCAAGGGGGTCAACTTCGTCTCGCTGCGCGATGCGGGTGACCCGGTGGAACAGGCCGCCGTGTACGACGCGGCAGGTGCTGATGAACTCACCTTTCTTGACATCACGGCCAGCAACGAAAACCGCGATACCATCCTCGACGTGGTCAGCCGCACGGCGGAGCGCATCTTCCTGCCGCTGACGGTAGGCGGCGGCGTGCGCACCACCGATGACATGCGCCGCCTTCTGCTGGCGGGTGCCGATAAATGCGCCATGAACTCGGCTGCCGTCTCGCGGCCCGAACTGGTGAGCGAGGCTGCGCAGAAATTCGGCAGCCAGTGCGTCGTGGTCGCCATTGATGCCCGCAGCGATGGCCATGGCGGGTGGGAGGTCTACACCCATGGTGGCCGCACCCCCACCGGGCGCAACGTAATTGACTGGTGCAAGGAAGTGGCGGAACGTGGCGCGGGTGAAATCCTGCTGACCAGCATGGACCGCGATGGCACCGGCAAAGGGTTCGACCTTGACCTGCTGCGGGCGGCAAATGCGGCAGTGCGCATTCCCATCGTGGCCTCGGGCGGGGTTGGCGCGCTCGAACATTTTGTTGAGGGCGCGCGCGCGGGTGCGACCGGGCTGCTGGCAGCCAGCGTATTCCACTTCGGGCAGTTCACCATTCCACAGGTCAAGCAGGCGCTGGCACAAGCGGGCCTGCCGGTCAGACAGACCACCTGATCTCCCTTTTCCCGCCTATCGGAGCATTGTCATGGCCAAGCCAGAAAAATCCCGCAAGAACGCGCCCGCCAAGGCTACCCCGGCCAAACCGGCCCCCGGCAAGGCGGCAGGCAAGGCCCCTGCCGCAACCATCGAGATCGAGGCCGTAGGCCCCGCAACACCCGATGTGCTCGACCGCCTGTTCAACGTTGTGGAATCGCGCCGGGGCACGGACCCCTCCGTCAGCCATTCCGCCCGCCTTCTGGCCCGTGGGCGGCGCAAGATCGCGCAGAAATTCGGCGAGGAAGCCGTGGAATGCCTGATCGAGGCCGTGGCGGACAACCGCGAGGAACTGATCAGCGAAAGTGCGGACGTGCTCTACCACCTGATCGTGATGTGGGTGGATGCGGGTGTGAAACCGGCTGAAGTCTGGGCCGAACTGCTGCGCCGCGAAGGCACGAGCGGCGTGGCCGAGAAAGCCGCCCGCCCCCGCGACCCGCTGGCCTGACCGACCCAAACAGGAGACAAGACCCATGGCCGTAAATGGCACCGGCGCGTATGACCCGCAGAACGTGTTTGCCCGCATCCTGCGCGGGGAACTGCCGTGCAGGAAGGTGTATGAGGATGAATACGCCCTCGCCTTCCACGACATCGCCCCCAAGGCGCCCGTCCATGTGCTGGTGATCCCCAAAGGGGCCTATATTTCCTTTGCCGATTTCAGCGCAACGGCCAGTGAGGCGGACATTGCAGGCTTTACCCGCGCGGTAGGCAAGGTCGCGCGTGACCTCGGGCTGGAAGCCCCGGGCTATCGCCTTGTGTCAAACACCGGCATTGAAGGCGGGCAGGAAGTGCCGCACTTCCATGTGCACCTGTTTGGTGGCCGCCCGCTTGGCGCCATGCTGCCGGGCTGAAGCCGGACAAACAGGGGCGGTTGCCTGATGGTACCGCTATCTGGAAACCACCGATAACCCTGCATGAATTTAAAATATGAATTGTTAAAAAAATAAAAGTTTACGAGCGCCGCCTTTTCCAAAAAAGGCGGCGTTTCCTGTAATGAACAGTGTTCTACAGGGACTGAAGTTCAAACAGGTCACGATACAGCCCGCCATCGCGCTGCATCAGGACGGCATGCGGACCATCCTCGCACACCCGGCCATGGCGGAAGACAATGATGCGGTCGAGCCCCATCACGGTAGAAAGCCGGTGGGCGATGACCAGCACGGTGCGCCCGGCCATGAGGCGCTCCATCGCCTGCTGCACCTGCACTTCAGACTGCGAGTCGAGGCTCGACGTCGCCTCATCCATGATCACGATGCGCGCCTGGCTTAAAAAGGCGCGGGCAATGGCAATGCGCTGGCGCTCCCCGCCCGAGAGCTTGACCCCACGCTCGCCCACCATGGTGGCGTAGCCGCGCGGCAGACGGTCGATGAAATCCGCCGCATTGGCCTGCCGGGCGGCATGAGCGATCTCGGCGGGCGTGGCGTCGGGCCGGCCATAGGCGATGTTCTCGGCCAGCGAGCGGTGAAACAGCAGCGGCTCCTGCGGCACGATGGCAATCTGCCCGCGCAGGCTGGCCTGCGTAACCGTGGCAATATCCGTGCCATCAATGGTGATGCGCCCGGCCTGAACATCATAAAGCCGCTGCAGCAGCCGCGTGAGCGTGGTCTTGCCCGAGCCGGACGGGCCAACAAGGGCTACCCGGCTGCCGGGTGCGATATCAAGGTTCAGGTCATCAAACAGCACCCGCCCGTGCTGGCGCACATACCCAAAGCGCACATGCTCGAAGCGGATATGCCCCTGTGTCACGCGCAGCGCCGGGGCATCGGGGCGGTCCGCGACGCCGGGATGCATGGCAAACAGGGCAACAAGTTCCTCCATCTCGTTGACCGAGCGCTGCACGACCGAAATCTGCTGGCCGATATCACGCAGGTACCCCTGTATGACGAACATCATGGTCAGCACATAGGCCACATCACCCGGCCCGGCACGGCCACGCACCCACAGCACCGCCACCCCTGCAATCAGCGCCATGCGCATGAGCAGGGCAGCGAGGTTCTGCAAATTGGCGCTATCGGTGCCGCGCAGCCACGAACGCACCATGCGCTGCCGCCACCGGCCTGCAACCCATGCCAGCCGGGCATCCTCGCGCCCCTCCGCCCCGCAGGCCTTGACCACGGCATTGCACGTCACGGCATCGGACAGGGTGGCCCCCATGCGCGTATCCCACGCATTGGCCAGCCGGGCGGATGGCGCCACGTAATGCAGCGTCAGCACGACCGAGAGCCCCACAAGGGCTACTGCCCCCACCGCCAGCACCAGCCCCATGAACGCCCAGTGAAAAGCCAGCACGCCGGTCGTGGCGCACAGCACGATCACCTCGGGCACCAGCATGAGCAGCACCGTATCGCCCAGCGTGTCGATCGCCCCCAGCCCGCGCGTGATGCGCCGCACGGTCGAGCCCGCGAAGTTGCTGGCATGCCACTCGCTGGAGAAACGCTGCACGCGGGCGAACGCCTCCGTCACGATGCCGGTCATGACACGGGATGTGAGGTGCGAGATGGTTACATATGCCATGCGCCGCGCCACGATGCCGCCCACGCCCAGCCCCGTCAGCCCCGCTACATCGCGTATGGCGCGGTGGATGGTGGCCACCTGTGCGGGGTGCGACACATCATCGACCAGCCAGCCCGCCAGCAGCGGCATCATCACATCCGCCACCGTAGCCAGCGCGATCCCTGCCAGCGTGCCCGCCAGCAGGGCAGGCCACGCCCGCCACCGGTGCCACACAAAGCTCAGAACGGCTGCGAATTCATGCCGCCGCGTAACGGATCGAGAAGAGGAAGAAGCCATGCCCACCACGCCAGAATGCAAAAAACGCGACCGTGACCCGAGCGCCGCAAAGGGCTGGAACGACTAGCCCCGCCCCGCGTGGCATGCAAGGCCCCTGCCCGACTATCGGGGTCCGGGGCAATTTACAGACCCCACCCCCACGCCGCACAATACGCCCCGACCCACCCCAGCGAGTAGCCGATGCCAACACCCCCCACCCGCGCCAGAGCCAAACCCGCCCGCCGCGCCATGACGCTGGCCGAAGTCCGCGCCTTCATCAGCCTTCTGGCCACCGCCAACCCCGATGCCGAAAGCGAACTCGACTTTGTCGATGACTATACGTTGCTCGTAGCAGTCGTACTTTCGGCGCAGGCGACCGATGCCTCGGTCAACAAGGCCACCGTCAACCTGTTCCGCGATGCGCCGACCCCGCAGGCCATGGTGGACCTTGGCGAAGAAAAGGTGGGCGCGCATATCCGCACCATCGGGCTGTGGCGCACCAAGGCGCGCAACGTGGTGGCGCTATCACGGCAGTTGCTCGACCGCTTTGATGGCAAGGTGCCCCATGACCGCGCGGCCCTCGAATCCCTGCCCGGTGTTGGCCGCAAGACCGCGAATGTGGTGATGAACGTGGCCTTTGGCGACAGCACGATGGCGGTGGATACCCACATCTTCCGCATTGGCAACCGCACGGGGCTGGCGCCGGGGGCCACCGTGCGTGCGGTGGAGGACCAGCTTGTCCGCCGCATTCCGCCTGACATGCTGCGCCCGGCCCATCACTGGCTGATCCTGCACGGGCGCTACGTGTGCAAGGCCCGCAGGCCCGAATGCTGGCGTTGCCCCGCTTTTGAACCATGCCAGTACCGCATGAAGGATGAGCTACGCCTGGCCCCTGCCTGAACAAGCAGAAGTTTTTAAAGCTTTGAAAGAACGCCGCCTTTTTTCAAAAAGGCAGCACCCGAAGACTTTTATCATTTTTCGTGCTGATCTTTATTCCGCCTGCGCCAGGGGCAGGTTGGGCAGGCCCGCCCCGCCGGGGCGCATGACCCATGGCCGCGCTCCGCGCATGGCGCGGTCCGTCCGCACCACAAGCCCGCCATCCACCCACCGGTAAATGGCATAAGCCCCGTTGCGCCACAGATCGAAGCGCCCGATGGAGGGCACGCCATCACACCCCCATGTGCCCGGCAGGTTGACCAAAAGCCCGGTACCCCGGCACAGGCCGGGCGCAGGCGGCCGGGCGGTGAAAACCAGCACGATATCTCCCACACGGCAGACGCCGCCATGGCAGGCCACCTGCCCCACCGTTCCCTCGGCCGGCAACACATCTGAGGGCAGGCCGGTCACGCGCTGCCATTCACGCAGCGCAAACGGATCGGGGTGCGTGCCGGGGCCGGTCAGCAGGTGCCCCTGCGTCACAATTCCCGCCATGCGGGCATCAGGGGCCAACAGCAGCACCGGGCGGGTCATCATCCATGGGGAAAGCACCGCCAGCACGATCGGCACAAGCCCCAGCAACCGTACCCGCCCCACCCACAGGCAAAGCCAGCACAACCCCACGAAGAACACGCAAAGCCCCACATTGCCCAAGGCAGGCACGCCCATCCGCGCCATGGGCAGCCGGGCGACCAGATGTGCCAGCCATGCCACCACGCCAAGCCCCCAGCCCATGGGCACAAGGGCCAGTTTTTCCAGCCCCAGCGACATCAGCCCCAATGCCGCCAGCCCCCACGGCATGATCCAGACCGACATGAGCGGCACCGCCAGCAGGTTGGCCAGCACGAACCATGGCTGCACCGTGCCGAAATGCGCCATGCCCACCGGCAGGCACGCACTCCCTGCCAGCACGCTGGCCAGCAGCGGATGGGCCAGCCGCGCCGCAACCCGCCGCAGCCACACGTCATCATGCTCCCAACCCGATAGCGCGGGCCGCAGTGCCTCAAACCCCGCAATCAGCGCCATAACCGCCGCAACCGACATCTGCAGGGACAACTCAATCACGCCCTCCGGGTTGAGCGCCATGAGCACCGCCGCCGCCACTGCCAGCGCCCGCAGCGACAGCGGCCGCCTGCCTGCCAGCAGCGCCACGACCGCCAGCCCCGCCATGAGCAGGCTGCGCCGGGCAGGCAGGTGCGCGCCGGTCAGCAGCACGTAACCGCCGCCCGCCAATAGCGCACCCACCGCCGCGATCTGGCGGCATGGCCAGTACAGCGCCGCCCGCTCGCTCAGCGCCAGCCCCGTGCGCAGCACCACCATGACCAGCCCCATAACAATCGCCAGATGCAGCCCCGCCACGGCCAGCAGGTGCGCCAGCCCCGCATCGGCAAAGACCTCACGCTCCCGGGGCGCCACCACGCCATCGGCTCCCACCAGAATAGTCGCGGCAATATCGCCCCGCGTGCCGGGCAGGGCAGCACGAATCCGTTCCGCCAGCGCCTGCCGCCTGCCCGCAAGCCAGCCCGCTGGACCACTGGCCACCTGCGCAGGCGTGATCGTGGCCCGTTCAAGCGCGCGGCCATGGCCTGCCTGGCCTGCAAACCACGCCCGGCGCTGGGCATCATACCCGCCCGGCACATCAGGGAAGGCAGGCGGCGAAAGCAGGGCACGCACCCGCAGCCCGTCGCCCGGTATGGGCCGCGCGGGGTCATCGGCCCGCAGCCGCACGGACAGCGACCGCCGCAGGGGCGGCATGCCCATGTTGATTCCATCCTCAAAACGCACGCCGCGCAACGCCACACGCAGCGCCTGCGTGCCATCGGCCAGACGCTGCACTTCCACGCCCATCACCTGCCCTGACAGATGCACCGCCCGGTGCGGCAGATCGGGAAAAGGCGGCATGCGCCATGCCTGCCCCCATGCCAGCAGCAACCCCATGGCAGCGGCCCCCACTACGCCCGCGCCCAGCCGCACGGCCAGCCACTCAGGCCACAGCAGACGGCAGGCGAGTGAGGCCACACAGGCCAGCGCCGCACCTGCCGCGCCTACCTCGCCCGGCTCGAACGGCAGGGCAAAATACGCGATGATGCCGCCAGCAAGAGCCACCGGCAGCCATAGCACCAGCCCACTGTTCTGCCCCCACAGCCATGCCATGAGCGCACCCCGCAGGCGCAGCAGGTTCCCTGCCCCCGCCGCCCGGCTCAAAAACCACCCCGCACGCCCAGGCCTGCCGCACGGCCCGGAATCGCCGCCCGCCAAACGCCTGTCCACACCCCTTGGGCAGGACAGCGGCACCGGCATTGATGGCAAATGGCAGACGAACCCGACAGAAGACCCCCATAATGCGCGTAAAAGGCGTGGCAGGAATGCACACCCTAGCGGGCGGAACGGTTTTCACGCCAGAGTGCCCCCTGTCAGCAGGGCAAAAACATGCTAGGAACCCGGTTCATGACTGTCCGTACGCGTTTTGCTCCCAGCCCCACCGGCCTGCTGCATATCGGCAACGCCCGTGCCGCCCTTTTCAATTTCCTCTATGCCCGCCACCACGGCGGGCAGTTCGTGCTCCGCATCGAGGATACCGACCGCGAACGCTCGACCCAGCAGGCGGTCGACGTGCTGTTCGACGGTCTGGCCTGGATGGGCATCGAATCCGACGAGAAGCCGGTCTTCCAGTCCACACGCCAGGGCCGCCATGCCGAGGTGGCGCATGAACTGCTGGAAAAGGGCCTGGCCTATCGCTGCTACTGCACGGCCGATGAACTGAAGGAAATGCGCGAGAAGGCGATGGCCGAGGGCCGTCCCCCCCGCTACAACGGCATGTGGCGCGACCGCGACCCCGCCGACGCCCCCGCCAACACCCCCTACACCATCCGCATCAAGGCCCCGCGTGAGGGGGAAACCACCATCCACGATCTGGTGCAGGGTGACGTGCGCGTGGCCAATAGCGAACTTGATGACATGATCATCCTGCGCGCCGATGGCACCCCGGTCTATCAGCTTGCCGTGGTGGTCGATGACCATGACATGGACATCACCCACGTCATCCGTGGCGATGACCATCTGACCAACACCTTCCGCCAGGCCATGATCTACCGCGCCATGGGCTGGAACCTGCCGCATTTCGCGCATCTGCCGCTCATTCACGGGCCTGACGGGGCCAAGCTGTCCAAGCGGCACGGGGCGCAGTCGGTCGTGGAATTCCGCGAGATGGGCTACCTGCCCGAGGCGCTGAACAACTACCTGCTGCGCCTTGGCTGGGGCCACGGCGATGCCGAGATCCTCTCGCGCGAGGAACAGATCAGGCTGTTCGACCTCGATGGCGTGGGTCGTTCGCCGTCCCGCATGGATTACGCCAAGCTCCTGCACATCAACGGCGTATGGCTGCGCCAGGCCGATGATACCCGCCTGACGAATGACGTGATGGAACGCCTGGCCAAGATGGAAGGCGTGGATACATCGGATGCCACCCGTGCCAAGGTTCTGGCCCTGATGCCCGGCCTGAAGGAACGTGCCAAGACACTGGTGGAACTGGCTGATAACGCGGCCTTCCTCGGCCGTTCGCTGCCCCTTGCCTTTGACCCCAAGGCCGAAAAGCAGCTGAGTGCGGAAAACCGCGTGATGCTGGGCAAACTGGCCGCAGCCCTCAAGGCGACCGAGCCGTTCAGCAAGGAAGCGATCGACGCGACACTGCGCCAGTTTGCCGAGACGCATGAGATGAAGCTGGGCAAGGTGGCCCAGCCGCTGCGTGCCGCCGTAACCGGCAGCACCATGTCGCCCGGTATCGATGACACGCTGGTCGCCCTTGGCCGTGACGAGGTTCTGGCACGCATCAACGCGGTCGCCGCCCATGAATGAGCGCAGCGCCCACGGCAGCAACGTTTTCGCCACCCCGGCCACACGCCACCTGCTGGGCGTGCAGGGCATGCATCCCAGCCGGATCATGCCCATACTGGACCTGGCCGAGCACTACGCCCTGCTCAACCGCTCGCGCAAGACCCCGCGCGACCTGCTGCGCGGGCGCACGCTCATCAACCTGTTCTTTGAGGACAGCACCCGCACCCGCACCTCGTTCGAGCTGGCGGGCAAGCGGCTCGGCGCGGATGTGGTGAACATGACCGTGGCCAGTTCCTCGGTCAACAAGGGCGAAACACTGCTCGACACGGCGGCCACGCTCAACGCCATGCATGCCGACCTGCTTGTCGTGCGCCATGCCCAGTCCGGCGCACCCGCCCTGCTGGCGCAGAAGGTACAGGCCAGCGTGGTCAATGCAGGCGACGGCACGCATGAACACCCCACCCAGGCCCTGCTCGATGCGCTGACCATCCGCCGCCATTTCGGCACGTTCGAGGGGCTGACGGTGGCGATCTGCGGCGATGTCAGCCACAGCCGGGTCGCGCGCTCCAACATTCACCTGCTCACAGCCCTGGGCTGTCAGGTGCGCGTGGTGGGGCCACCCACGCTGGTGCCGGGTGCCATTGGCGCGCTGGGCGTCAGCATCCATCACACCATGGAGGATGGCCTGCGCGGCGTGGACGTGGTGATGATGCTGCGCGTGCAGCGCGAGCGCATGAAGGGCACACAGGTGCCCAGCGCGCGGGAATATTTCCGCTTCTACGGCCTCGATAACAAGCGCCTTGCGCTGGCGAAGCCGCATGCGCTGGTCATGCATCCCGGCCCGATGAACCGGGGCGTGGAAATTGACAGCCGCGTGGCCGATTCCGACCAGAGCGTGATCCGTGAACAGGTGGAAATGGGGGTTGCGGTGCGCATGGCGGTGCTTGACCTGCTCGCACGCGGGGGAGAAGGCGCATGAAGCCAACCATTTTTGAAAATGTGCGCCTGATCGACCCCGCCAGCAATACGGACCGCCCCGGCCGCCTGCTGGTGCAGGGCGGCGTGATTGCAGGCATCGACGCGCCGCAGGCCGAAGGCATGCCCGAAGGCGCGGATGTGATTGATGGCGGCGGCCAGCTCGTGCTGTGCCCCGGCCTTGTGGACATGCGCGTGACTATTGGCGAGCCCGGCTATGAATACCGCGAGACGGTACTCTCCGCCGCCCGCGCTGCCGTGGCGGGTGGCATCACCACCATTGCCGTGCTGCCCAATACCAGCCCGACGATCGACAACCCCGCCCTTGCCCGCCTGCTGCGCGCGCGGGGCGAGGAAACGGGCATGATCGACATCCTGCCCTATGGCGCCCTGACCCGTGAATGCGCGGGCAGGGAAATGGCCGAGATCGGCCTGCTGGCCGAAGCGGGCGCCATTGCCTTTACCGATGGCCCGCATGCCATTGCCGACAGCCGCATGATGCGCCAGATGCTGACCTACGCCAAAGGCTTCAACGCCCTGATCGTGCAGCACCCTGAAGATCCGTCACTGGCACGTGGCGGCTGCGCTACTGATGGCGAACTGGCCACCCGCCTTGGCCTGCCTGGCATTCCGGCCGCGGCCGAGGCGATCCTGATCGCACGCGACCTGCGCCTTGCGCGCATGACCGGCGGGCGGCTGCATTTTGGCCATGTCTCGACCGCGGAAGGGCTTGACCTGATCCGCAACGCCAAGGCCGATGGCCTGCGTGTGAGCTGCGATACGGCCCCCCCCTATTTCGACCTCAACGAGACGGTGATCGGCGATTTCCGCACCTACGCCAAGCTCTCGCCGCCGCTGCGCACCGAAGCCGACCGCCGTGCCGTAAGTGCTGCGCTGGCCGATGGCACGATCGACGCCATCGCATCCGATCACATGCCGTGTGACGCCGATGACAAGCGCCAGCCTTTTGCCGTGGCCGCCGCCGGGGGCACCGGGCTGTGCACGCTGCTGGCGGTAACACTTGCGCAGGTGCATGCGGGCCACCTTGGCATGATGGAGGCCATTGGCCTGCTGACCCACCGCCCGGCTGCCGTGCTGGGCAGCAGGGCGGGCACGCTGGCCGTGGGGGCTGCTGCCGATCTGTGCCTGTTCAACCCCGATACCGCCTGGGTGGTGCGCGCGGGCGACCTGCCGGGCAAGGCGCAGAACACCCCGTTTGATGGCCGCGCGCTGGAAGGCCGCGTGCTGGGCACGTGGAAGAAAGGCGCGCGCGTGTTCGGGGCGCAGGCCGCATGATCTACGGCATCCCCACCTACGACCTGCCGCTGATGGGCGGCGTCGCCTTCCTGTCCTACCTGATTGGCAGCATTCCCTTTGGCCTGGTGCTCACCGCGCTGTCGGGGGGTGGCGACATCCGCAAGATCGGCTCGGGCAATATCGGGGCGACCAACGTGCTGCGCACCGGCCGCAAGGGGCTGGCTGCCGGCACGCTGGCGCTCGATGGCACCAAGGGGGCGTTCGCGGTGTTCTGCGCCTTCGTGCTGTGCCCGTTCCACACGCTGGCCGCCGAATCGCTGGCCGCCATCTTTGCCGTGGCCGGGCACTGCTTTCCCGTCTGGCTCAAGTTCAGGGGTGGCAAGGGCGTCGCGACCGGGCTGGGCTGCATTCTTGCCCTCATGCCCGGCGTGGGCCTGTGCTGCTGTGCTTTGTGGCTGATCTTTGCCAAGGTCACGCGCATTTCATCAGCGGGTGCCATCATCGCGTTTGCCGCCCTGCCGCTGCTCATGATCCGGCCGGGGCGGATTGACTTCAACTCCCCCGCCTATCTGGCCGGGGTGCTGATTGCAGTGATGATCCTGGTCCGCCATCACGCCAACATTACCCGTCTGCTCAGGGGCACCGAGCCCAGAATCGGCCAGAAAAGCACATGACCCGCCCCGATGCCGAAACGGCGCTGGCCTGCCTGCGGCTGGCGCGAACGGACGGCATCGGCCCGGTCAGCTACCGCAAGCTCATCCGCACCCATGGCAGCGTTGAAGCGGCCCTTGCCATGCTCGAGCGCGGGGCCACCCGCATCAGCCGCACCATCGGCCCGCTCCACCCGCATGATGACGCCCTGCGCGAGCTTGAGCGCCTGCATGCGCTAGGCGGCACGCTGCTCGCACACGGCCAGCCCGGCTACCCCGCCCTTCTGGCCGCACTGCCTGACGCACCGCCCGTGCTGTCGGTGCTGGGCGACGTGGCGCTGCTGTCCGCCCGCATGGTGGGCATCGTGGGCGGGCGCAATGCCTCATCGGGCGGGCTGCGCATGGCCGAAAGCCTGGCCGCCCTGCTCGCGGCACACGGCGTGCACACCGTATCGGGGCTGGCGCGCGGCATTGATGGCGCAGCCCATCGCGGCGCCATGACGGCGGGCCGCACGGTTGCCGCCATTGCCGGCGGGCTGGACTGCCCCTACCCGCCTGAACATGGCCCCCTGCAGGCCGAAATCACACGCTCCGGCGCGGTCGTGACCGAGGCCCCGCTAGGCACGGTGCCGCAGGCCCGGCACTTTCCACGCCGCAACCGGCTGATTGCGGGCCTTGGGCTGGGCTGCGTGGTGATCGAGGCTGCACTGCGCTCGGGCAGCCTGATTACCGCACGCATGGCACTTGATTACGGGCGTACCATCTTTGCCGTGCCCGGCTCGCCGCTTGATCCGCGCTGCCGGGGCAGCAATGACCTGCTGCGCCAGGGTGCGGTCGTGACCGAAACCGAACGCGACATATTGCGCGAACTGCCTGAAACCATAGAGGAAAACGACCTGTTTTCCGCCTCTATCCGCCCGGTGCGCCACAATGCTGCCCCATCGGGTGGGCAAGCCTTGGCCTCGCCGCAGACAGACCCGACGCCACCCCTACCCGCCCAGGGCGACCTGCATGAAATGGTGGAAGGTTTTCTATCTTTCACGCCATCGCCTGTTGACGATCTTGTACGGCGCTGCCAGTTCTCGACTGCAGCAGTCCTGACCGTCCTGTCGGAAATGGAGATTGCGGGTACGATCGAATTCCTTGCGGGGGATCTGGTCGTGCGGCGTCCACCCCCGGCCTGAGCGCGGGATAGAGCAAGGTTTTTAGAATCGTGATCCGGAGACAGAATGACTGACGTCGTGGTGGTCGAATCGCCAGCCAAGGCGAAAACGATCAATAAGTATCTGGGTGATAACTATACGGTTCTGGCTTCGTTCGGGCATGTGCGCGACCTTCCGCCCAAGGATGGCAGCGTCAAGCCCGACGAAGGCTTTGCCATGGTGTGGGAAACCGACGAGCGCGGCAGCCGCCAGATCGCGGCCATCGCCAAGGCGCTGCGCGGGGCCAGCCACCTGTACCTCGCCACTGACCCCGACCGCGAAGGGGAAGCCATTTCGTGGCACGTGCGCTCGATCCTTGAGGAGAAGAAGCTCCTCAAGGGCATCGAGGTGCAGCGTGTCACCTTCAACGAGATCACCAAAAGCGCCATCAAGGCCGCGATGGCCCATCCGCGCGAGCTCGACTTCCCGCTGATCGAGGCCTATCTCGCCCGCCGCGCGCTTGACTACCTCGTGGGCTTCACGCTCTCGCCGGTGCTGTGGCGCAAGCTGCCCGGCTCGCGCAGCGCAGGGCGCGTGCAGTCGGTCGCGCTAAGGCTGATCTGTGAGCGCGAAGCCGAGATCGAGATCTTCAAGCCGCGTGAATACTGGTCCGTTCTGGCCCGCATGACCACGCCTGCGGGGGCAGCATTCACCGCACGGCTCACGCATCTTGATGGCCACAAGCTCGAGCAGTTCGACCTCAACAACGAAGCCAGCGCCATGGCAGCCAAGGCCGCGGTCGAGGCCGGTGAATTCGGGGTGGAGAAGGTCGAGCGCCGCAAGGTGCGCCGCAACCCGCCGCCGCCCTTCACCACATCGACCATGCAGCAGGAGGCCTCGCGCAAGCTGGGCATGGGGGCCCAGGTGGCCATGCGCACGGCCCAGCAGCTTTATGAAGGCATCGACATCGGTGGCGAGACCGTGGGCCTCATCACCTATATGCGAACCGACGGCGTGCAGATGGCAGGCGAGGCGATCAGCGCCATCCGGGGCCATATCGGCCACAGCTTTGGCGAGCAGTACGTGCCCGACAAGCCGCGCATCTATTCCACCAAGGCCAAGAACGCGCAGGAAGCCCATGAGGCCATCCGCCCGACAGACGTGCGCCGCACCCCCGCCGACATGGCGCGTTACCTCTCGCCCGAGCAGAAGAAGCTGTATGATCTGGTGTGGAAGCGCTCGGTCGCCAGCCAGATGCAGTCCGCCGAGCTCGACCAGGTGGCGGTCGATATCGTGGACCGCCGCAACCAGCGCGTGACCCTGCGCGCCACGGGGTCCATGATCGCGTTTGACGGCTTCCTGAAACTCTACAGCGAAGGCCGCGACGACTCGCCCGCCAAGGCGGATGACGAACAGGACCGCATGCTGCCCGCCATGAAGGAGCGCGACGCCATCGGGCGCGGCGAGGTCACGGCGGACCAGCACTTCACCCAGCCGCCGCCGCGCTATTCGGAAGCCTCGCTGGTGAAGAAGATGGAAGAAATCGGCATTGGCCGCCCTTCCACCTATGCCTCCATCCTGACCGTGCTGCGCGACCGCAATTACGTGCAGCTTGAGAACCGCCGCTTCATCCCCGAAGACCGCGGGCGGCTGGTCACGGCCTTCCTCACCTCGTTCTTCGAGCGGTATGTGGACACGCAGTTCACCGCAGGGCTTGAGGAACAGCTTGATGACATCTCCGGCGGGCGGGCCAACTGGCGCGATGTGATGTCCGCCTTCTGGTCCGACTTCTCGCACGCGGTGGACCAGACCAAGGATCTCAAGATATCCGACGTCATCACGGCGCTGGATGCGGACCTTTCGCCTTACTTCTTCCCCGCGCGGGAGGACGGGCAGGACCCGCGCCTGTGCACGGCGTGCAACACCGGCAGGCTCGGGCTGAAGCTGGGGCGGTACGGCGCGTTCATTGGCTGCTCGAACTACCCCACATGCCAGTACACCCGCAAACTCGTGGCCGACCCGAAGGAAGGCGATGATGCCGCCGCCCTGAAGGATGGCATGCGCGTGCTGGGTGCTGCACCCACCGGCGAGGACGTGACCGTGCGCCGTGGCCCGTGGGGCCTGTACGTGCAGCAGGGCGAGCCCGATCCCGAGGACAAGAAAGCCAAGCCCAGGCGCGCCACCATTCCGCGCGGGCTCGATGGCGACAAGATCACGCTCGAACAGGCGGTGGGCCTTTTGTCCCTGCCGCGCATCGTGGGCATTCACCCCGAACTTGGCGAGCCGATCGAGGCGGGTCTGGGCCGCTTTGGCCCGTATGTGAAAATGGGCGCGGTCTATGGCTCGCTGGACAAGGATGATGATGTCCTGACCGTGGGGCTGAACCGCGCGGTCGATGCGCTGGCCAAGAAGCTGGCCTCCATCCGCACCATCGGCCCCCACCCCAAGGATGGCGAGCCGGTCATGGTGCGCAAGGGCCGCTTTGGTCCCTACGTTCAGCACGGCTCCATCGTGGCTACCGTGCCGCGCGGGCAGGACATGAACGACGTGACCATGGACGAAGCCCTGACGCTGCTGACCGAAAAGGGCAAGCCACTCAAGGCCAAGGGCAAAAAGGCCACCACCACCCGCAAGCCCGCAGCCCGCAAGACAAAGGCCAAGGCGGCGGAAGGCGAGGACGCCGCGCCCAAGAAGGCTGCGCCAAAGAAAAAGGCAGCCCCCAGGAAAACAGCGGCCAAACCGGCCGCCAAAAAGACCACCACCCGCAAGAAGGCCACCCCGGCCAAGACTGAAAGCGAGACGGACTGATCATGAAGCGGCAGCGTCCAGCAACTCCCGAGATGCCGGACCGCCTGCCCACGGGCACGCCGCCAGCCCGTACGGGTGGCCTGCCCGACCGTGAGCAGCTCCGCGCGTTTATCGAAGGGGCGACAGGGCGCATCGGCAAGCGCGAGATCAGCCGCGAATTCGGTCTTGGGCCGGAGCACAAGGCGCCCCTGCGCCAGATGCTGCGCGACATGGCGCTTGATGGCACGCTCGCCCCCGCAGGCGCACGGCGCTTTCGCGTATCAGACCGGCTGCCCGAATCCATGGTGGTGCAGGTGACCGGCACCGATGCCGATGGCGACCCTATTGCCCGGCCCGTGCAGTGGGATGGCGAAGGCCCCGCCCCCACCGTGTTCATGCACCCCGAACTGCGCGGCCGCGCAGCCCTTGCCCCCGGCGAGCGCGTGGTGGCCCGCCTGCGCCGGGTCGGCCCCGGCAGATATGAAGGCCGCACGCTACGCCGCCTGAGCGATGCGCCTACCCAGATCGTGGGCCTGTTCCGCACCCTGCCGCCTGATGACCCGGCAGCCAGCACCCCTGCCCGCTTCCGCCCCGCGGGCCGCCTCACGCCCGCCGACCGCCGCGCCAAGGCCGAGTGGGTCATTCCCGCAGGCGAGGATGACAACGCGCCAGATAACGAGATTGTCATTGCCACGCCCCTGCCCCAGTCCGGGCCGGGGCTGCACCCCGCGCGCATCATCGCGCGCCTTGGCCCGCAGGGCGATGCACGGACCATCAGCATGGTGGCAGTCGCCATGCTGGGCATTCCCCACGTCTTCCCCACCGAGGCGCTGGCCCAGGCCAAAGCCGCCCGTGGCGTCGCCCCCGCAGGCCGCACCGACCTGCGCGAAATGCCGCTGGTCACGATCGATGGCGCGGATGCACGCGATTTTGATGATGCCATCTATGCCGAACCCGATGGCGAGGGCTTTCGCATCACCATCGCCATTGCCGATGTGGCCTGGTACGTGCGCCCTGACAGCGCGCTCGACCGCGAGGCCCGACTACGCGGCAATTCGGTCTACTTCCCCGACCGGGTAATCCCGATGCTGCCCGAGGATCTCTCGAACGGCTGGTGCTCGCTCCGCCCGAACGAGGACCGGGGCTGCCTGTTCGTGACCATGACGGTCGCGCCCGATGGCGCGGTCAGCAACGCCCGCTTCGGGCGCGGCATCATGCGCAGCGCCGCCCGCCTGACCTATGAGCAGGTGCAGGCCGCGCGCGACGGCGCACCCGACACCACCATGCAGGCCCTGCCACCGGGTCTGCTCGACAGCCTGTTTGGCGCGTGGACGTGCCTCACCAAAGCCCGGCGCGCACGCGGCACGCTGGACCTCGACCTGCCCGAGCGGCTGGTCCGGCTGGGGGATGGCGGCGAGATCACGGCCATTGCGCCGCGAATCCGCCTCGACAGCCACAGGCTGGTCGAGGAATTCATGATCGCGGCCAATGTCGCTGCCGCCCGCTGCCTTGAGGCACGGCATATTGCATGCCTGTACCGCATCCACGCGCCGCCTACGCCCGAGCGGCTGGAAAGCCTGCGCCGCACGCTCGACCTGATGGGCCTGAAACTGCCGCCCGTGGGCAGCCTGCGCGCCGCCGACCTTGACCGCGTGCTGGACAGGGTGCGCGACACCGATCAGGCCGGGCTGGTCAATGAACTGATCCTGCGCGCGCAGAACCAGGCGGAATACAGCCCCGAGCCGATCGGTCATTTTGGCCTCTCGCTTGCGGCCTACGCGCATTTCACCAGCCCCATCCGCCGTTATGCCGACCTGCTGACCCACCGCGCCCTGCTCGTCGCCACCGGACTCGAACCTGGCCCCGCACCCGGCCATGAGGCGCTGGAAGAAGTGGGCGAGGCCATCACCCGCACCGAGCGCCGCGCGGCACAGGCCGAGCGCGAGACGCTGGAGCGGTATGCCGCGACCTGGCTTGAGGCGCGCATCGGCACCGAGATGGACGGGCATATTTCCAGCCTGTCCCGATTCGGTATTTTTATCGTGCTGGATGCAACAGGAACCTCCGCCCTGCTGCCCATGTCTGCCCTGCCGGAAGATCAATGGCATCACGATGAAAAAACGCAGACATTGCACGCACGCGACACGACCATGGCATTCCGCCCCGGTCAGGCTCTGCGCGTACGGATAGAAGAAGCATGCGCCATCCGGGGCACCGTCCTTCTGGCCCTGCCCGACGTGGCACCCCGCCTGCGGAAACGCAGGCCGTGAAACGCGCCCTGTTTCCCGTCATCATCGTCCGGCCCATAAGGCTGGGCGGCGAGGGGGCGGGTGCGTGGCGGCGGCGCATGTTCACGCTGGGCCACCTCCCGCGTGATACGTTCATCCTGCTGCTCATCATCGTCAGGCTGACCACCGCCGCCTGCGCCGATGACACGCCCGCCACCCCGCGCGCGCCCACGCCCCAGCCGCCGCTGCATGAAGACAGCATGGAAAACCCGGATATGCCCGGCATGGACCTTGCCGTGCTGTCATCGGTCATGCAGGCGAGTCTGTCCTTTCTGCAGCCCCGCACGCTGGAAAACCATGCAATTCACGATTTTGCCCTGTGGGGCCTGAACGGACTGAGCGCGCTCGATCCCTCGCTCAGCATTGATGAGCAGCACGGCTTCCTGCAACTTGCCGCCACCCAGAAAACCGTGCTCGCCCTGCCTGTGCCCGCACCCGATGACGTGGCGGGATGGAGTGCGGCCATCACCCGCATTCTCGATGTGGCGTGGCAGCACTCGCCCGCCATGCGCAACACCGGGCAGGACGGGGTGCTGCAGGGCTTCTTCGATGAGCTGTTCAATCATCTCGATCCCTATTCGCGCTACATCCCGCCCGGCGCGGCCGTATCGGACCGCAGCACCCGCACGGGCGGCGAGGCCACGGCCGGGCTGACGCTGGGGATGGACCATCACGCCATCCGGATCACGGCGGTCAATGCCAACGGCCCGGCCTGGCCCACCAGCCTGGCGGCGGGGCAGATCGTGCGCGCGGTCAATGGTCGCTCCACCGAGTCCCACACAGTCGATACCGTAACCTCGTGGCTCAATGGCCCCGGTGGCAGCCTTGTGCGCATCACGGTGGAAGCGAAAGGGCGGCAGACCACTGTCACCCTGCATCGCGCCTCCACCCCGCCCGAGACGGTGTTCGCCTATACCAGCGGCAAGCATGTGGTGCTGCACATCACCGCCTTCTCCGCCAACACGGCGGAGGAAATGAGCCAGTATCTCGACGAGGCCATGAACGTGCCCGGCATTTCGGGCCTGATCCTCGACCTGCGCGGCAACCGGGGCGGCGTGCTGCAACAGGCCGTGACCACGTCTGCCCTCATGCTCGACCACGGGGTGGCCGCCATTACGCAGGGGCGCGACCCGCAGGCCAACCATGTCTGGGCCGTGCAGGGCGGCGACATGACCAATGGCCTGCCCATTATCGTGCTGGTCGATGGCCGGACTGCGAGTGCCGCCGAAATTCTCGCCGCCGTCCTGTCCGACCAGAAACGCGGCGTGGTGATTGGCAGCGCCACACTGGGCAAGGGGCTGGTGCAGACCATTGGCCAGATGCCCAACGGGGCCGAGCTGTTCGTAACATGGAGTCGCGTGCTCGCGCCCCTGGGCTGGCCGCTGCAGGGGCTTGGCGTCATGCCGCAGGTCTGCACCAGCCGGGGCGAAAGCGAACTCGAACGCCAGTTGCAGAACCTGGCTGAAGGCACGGCCGACAGCGCGCAGTGGGTGGTGGCGGCACGCCAGGTGCGCTCGCCTGCCGACCTGTCGCGCATTCTGGCCATCCGCAAGGCCTGCCCGGCTGCCATCGGCACCGATAGCGACCTCGATGCCGCCCACTCCCTGCTCGACAACCCCGAGGAATACCGCGCCGCCCTGTCGGCCATACCGGAAGAAGATGCCGCCACCCCGAACGGGGGATGAGGCGCCCGCGCGGGTGCAAACTGTGCTATTCCTGCATGCCACCCTCTGTTTTTATGCATTACCGGAGAAATCAGACCCCATGGATGAACCCCGCCTGAAAACCGGCCTGTGGGTCCGGGCAATGCTGCGCCAGGCTGGACAGAAGGGAAATCCGGGCATGGTGCTGCACCATGGCGATGATGACGCAGGCGGCGTGCTGGCCGTGCTTCTGGGGCGTGGGGGGCGGATGTGCGTGCTGGCCCAGACCCGTACCCCCGATGGACGCCGGGCATGGTTCCGCGCTACAGGGGAGACGGATGTTGATCAGGCCGGTGTTGACGCCTATGTCACACGGCAGATGGAACGCGACCCCGACTTGTGGGTTGTTGAATTCGATGCCCCTGATCTGGCGCCGCCGTTTGAAGCAAGATTGATATGAAAGACGTGATTCCACGGGTTTGAAAGCAGGGAAACCGATCCGGCCAGCAGGTGTGGCATCTGGCACACAGTCAGCCATGCCAGTGGGCCACACATACCCGGGCGGCGGGTTAAGGTGGTGGCAATGGATTGTCAGGGCCGGTTTCTTTCAGCAAAAGAATGCGGATGCTGATCAGTCCAGGGAATATGGCACGTGCACCCGACCGGGCCTATATGCCGGAAGAGGCCCGTCGAAGGGAGAAAAAGAGTATGAATCTGCGGTACGGATTGCTTGCAGGGTCTTTATTGGCTGCCTCGGTTACCCTGGGCTCCGTGCTGGTCTCCGCTCCTGTATTCGCCCAGCCTGTCCAGGGCCTGTATATGAGCGGTGAAGGTGGCGCGACCTTCAACCAGGGCCAGGTCATACGGAATTCTTCGGCACGTGATCAGTTTCGCACCGGCGCCATTGGCCTCGGCGCGATTGGCTGGGGGCTTGGCAATGGCTTCCGCGTGGAGCTTGAGGGCCATTATCGCAACAACGACCTGAAAACCGTGGGCGGCAATGCCGCCTATCACGCCCGCGCCGATGGCAGACAGCAGGAATCGGGGCTGATGGCCAATGCGCTGTTCGACCTTGATATCGGCAAAAGCTGGCTGTTCCCGTATTTTGGCGCGGGTATCGGCTATGGCTGGCAGAACATGAACACCACCATCACGGGCAACGTGAATGGGGCGAACTACAGCCAGCACGTGAGCGGCAGCTACGGCAACTTCGCCTATCAGGGCATCTTCGGCCTCTCCTTCCCCATGCCGTGGGTCGTGGGGCTTTCAGCTACGGCGGAATACCGGTTCTGGACCATGCTCGGCCCGCAGTCGCACCATTCCGTGGTGACGGGCAGCGAGACCGCGCTTACGGCCATGAACAATGATTACGGCTTTCGCAACGGCAACCGTGACAGCCGCACCGACTTCAACCATTCGCTGATGCTCGGCCTGCGCTACGAGTTCAATCCGGCCCCGCCGCCACCGCCGCCGCCTTCGACCAACGCCGTGCCTGCCCCGGCCGAGAACCGCACCTACCTCGTGTTCTTTGACTGGGACCGCAGCGACCTGACCGACCGCGCCCGCTCCATCGTGGCCGTCGCGGCGCAGGCCTCGACCAACACGCAGACCACGCGCATCGAGGTCAATGGCTATACCGACAACTCGGCGGCCCATCCCGGCCCGCAGGGCGAAAAGTATAATCAGGCCCTCTCGCTCAAGCGCGCGCAGGTCATCAAGGCCGAACTGGTGCGTGACGGTGTGCCCGGCCCCGCCATCGATATTCATGGCTATGGCGATGGCAACCCGCTGGTTCAGACCGCTGCCAACACGCGCGAGGCCCAGAACCGCCGGGTGGAGATCATCCTGCACTGATTGCCCGTTCCACATCTGGACATGGAAAAGAAAAAAGCGGCACCGCAAGGGAGCCGCTTTTTCCATATGGTGCTGCCGGGATGCCGCCTTCTTTCAGAAAGGCGGCATTCTGAAGGTCTAGACCAGCCCGGTAAACAGGGAGGTAGACAGGTAGCGCTCGGCAAAGGAAGGCGCGATGGTGACGATGGTCTTCCCTGCGTTCTCGGGCCGCCCCGCAAGCTGTATGGCCGCATGCAGGGCCGCACCCGATGAGATGCCCACCGGCACCCCGTCCAGCCGCGCGCAGCGGCGGGCGGCGGCGATGGCCTCGCGCTCCGATACCGGCAGCACGCCCGCCAGCGCCGCAAGGTCGAGCGTGCGGGGGCAGAAGCCCGGCCCGATTCCCTGAATGCCATGCGGCCCCGGCTCATCACCATTGAGAATGGCGCTTTCCATCGGCTCCACGCCATAGACCTCGATGCCGGACTTGCGGGACCTGAGCCCGTGGGCAATGCCGCTTGCCGTGCCGCCCGTGCCTAAGCCCGCCACCACAATGTCAACCGTGCCTGCCGTATCAACCCAGATTTCCTCCGCCGTGGTGGCGGCATGAACTTCGGGGTTGGCGGGGTTGTCGAACTGGCGCGGCATCCACGCATTGGGGGTTTTTTGCAGGATTTCCTCAGCCCGCGCGATGGCGCCCGCCATGCCCAGGCGCGAGGGGGTAAGTTCAAGCTGGGCATCAAGCAGGCGCAGCATCTTGCGCCGCTCGATCGAGGCCCCCTCCGGCATGGTCACGATCAGCCTGTAGCCCCGTGCGGCCGCCACAAAAGCCAGCGAAATGCCGGTATTGCCCGAAGTCGGTTCCACCAGCGTGGTCTTGCCAGGATGGATCTCGCCGCGTGCCTCGGCATCCTCGATCATGGCAGCACCGATGCGATCCTTCACCGAGGCGAGCGGATTGAAGAACTCCAGCTTCATCAGCACGCGGGCGGCCAGACCATCCTCGCGGGTCAGATGCGGCAGCGCCACGAGCGGCGTACCCCCCACGGTCTCGACAATGGAGTCGTATATCCGCCCGCGCGGGGCGGCAAAACCGTACGTGCGATCGGGCGGGGTGGTTTTCGTCATCCGGTATCACTCCTTGGTGCGGCAATGGCCTATTCACGCGTGCAGTCTGACATAATCCACCATCCTCCTGAACAGAAGCGTGGAACAATCAGCAAATTACTGGTAAATAGGGGAAACCGGTTTTTTCATCCAGGCAAGGCGAGGCTGAACGATATGCTGCTGCGGCGTGACAGGACCATGATCGCCATACTGATCATGCTTGACGTGGCCTTTCACGCGGGGCGGAACGGCACCATCAGCGCGGCCGACATCGCCGAGCGCGCGGGCCTGGCCCGGCGCGGGATCGAGCCGCTGCTCCAGACCCTGTCACGCTCGGGCCTGCTGGAAAGCGTGCGCGGCCCCCGTGGCGGCTACCGCCTGGGCCGGCCGCGGCGTGACATCCTGCTGGCGGATATTCTTGCGGTCATCACGGCAGAGGACAATACGGATGACGGCCCCATTGGCGGGCTGTTCCAGAAGGTTGTCGAGCCGTGCTGGCAGGAATTCGATACGATGATCGATGAACAGTGCCGCAAGATCAGCCTTGATGACCTCGTGCGCCGGGCCGAGCATGCGGGCATGCGCCGCCCGCTGCCCGAGCCGATCACGTTTTCGATCTGATCTGACCCGCCTGCCAGCCCTGCCGGAGCAGGGCCGGTAAGCCGCCGGGTTACTTCGCGGCGGTAACGGTGGTGGTCACGTCCATATATTCACGCGGCTTGTCCCCACCGGGAATCAGCACGACACGGAACTTGTCCGGGCCGGAATAGGCGGTGTTGGCCGTGTACGTCACATAAGTGTGATCATTATAATTATAGATGAACACCTTGCCGTGATCGGGCGCCGGAGAGACGCCAAACGAGGCATAGGGATGCCCTGCCGAGGCCCGCGTCTCGATGGCGCAGTAACCATCATCGCTACGCACCTGCATGGTAGTGGATTTCGTGTTCTTGCCCGCATCGGCAAGGCTGCCCACCTGGCACTGGCCGGAGGCCTTCATGTAGTTATAGGGATTGGGGGTTCCGGTGATGCCACCAAGGTTCACCGCCGGTTTGTTGTCACATCCGGCGAGCAGAATGCCCGTCGTCATCATGATTGCAGACAGTCGCAGTCGCACTCGTCAGCTCCGCTGTGTTTGATACATCACCCGTTAAGGACCATTGCGCCTGCGCCGCCCCGTAACGGTCAGGATTGGCGCACCGGCCAACCACCGTGGCATACGCTGTAGAACAACGCACCAAGGCGGAAAAGCCCCACCTGTTGCTTTTGCACAGGCATGCACGCCCTGCCCGTGTGGCATACCCGGCCCACGGGGCGCTGTCATCCCATCGTGCATTCATAACGCATCTTTTTGAACGCGGGTCTGCCGCGCGCCCTTTTGGCCGCAGCATGTTTGCGCTATAGACCTGATCCGGATTTCATCGTGCCGGAATATGCGGGGTCCGTGCATTACCCCCATTGGCAACCGCCCCACTATCTCTGGAGAACCCGTCCTGATGTCCATGTCGATCTGGCGCGCTGGCGCTGCAGCTCTTGCCCTTGTGGGGCTGGTTAATGGCGGGCAGGCACTGGCTGCCGGTCCGTGCTCCCCCTCGCCCGCGCATGAGGCGTTTGACGTGCAGGGCCTGAAGAGCCAGCTCATGGTCACCGCGCTGTCCTGTGGCGCGCAGGACAAGTACAACAACTTTGTCGGCAAATTCCGCAGCAAGCTCGCGGCCGAGGAGCATGTGCTCAACGGGTATTTTTCCACCACCTATGGCCGCAACGCCCAGCGCCAGCATGATGACTACATCACGCAGCTCGCCAACGTGCAGTCCGAGCGCGGCCTGCAGGCGGGCACGGCGTTCTGCCAGCAGCATGTTTCCATGTTCGATGAAGTGCAGGAGCTTGAAAGCACGGCTGACCTGTCAAACTACGCCCAGGCCAAGGACATCATCCAGCCTGCCTCATACCTGACCTGCACGGCCCCCAACCGCCCGGCCGCAGCTCCTGCCCGCCCGCGCACGCCCGCGCGCCGCACGGTGCGCAGCTGATCCGCGCCAGCCTGCGCGCAAAGAGTAAAGAAAAATCGGGGCCGGGCTTTGTCCGGCCTTTTTCATGCCCGCAAGTGCGGGCATAGTCGGCGCAAGGAGACAGGCCGCGCAGCTTGACAGGACGTGACCTGACAGAACAAAGAACGCTTCATGAACGACGATCTTTTTTCCACGCCTGCGCCGCCTGCCCGGCCCACTCCACACAAGGTTACCCCCGCCGCCATGCCAGACCCCGCAAAAAACGGTCCCGATTCCTATGACGCCAGCGCCATCGAGGTGCTCGAAGGACTCGAACCCGTGCGGCGGCGGCCGGGCATGTATATCGGCGGCACGGACGAGACGGCGTATCATCACCTCGCCTCCGAAATTCTCGATAACGCGATGGATGAGGCCGTAGCCGGTCACGCCACCACCATCGATGTCACACTCGAGGCCGGTGACTACCTGACCATCCGTGATAACGGGCGCGGCATTCCGGTCGATGCGCATCCGCGCTTTCCCGATCGCTCGGCGCTTGAAGTGATCCTGACCACGCTGCATGCGGGTGGCAAGTTCTCGGGCAAGGCTTATGCCACTTCGGGCGGGCTGCACGGGGTTGGCTCGTCGGTCGTCAACGCGCTGGCATCGCGCATGGAAGTGGAAATCGCGCGCGACCGCGCCCTGTGGCGGCAGGTCTATGAGCGTGGTCGCCCGCTGGCGGGCGTGGAAAAAATTGGCCCGGTCAATAACCGGCGCGGCACCCAGATCCGTTTCACGCCCGACCCCGAGATTTTCGGGCGCCTGCATTTTTCGCCCGCGCGGCTGTACCGGCTGTGCCGCTCCAAGGCGTTCCTGTTCCGTGGCGTCACCATCCGCTGGTCGTGCGACCCGGCACTGATCAAGGACCATGACATCCCTGCCGAGGCGGTGCTGCACTTCCCCGGCGGTCTGGCTGACAGCCTGCGCGATGAACTGGGCGAAAAAGCCGCCCTGCTGACCGATCTATGGGCCGGTGACGCCGACCTGCCCACCGGCCCCGATGGCGCGGATACGGGGCGCATGGAATGGGCCATCGCCTTCCTTGAGCAGGGCACCTCGGCGCTGGCGTCGTATTGCAACACCATTCCCACCCCCAATGGCGGCACACACGAGACCGGGTTCCGCAACGCGCTGGTCAAGGGCCTGCGCAACTGGGGCGAGCAGCGTGCCAACAAGCGTGCGGCCAACATCACCGCCGATGACATCATGGGCTGCATTGCCGCCAAGCTGTCGGTATTCATCCGCGACCCGCAGTTTCAGGGCCAGACCAAGGAGAAGCTGACCAGCGGCGAGGCCAGCAAGCTTGTCGAGACCGCGCTGCGTGACCGCTTCGACCACTGGCTGGCGGGCAACCCGCCACAGGCCGATAACCTGCTGGCCTTTGTGGTGGAACGCGCCGAAGAACGCCTGCGCCGCAAGGAGCAGAAGGATACACCGCGCAAAAGTGCCACCCGCCGCCTGCGCCTGCCTGGCAAGCTGACCGACTGCACCCGCGAGAACGCAGCCGAGACCGAAATCTTTCTGGTCGAGGGCGATTCGGCGGGTGGATCGGCCAAGCAGGCCCGCAACCGTGAAACACAGGCCGTGCTGCCACTACGCGGCAAGATCCTGAACGTAGCCAGCGCCTCGAATGAAAAACTGCGCGGCAACCAGGAACTGCGCGACCTTGTCGAGGCATTGGGCTGCGGCACGGGCGAGCGCTTTGATGCCAGCAAGCTGCGCTATGGCCGCATCATCATCATGACCGATGCCGATGTGGATGGCGCGCATATCGCCTCCCTCCTCATGACATTCTTCTACCGCGAACTGCCCGGCCTGATCCGGGGCGGGCATCTGTACCTGGCCCAGCCGCCGCTCTATCGCCTGACACAGGGCAGCAAGAGCGTTTACGCCATGGATGACGCTGACCGCGAGCGCAAGCTGAAGAAGGTGTTCAAGCCCAACAGCAAGGTCGAGGTCTCGCGCTTCAAGGGCTTAGGTGAAATGCCGCCTGCCGACCTCAAGCAGACCACCATGGACCCCAAGCACCGCACGCTGCTCAAGGTCATCACCCCACCCGAGGACCGGGCGTTTACGCTCGAGCGCGTGGAGCACCTGATGGGCCGCAAGGCGGAACTGCGCTTCCGCTTCATTCAGGAACACGCCAATCAGGTCGATAACCTCGACGTATAAAAAACCCGGCCTCCAGGATGGGCCGGGTTTCAAAAAGCTTCAAAAGAACGCCGCCTTTTTAAAAAAAGGCGGCACCCAAAAACTTTTATCATTCCCTATCCTGCCACATGCGTGATCTGCGTGGGCTCGACTGCGGCCACGGTGGCCAGCGGGTGCAGCAGGTAGGTCACGGCCGGGTCAAACACGCGCAGGAACGAGTTGGGGTGCACCCCCATCCACACCGTGACGATGGCCAAGGGCACCAGCACGGCAAGTTCCTGCCCGGTCAGGTCACGCAGCAGGGCTACGATGCCGCCCCTGTCCGCGCCAAACAGCACGCGGCGGTAAAGCACCAGCATATAGACCGCCCCCAGGATCATGCTCGTGCCGCCGAGGAAGGCCAGCCAGAACGAGACATGCAGCGCGCCCACCATGACCAGAAACTCACCCACGAAGGCACCCGTGCCCGGCAGGCCGATATTGGCCATGACGAACAGCATGGCGAGCGTAGCGAGCACCGGCATCTTGTGCGCCACGCCGGAGAATGCGCTGATCTCGCGCGTTTCCGCCCGCCACGACACGGCGGAGACACAGAAGAACAGCGCCGCAATCACGATGCCATGCGACAGCATCTGGAAAATCGCGCCATCAATCCCCTCGGGTGTCAGCGTAAACAGCCCGATGGCAATCACCCCCATATGCGAGAACGAGGAATAGGCGATCACGCGCTTCATGTCGGTCTGCGCCAGTGCGATGATGGCGGCGTAGATCACCGCAATCACGCCCAGCGTCAGCACCACGGGGGCGAACAGCCGCGCCGCATCGGGGAACATCATCACACCGAAACGCAGCAGGCCGTATGCCCCCGCCTTTGACAGCACGCCAGAGAGCATGACCGAGGCCGGGGTTGGGGCCTCCGTGTAGGCATCGGGCAGCCACGCATGCAGCGGAAACAGCGGCAGCTTGACGCCAAAGGCAATGATGAAGCCCGCCAGCAGCCAGCACTGCATGCCATGGCCAAAGCCATGATGCTGCAGGGCCACTATGTCGGTGGTGCCGGTGGCGTTCCACATGGCCAGCAGGGCGAGCAGCATGAACAGCGACCCGCCAAAGGTGAACAGGAAGAACTGCAGCGAGGCCCAGACCCGGCGCGGGCCGCCCCATACGCCAATCATCAGGCTGGCGGGCAGCAGCGTTGCTTCATAGAACACATAGAACAGCACCAGATCCAGCGCCGAGAACAGGCCGATCAGCGTCGTTTCCAGCACCAGCATGGCGACCATGTAGTCGCGCACCCGGCCCGTGACCTGCCGCCACCCGCCAATGATGGCCAGCGGCGTGAGGAAGGCGGAAAGCAGCACGAACATGAGGCTGATGCCATCAACCCCCACATGGTAGGAGATGCCCGCGCCACTGGCCCACCCGACCTGCTGCTCGAACTGGATGCCGGGCCTTGCAGGGTTGAACTGCACCCACATGATCACGGCCAGCACGAACACGATGCCGCTGGTCCACAACGCCACCCAGCGTGCGGCGGTCTCGATGTTCTGGGCCGTGCCGCGCGTGAGCAGGATGGCCGCAGCCCCGACAAGGGGCAGATACGTAACTAGGGAGAGCAGGATCGGATGCACATTCGGTCTCACATCATCCATGAATGATGCGCTGACCCTAGGAGCGTTGGCGGCTCAGAATCCAGCCACACCCCGCTCACATTATGCAGAGCAACCCCGGCATGACGCATGCCATGGCGCCCCTGCCCTACACCCCGGCAACCCTGCTGCCGGGCCTAGCGGCGGCCGAACATCCGCTCCAGATCGGCCTTTTCCAGCTTCAGCCAGGTGGGGCGGCCATGCGAGCAGGTGCCCGCGCGCGGCGTGCGTTCCATGTCGCGCAGCAGGGCGTTCATTTCCTCGTGTGTGAGCCTGCGGCCCGCCCGCACGCTGCCGTGGCAGGCCATGCGGGCAATGATCGCATCCATACGGCTGTCCAGCGCATCGGCCTGGGTGGGGTCAGAAAGCTCGTCCGCCTCCAGTTCCTCGGCCAGATCGCGCAGCATGGCCGCCGGATTTTCCTTGCCCAGCAGCGCAGGCAGGGCGCGCACGAGCACCGCCGTGCCGCCAAAGGGTTCGATCTCGATGCCCAGCCGGGCCAGCGCGGGTGCAAAGGGCAGCAGCACCGCCACCTGCCGGGCTTGCAGGTCCACCACCTCGGGCAGCAGGAGTCGCTGGGCGCGGATCTCGCCACCAAGATACTGCGCGCGCAGGATTTCATGCGTCAGGCGCTCATGGGCGGCGTGCTGGTCCACCAGCACAAGCGCGCCATCCGCCGTTTGTGACAGGATATAGGTGCCCAGCACCTGCGCCACCGCAGCCCCCAGCGGGTGGGCCATGGCCGCCGTGGTGTCCGCATGCTCAAGCACGGCTTCAGGCACCGCCTTGCGGGCCGCAGGCAGGGCTGCGAGCGGCAGCGACGACTCGGCAAAGCCAGGCGGCAGACCCGGATCGGCCTGCGGAGCGGACGCCTGCGGGGCCGCCATGCGGGTGGACAGGTCCGCCGCGTCATTCCCGCGCTCGGGCGGGTACCAGATCCGCGCCGATGATGGACCGCGCGACTGAAGCAGGTCGGGCCGCACGCCTGCCACACCCGCACCGGTGCCAAGGGCGCGGCCCAGCGCGCCAATGACCAGTGCGCGCACCGCAGCCGAGTCGGCATAGCGCAGTTCGGTCTTGGCGGGATGTACGTTCACATCCACCTGCTCGGGCGGAATTTCCAGCGACAGGGCAACCACCGCATGCCGCCCGTGCTCCATTACGTTACGATAGGCCACCCGCACCGCTGTGCGCAGCACGGGATCGACCACCGGCCGGCCGTTGACGAGCAGCATCTGTCCGTTTGCCGTAGCCCGGTGCACCGATGGCGCGCAGATATAGCCGCTCAGTTTCAGGTCACCACGCTGGCCTTCAACCGCCAGCAGGCCATCAGCCTGACCGGCCTCAAGAATGGCCGCAACGCGGGCGGCGCGATCCTGCGCGGGCAGGTCAAGGACCACGCGCTGGTCAAATTCCAGCCTGAACGCCACATGCGGGGCGGAGAGTGCGAGCCTGCGCACCACGTTCTCGGCATGACTGGATTCGACACGCGGGCTTTTGAGGAATTTACGCCGCGCGGGGGTGGCAAAGAACAGGTCCTCCACCAGCACGCGGGTGCCCGCAGGCCCGGCGCAGGGTTCGGGCTGGCTGACAGCCCCCCCTTCCACGCGGATGGACCACGCCGAATCCGCCCCATGCCGACGCGACATGACCGTAAGCCGCGCCGCAGCCCCGATGGAGGGCAGCGCCTCACCCCTGAAGCCAAGGGTGGAGATACGCACCAGCGTCTCGTCACGCAGTTTGGAGGTGCAGTGCCGCTCCACGGCAAGGCACAGGTCATCGGGCGACATGCCGCAGCCGTCATCGGTCACCTCGATGCGGTCGATCCCCCCCCGGTCGAGGCGGATACCAATGCGCCGTGCGCCCGAATCCAGCGCGTTTTCCACCAGTTCCTTGAGTGCGGCTGCCGGGCGCTCGATCACCTCGCCTGCGGCAATGCGATTGACCACCTGCTCCGACAGGCGACGGATGACCGGCAGTTCAGGCGTGGAAGACGTGTTCATGCAGATAAACCGGCAGTTGGTGGAGCAGCATGATGCTGCCCATGCAAGGCCAGCCTCTTATTTGGTCGGGCCGCTTACGGTAGGGGTCGCCCCCTGGGTCAGGTTGCGGCCAAGGGCCGAATCCTCACGCAGGCGGGCATTTTCTGCCTTGCCATTGACCAGGCTCCCCGCCCCGCCGCCATGCCAGAACATCAGCTTGTCCACAAAACTGGTATCAGCCCGGCCCATCTCGCCCTTGTCTGGCTCGTTCGCGGCTTCCTGCGCTTCACCAACAAGGGCGGTCTGCCCCACGCTGCCCGTGCCATCAGCACCCTGCAGCGCCACGTTGGGCGAGAGGGTTTCAAGCGCCTGCATGCGCGGGTTGGTATCCTGCGCGCGCTGGACCGCGTTGCTGTTGGGTGCGCCGAGTTCATCCGAAGGCGGCATGGACAGCGGCGCGCGGGTGGTGACGGTGTATTCATCCGGCAGGCTGCGCTCGAGCCCGAAAGCGCGCGAAACATCGGCACCCGTGCACCCCGAGAGCATGAAACCGCTCGAGACAAGCAATGCACAGGAAAGGGGTCTGAGAGCTGAAATCGCCATATCTCGCCTATTACCGTTAGTGGAACGGTTCGGCAAGCATATGCACGCTCCGCCTCCCCTAGTTTGCATCGCGATCACGCAGGTTGTCGATGATCAGGATCGCAACGCCACAATCTATCAGCGCATCGGCGATGTTGAACACCGGCCATGACCAGCCATAGGCATGGGCATGGATGAAATCGACCACCGCGCCAAAACGCAGCCGGTCGATCACGTTGCCAATCGCCCCACCCATGATCATGCCCAGCGCCACCGCCACCCATTGCCGCCGGGTGCGCGCCATCCATACACCCAGCCCCGCCACGATCAGCAGTGCCGCGACCGAGAAGATGATGCGGCCCGCAGCCCCCGCGCCGCCCAGCATGCCGAAGGTGATGGCGTGGTTCCAGACCATGGTCAGATTCAGGCCCGGCAGCACCGGCACGCTTTCACGTGCCGGCAGGTCATAGATATCGAGTATCCAGTATTTGCTGGCCTGGTCGGCCACCAGCGCGCCCAGAAGGCAGACGGCGCCCAGAACGCGGTTGTTCATCGTGCCTATGCCTTGCCCTGCACCACATCGACACAGCGCAGGCACAGCTCGGGGTGGGTGGCGTCCTGCCCCACCTCTTCCAGCACCTTCCAGCAGCGCGCGCATTTATGACCGGTCGCCACGCTGATGGTGGGAATGCCGTGCGGCGTGCCCTCCTGCGCCTCGTCCTCGCCCAGATAGATCGAGCCGCTGCCCGCCACCACCGTTACATCGGCCTGCGAGACAATGCTCAGCTCCGCCCAGTCCACACCTGCAAACCGTGCGGCTTCCGCTTCCGACAGGGGCAGTTCGAGCGCTGCCTGCAGCGAGGACTTGACCAGCCCGTCACGCCGCGCGGTCTCGATCTCGGTGGTGATGACACGGCGCACGGCGCGCAGCATGGCCCAGCGCTCGCCCAGTTCGGGGTCGTTCCACCCAATGGGCAGTTCTTCGAATGCCTGCAGGTGCACGCTCTCGGTATTGCCGGGGCGGGCCAGCCAGGCTTCCTCCGCCGTAAACACCAGCACCGGGGCCAGCCACGTGCACAGGTTGCGGTGCAGGTGGTCAAGCACGGTGCGGGCCGCGCGGCGCTTGAGGCTGTGGGGACCATCGCAGTAGATGGTGTCCTTGCGCACGTCGAAGTAGAAGGCCGACAGGTCAGCCGCGCAGAAGCCATGCAGCGCGGGGTAGACGCCAACCCATTCATGCGTTTCCACCGCGCGGGCCACGAGGCCGCCGAGTTCGGTCATGCGGTGCAGCACCCAGCGTTCAAGCTCGGGCAGTTCGCCGTAGGGCACGCGCTCGGCCTCGGTAAAGCCGTCAAGCGCGCCGAGCAGCCAGCGCAGCGTGTTGCGCAGGCGGCGGTAAAGCTCGCCCTGCTGCTTGAGGATTTCCTTGCCGATGCGCAGGTCCTCGTTGGTGTCCGAGTTCATGACCCACAGGCGCAGGATATCGGCGCCAAGACTGTCATTGACATCCTGCGGGGCAATGACATTGCCCAGCGACTTCGACATCTTGCGGCCCTGCTCATCGAGCACGAAGCCATTGGTCACCAGCGCCTTGTAGGGAGCGACGCCGCGCGTGCCGACACTTTCAAGCAGCGAGGACTGGAACCAGCCGCGATGCTGGTCCGAGCCTTCAAGATACAGGTCGGCGGGGAACGGCATGTCGCCATGGCCGAGCACGAAGGCATGGGTCGAGCCACTCTCGAACCACACATCCACGATGTCGAACACCTGCTCGTACTCATCGGGGTTGCGGCCTTCGCCAAGGAAGCGCGACGCGGGCGAACTGTACCACGCATCCGCCCCTTCCGCGCGGAAGGCGGTGACGATGCGCTCCATCACATCCTTATCGCGCAGTACCTCGCCGGTGCGCTTTTCCACGAACACGGCAATGGGCACGCCCCAGGCACGCTGGCGGCTGATGCACCAGTCAGGCCGGCCCGCGACCATGGAGGTCAGCCGGTTACGCGCCTGCGCGGGCACGAAGGTCACTTTCTCAAGGGCTGCCAGCGCGCGGTCGCGCAGGTGGCCTTCGCCATCCATGCGGATGAACCATTGCGGGGTGGCGCGATAGATGATCGGCGCGCGCGAGCGCCAGGAATGCGGGTAGGAATGGACCAGCGTCGTCCGCGCCACCAGCCCGCTTGGCGCGGTGCCCGCGCTCACTGCACGCTGCATGGCCTCAAGCAGGGCCTGGCACACCGGCTCGGCGGCCTTGAACACATGACCACCGGCAAAGAGCGGCACATAATCGGCGTAGCGACCATCATCCATCACCAGTTCGGTGATTTCGAGGCCATAGGCGCGGCCAAGGTTGAAGTCGTCCTCGCCATGGGCGGGGGCCGTGTGCACGAGGCCCGTGCCCGCCTCGGTCGTCACATGCTCGCCGGGTAGCAGCGGCACATCAAAATCATAGCCCTGCCCGCGCAGCGGATGGGCGCAGATCGCGCCTTCAAGCGCGCTGCCCGGCAGGGTGTACAGCACGTGGTGGGCCGTCACCCCGGCAGCCTCACAGAACGGCGCGATCAGGTCCTCGGCCACCAGCACCTTTGCTTCGGGCTCCAGCGTCGCGTTCTCGCTCACGCCATCAACCCGCACCACGGCGTAGGTGATGTCCGGACCGTAAGCGATGGCGCGGTTGGCGGGGATGGTCCACGGCGTAGTGGTCCAGATCACGGCGGCCACATCTTCGAGCGCCTTTGCGGGCGTGGGGTCGGTCACGAAGGGGAAGGCCACGTGAATGGCGGTGGATTCGTGGTCGCGATATTCGATCTCGGCCTCGGCCAGCGCGGTCTTTTCAACCGGGCTCCACATGACCGGGCGCAGGCCACGATACAGCAGGCCGTTGAGCAGGAATTTGCCAATCTCGCCCGCAATCGCCGCCTCTGACGAGAAATCCATGGTGGCGTAGCGGTTTGCCCACTCCGCCTGCACGCCCAGCCTGCGGAACTCGCTGGCCTGCGTATCCAGCCATTTCTGGGCATAGGCGCGGCACTCGGCGCGGAACTGCAGCACGGGCACGCTGTCCTTGTCCTGCCCGCGCTTGCGGTATTCCTCCTCGATCTTCCATTCGATCGGCAGGCCATGGCAGTCCCAGCCCGGCACGTAATGGATGCCGTAGCCCGCCATGCGGTGGGCGCGGTTGATCACGTCCTTGAGGATCTTGTTCAGCGCGTGGCCGATATGCAGGTGGCCGTTGGCGTAGGGCGGGCCATCATGGAGCATGAACACGTCACGCCCCTTCGCCTGCTCGAACAGACGCGCATCAAGCTTTTCGCCTTCCCACCCCGCCAGAATCTCGGGTTCCCGCCGGGGCAGGTTGCCGCGCATGGGGAAGGAGGTCGTCGGCAGGAAGACCGTCTCCCGGTAGAGATCCTGTGGTTTTGACTCGGACATGGCCTGTTCTGTTCTTCTGGCAGGGGAAAGTTCAGCTGGCCCCAGGGGACGCGTAACATCAGGGGGCGCAATCTTATGGGTGCGGCGGCGCGGCGCGGTCAAGCCTTGGCGGGCGGGCTGGCGGACTGGTGCGCGGCAAGCCACGCGCTGGCCTGCGCGGAATCACGCGCGATCTGCGCCTTGAGCGCATCAAGCCCGTCAAACCGGCGCTCGGCGCGCAGCAGCGTATGGAGTGCCACCGACAGGGTCTGACCATACAGATCGCCCTCAAAGCCGAGCAGATGCACTTCCAGCCGGCTTTCCTGCCCGTCATTGATGGTGGGCCTGCGGCCGATATTGGCAACGCCGGGGCAGACCCGGCCATCAGGCAGGCGCACGCTCACCGCATAGACCCCGCGCGCGGGTTCGAGGTGGCGGCCAAGGGAAATGTTGGCGGTGGGGAAGCCAAGCAGGCGGCCACGCTTGTCGCCATGCTGCACCACACCGCGAATCGACCACGGGCGGCCGAGTTCCTCCGCCGCGCGCTCGGGGTAGCCATCCTGCAACAGCCTGCGGATGCGGCTTGAGGAATACGGCCCAAGCGAATCGGAAAGCGGCGGCACCACCGTCAGCCCGATGCCCAGCGCCTCGGTCTGCTCGGTCAGGAAATCGACATTGCCCTGCCTGCGGTGGCCAAAGGCAAAATCCATGCCGCAGGCGACATGGCGCAGGCCAAGCCCTTCATGCAGCACGCGGGTAACGAAATGCTCGGCGCTCATGGCGCTGAATTCGGGGTCGAACCCGATCTGGAACACATGCCTGACCCCAAGGGCGGCAAGCGCTGCAAAACGCTCCTCGGGCAGGGTCAGGCGAAAGGGCGGGTCCTGCGGGCGGAAGAGTTCGCGCGGATGCGGCTCGAAGGTCACGACCGCCAGTTCACACTCGGGGCGGGCGGCATGCAGCGCATGGACCAGATGGGCATGGCCGAGATGCACGCCATCAAAATTACCCAGGGCCGCCACGCACCCGCGCGCGCTATCGGGGGTATGGCGCCAGTCGGTATGCAGCCGCGCCTTCATGCCACCTCCGGGTGGGGCAGGCCAAAACGCTGTGCCACCTCGGCCAGGGAGCCTGCCACCGGGTGCGTGGTGCCGGGCTGCGTGCCGTCCTCGGCATGGACGATCTGGCAGGTGCGCAGGCCCGCCTGTGCCGCCGCGTCAAGCTCGGCCACCACATCGGACAGGAACAGCACGTCGCCCGCCTGCCAGCGCGCGGCATCAAGGATGCGGCGATAGCTTTCGGCATCGCGCTTGCCGCCCATCTGCAGGTCGTAAAACCCCACGAACACGTTGCTCAGGTCGCCTTCGGTCGTATGGCCATAGATCAGCTTCTGCGCCGCCACCGAGCCGGAGGAATACACCGCAAGCGAAAGCCCTGCAGCAGCCCAGCAGCGCAGGGCGGGCACCACATCGGGGTAGAGCCCGGCCTTGAGCACACCCTCGGCATAGCCCTGCGCCCAGATCATGCCCTGCAGGGCCTTGAGCGGCGCCACCTTGGCATCCGCATCCATCCACGCTTCCAGCTGGTGCAGGGGGGGCACGCCGGGGGCAAGACGCGCGATTTCCGCGATCTGGGCCTTTACTTCGGGGTCATCCGCATGGGTGCGCAGCAGGGCGGGCAGCGCCTTGCGGGCATAGGGGAACAGGGTCGCATGGACGAAGGAAACCGGTATGGTCGTCCCCTCGATATCCAGCAGCACCGCGCGTACTGGCGGCTGCGTGGCCTGGGTCACGGTCTTGTTCTCCTTCGGTGCGGCTCAGGCTTCAGCGGGGAAGCTGGCTGCGATGTCACTGCCGGTATAGCGCGCGATCCAGCCATCAGGGTTGGTGAAGATGCGCAGCGTTACGAAATCGGGCGTCTCGCCGCCATCAAACCAGTGCGGCGTGCCTGCGGGCACCGAGATCAGGTCGCCCGCCGTGCAGCGCACGTCATACACGCGGCCATTCACATGCAGGATGAAATCACCCTGCCCATGCACGAAAAACCGCACCTCGTCCTCGCCATGGGTGTGCTCGGACAGGAATTTGCGCCTCGCTTCCGCCCAGCCCTGCGTGTCGGGGCCAACGCGCAGCACATCGGCGGAACCGGCTCCCGTCTCGCCCATAAGCTGGTCAAGATAGGGGCGGTAAGCGGCCAGCACCTCGGCCTCGGGGGCTGCACGGTCGGGGGTGACCGGGCTGTTCCACTGCTCGAAGCGCACGCCAATGGGCGCAAGCTCGGCGGCGATGCGGGCGGGGTCGGTCAGGTGAATGATGGGCGTGCCGGGATTGTTGTCGGCAAAAACGTTCAGGCGGCTCATGCGAGCTTCCTCCTCTCGAGTTCGCAGGCAAGCAGGAATTCAAGCCCCTCCAGCCGCGCAAGGGCCATGTCCATGTCAGCCCCCCACACATAAACCCCGTGCCCACGGATGATGTAGCCCGCGCGCATGCCATCAAGATGCGGGGCCACCACGCGCGAGAGGCGTGTGATGTCCTGATCATTGTCGAATATGGGCACCGTTACGTGGGCGGCATGCGTGTTCTGCCCGGCAAAGACCTTCTGCACCTCGTAACCTTCAAGCACGAGGGCGTCGCCTCCTGCCATCGACAGCACGGTGGAGGCAACGGAGTGGCCATGAAGCACGGCACCTGCTGCCGGGTCATGCGCATAGACCTGGCAGTGCAGCAGTGTTTCGGCGCTGGGCCGGTCGCCTGCGGCAAGCGGGCGGCCATGGGCATCGACACAGATCACCCCATCCGGCCCGAGCAGCCCCTTGTGGCCACCCGAGCGCGTGATGGCGAGGTTGCCATCAGGCAGGCGGATGCTGATGTTGCCTGCCGTGGCGGGCACCCAGCCAAAGCGGTCCATGCGCTGGCCCGCGGCGATGATGCGCTCCACCGCGCGGCAATAGGCCCCTGCGGGAAAAACGGACTGCGTCATGATTTAACGCGGTCCGCCCGCGCGATCGGAAAGCCGCGTCATTTCACGTTATTGGTGGAAGGCTGCGGCGCTTCGGTAAAGGTTGCATCCTTTTCCTTGCCCGGCCCCTGGATGTGACCGGAGGCAACGGGCTCGTGCGGCTCGTCATCGGCCATGTTCTTCTTGAATGACTTGATCCCGCGCGCCATGTCACCCATGAGCGAACTGATCTTGCCGCCGCCGCCAAACAGTACCAGCACCACTGCCAGTACGATCAGCCAATGTCCCCAGCTCAAGCTACCCATCGCATCCCTCGATCCGCGTCCATGACGCAAAATGCCGTGTTGGCCACCGCTCCTGTATGGAAGCGGCCTGCCCTCCCCGCCTATGTGAGGGGAGAGCGCATGATATGCAAGCTCCCCTGCCTCACGCCACTCAGCCCCGTGGCAGGATGAACCCATAGGCAGGATAGACGGTTTTGCCCATCGCGTGAATGGGGGACCACCAGACCTTGACCTGCGACCAGTCATTGCGCCCCGATACATCGACCACCGGCTCGCCGTGACCTACCCTTCCTGGCACCCAGTTGGCCTGGTCCACCAGTACCTCACGCGGGCCGCGCACCTGCTGCACGACCGAGACATGCCCATCAGGCAGGCGGCCCGTCGCCCTGAACACCAGCACCGCCCCGGTGCGGGGCACATGCGTGCGGGGGTAATGTCCCTGCGCCTGCCCCCACCATGAGGCCGCATCGCCGCGCAACTGCACATGCGTGACCTGCCGCGCATAGGGCGCGCACTGTACCGCTCCATGCCATCCCTGCCCGCTGCCCCCCGCGCACGCCGCAAGCGACAGGAGCGCAAGCCCCCCTGCCGCCTGCGCCAGCACGCGCCTCACGCCATCCTCATACGCATGATCCTGTCCTCCGCCTCGTCACGGTCCATATCCAGCGCCGTGCGCGCCGTATCGCGCGTAAAGCCCGCGCGCGCCATGGCATCCATCGCACGGCGGTCGCGCAGGGCGGCCTCGGCCTCATCGGCATCGGCCCGCAGGAAAGGCCCCGCCCGGCGCTTGCGGATGAACACGAGAGCCGCAGCCAGTTCGGTCTCGCGCCCCTCGCCATCACGCGCGCCCAGCGCTTCCTCCACCGCCACTCCTGCCGTCGCTTCATCCACGCCGCGCGCGCTCAGATGGGCCGCAACCATGCGGCGCGAGCGCCCGGCCCGCGCCAGGGAACGGGCCCGGAATTCCGCAAAGCGGGCATCATCCACCGCACCCAGCCCTTCCATATCGGCCACGATGCGTTCGATCAGCACGCGGGCGGGCTGCACACTGCGCGCGGCCTCATCGGCGTCCATCCCGCCATCAACCGCGCGACGCGCCCAGCGGTCGACATGGCGGGTCAGCACCCGCGTCACCCCTGCCCGCGTGGCCGAGAAGCGGGCCAGATAGGCCAGTGCGACCGCGCGCAGCGCAGCACCATCGGGCGCTGGCGGCAGCGGGCGGGGTGCAGAACGGGAAGGACGGGCCACCATGATGCGCGCAGTGTGCCACAATCAGCCCCCGCGCGCCTATGCCAGTATGGCAGGCATGGCCACAACGCGGGGTGGAAATGGCGCGGAAGGTTGCATTTCGCCCCCGTGCGCCATATTCTTCCGCTTTTCCGGCTCCGGGCGCGGTGGGCAAAGCTCCCGCAGGCGGCCTGGAAAAAGCAGGACCGAAAAGAGGCCCACCCCGAGCGGTGGGTTGTTTTCGTTTCTGGACCATCATTCTTTTTTTCTTTGAACCGAAATCGCAAGGCCATTCCATGATTTCCGCCCTGATGCCGAATTACAATCGCGCCGACCTCGCTTTCGAGCGTGGCGAAGGTGCCTGGCTGTACACGGTGGACGGGCGACGATTCCTCGATTTCGGTTCCGGCATCGCTACCTCCTCGGTCGGGCACAACAACCCGCATCTGGTGCAGGCCATCGCGCAGCAGGCGCAGCGCGTCATGCATGTCTCCAACCTGTATCGCGTGCCGCAGGCCGAGCAGCTGGCCGAGCGGCTGGTTGCCAACAGCTTTGCCGACAGTGCCTTCTTCTGCAATTCGGGTGCGGAAGCCAATGAAGGCATGATCAAGATGATCCGCCGCGCGCAGGCCAAGTCCGGCCATCCCGAGCGCACGCGCATCATCTGCTTCAACGGCGCCTTTCACGGGCGCACGCTGGCGACCCTGTCGGCTACCGGCAACGCCAAATACCTTGATGGCTTCGGCCCCCGGGTGGAAGGCTTCGACCACGTACCGCTCAACAACATGAACGCCGTGCGCGACGCCATCTGCGCCGAGACGGCTGGCATCATGATCGAGCCGGTGCAGGGCGAGAGCGGTATCCATGTCGCCGACCCGCGCTTCATGCGCGAACTGCGGGCGGCGTGCGATGAATATGGCCTGTTCCTGGGCGTGGACGAGGTGCAGTGCGGCATGGGCCGGACCGGCCGCCTGTTCGCCTATGAATGGTCGGACATCACGCCCGATATCCTGTCCACCGCCAAGGGCATTGCGGGCGGCTTCCCCATGGGGGCAGTGCTGACGACCGAGACCATTGCAAAGCACATGACACCGGGCAGCCACGGCACCACCTTTGGCGGCAGCCCGCTGGCCTGTGCCGCCGCCAACGCGGTGCTCGACATCATCCTCGCCCCCGGCTTCCTTGAAGGCGTGCGCGCGCACGCGGCACAGCTTGACGCAGGCTTCGACCGGCTGATCGCAACCCATCCCGACATTTTCACCGCCCATCGCGGCCTCGGGCTGCTCATTGGCCTGAAATGCAGGCCCGACGTAGCGCTGGTGCAGAATGCGGCCGTGGGCGAAGGCATGCTGTGCGTAACGGCGGGCGACAACGTGCTGCGCCTGCTCCCCCCCCTGACCGTGACCGAGGCCGACTGCGCCGAGGCCCTGTCCATGCTGGACCGGGCGGCTGCGCGCGTGCATGCCCACCTCGCGGCCACCAATGCGGAGAATGTGGCATGAACGCGCTGCGCACCCCCACCCATGTCACGCCCCGTCATTTCCTTGACCTCAAGGAAATAGATGCCGCAACGCTGCGCGCCATCCTCGACGTAGCCAGCGGCATCAAGCGCATGCAGGACCACAGGGCGCGCCCCATGCACCCCGCCCTGCCGCTGCGCGGCCGCGCGCTGGGGCTGATGCTCTCCAAGCCCTCCACGCGCACGCGTGTTTCGTTTGAAGTGGGCATGCAGCAGCTTGGCGGCAACGTGGTGCTGCTGGCGCCATCCGACATGCAGCTCGGACGCGGCGAGAGCATTGCCGATACGGCCCGCGTGCTGTCGCGCTTTGTCGATGCCATCGTGCTGCGCACCGGCAGGACCGAGAACCTGCGCGAACTGGCGCGGTGGAGCAGCGTGCCGGTCATCAACGGCCTGACGCCGGATTCGCACCCCGTGCAGATCATGGCCGACATCATGACGTTCGAGGAACATCGCGGCCCGATCAGGGGCCGTACGCTGGCCTGGGTGGGTGATGGCAACAATGTCGCCACCTCCTTCATCGAGGCCGCCGCCCTGTTCGGCTTCAGCCTGCGGCTGGCAACGCCGCCAACCCATGCACCCTCGGTTGCAGCGGTTGCCTGGGCGCGCGCGCATGGCGGCGACATCACGGTCACGACCGACCCAGTTGCCGCGGTAAAAGGCGCTGATGCGATCATTACCGATACCTGGGTCAGCATGTCCGACAAGGCATCCGACCAGCGGGTGAGCGCGTTCGAGCCCTACCGGGTTGATGCGGCGCTGATGGCGCATGCTGCCCCCGATGCCCTTTTCCTGCACTGCCTGCCTGCCCATATCGGGGAAGAAGTGACCGAAGACGTGTTTGAAGGCCCGCGCTCCGTCGTGTTCGATGAGGCGGAGAACCGCCTGCACGCGCAAAAGGGCATTCTGGTCTGGGCGCTGTGTGGCGCGGACTGGCAGCAATATGGAAAGGAACCCACCGCATGACCGGCCCCGCCGAACAGCCTGCCCTGCCCACCGGCACCGAAGAGACACCCGAGGTGCCCGGCTGGGCGGAAAAGAGCGCGCGCGACATTTTTGCCGCCCTGCCGGTGCATGACGCGCGGCTTGACACCATCCGCGATGCCTATCTGGACTGCCTTGCCGGTGCGGGCCGCACGCAGGACCTGGACATGGAACATGACCGATGCCGCCAGCAGGCCCTCAGCGCGGTAGAAAACGCGGGCCTGCTGCCCGCCGCCGGGCTTAAAGACCTCGACCAGCGCCTTGCCGCGCTGGAGGCGGATATTACCGCCAACCTCTGATTTCCCAGCGCCCTGCTGCAATGGCGGGGCGTGATGAAGCGGGTTTGTGCCATGACCTCCAATATTTCCTCCCCCGCCTTTCTCGACACCAGCCGCCCCGACACACCCGATCTGGTCGTGCCGCAGGGCGTGGTGCCGTTCTATCTCGATAACCGGCCCGTGCGCGGCCGCCTCGTGCGGCCGGGCGTGCTGACCGACACGCTGCTGACCCGCCACGACAACCCCGACTGCGTGCTCAGGCTTGCGGGCGAGGCGCTCGCACTCGTCGCGGCCCTGGCCTCGGCGCTCAAGTTTCAGGGGTCTTTCTCGCTGCAGGCCAAGGGCGACGGACCGCTGAGCCTGCTGCTGGCCGACTGCACCGATGCGGGCGCGCTGCGCTTTCATGCCCGCTCGGATGATGAGGCGGTGGCCGAACTGCTCAAGACCAACCCCAACCCCACCGCGAGCGACCTGCTGGGCAAGGGCTACATTGCCTTCAGCGTGGACCAGGGGCCTGATACCGACATCCATCAGGGCATTGTCGAGATCAGCGGGGAGAGCCTGTCGGAGATGGCGGCGCATTACTTCGCCACCTCCGAGCAGCATGCCTGCTGGGTCAAGCTGTTCTGTGACAAAACGGAAGCTGGCTGGCGCGCGGGCGCGCTGGTGATGGAAAAGATCGCCATGGGCGGCGGCATTGAAGCCGATATCACCCCCGAGGAAGGCGATGATGCGTGGGAGACCGCCATCACGCTTGCCACCACGCTTACCGCGCGCGAAGTGCTCGATGACCGGCTTGGCTCGGCCGACCTGCTGTACCGCCTGTTCCATGCCGAAGGGCTGATTACGGGCCAGCCCCGCGCACTGGCCTTTGGCTGCCGCTGCTCGCGTGCGCGGCTGTCGAGCCTGCTGGAAACCTTTCCGCTCGATGACCTTGACCACATGGCCAAGGACGGCACGATCACCATGAACTGCCAGTTCTGCAACCATGACTTCCACTTCCAGCGCAGCGAGATCAGCGGCAAGACCGCCTGACAGCCCCTATGCGCCCGGCGCGGGACATGGCACGATCACACTCCTGATCGACCGACCGCGCCGGGTGCGCCAGCCGTTATCGGGATATATCCATGCGACCGAACCGTTCGCCGCTTAGCTCCTTGTCGTTACGCCGCAGCCTGCGCGTGGTGCTGGCCGCAGGCCTGCCCCTGATTGCACTGACGGCTGTCAGCGCGCCTGCCTACAGCCGCCACCACCATGACGAGCCGACCACCTTTGCCGGGCCGCAATATGGCGATGAGCCGCCGCTGAGCCTGAATGTGGCCACCATATCGGTGGTGGACCGGGGCGGGCCGGGGCTGGTGCCGGGCGACCTGTCGGGCCGCGCGCCCAACCCGCCTGATGACCTGCTCAAGCAACTGGCGCATGACCGGCTGCTGGCCGCAGGCAGCGGGGGTAGCGGCACGTTTACCATCGACCGGGTTTCCATCCTGCATGAGCCGGGCGGCATCCTTGATGGGCAGTTGAACGTGCATCTGGACGTAACCTCCGCCGATGGCCGCCGCACCGGCTATGCCGTGGCCCAGGTCACCCGCTCGTTCGACCCCCAGAAAAAGCATGGCAACAGCGACACGCCCCAGAACCTGAACACCCTGACCAACCTCATGTTGCAGGACATGAACCAGGAGCTGGGAAACCAGATCCGCGCCAATCTGGGCAACTGGCTGGTCACGCCGCAGGCACCGGGCAGCGTGGCTGCCCAGCCGCTTGATGGCGACACGCCTGCCGTCACCACCACCACCCCCGCCGGCCCCGCCACCGGGGCAGATACCATGACCATTGGCGGCGGCCCGACCGATGACCACCCGGAGGCCGCGACCGCTCCGGCAGCAGCACCCACACCCGCGCGGGCCAAGGCCATCCATGAAGAACCGGACGCGATCTTCCCGGAAGGATATTCCTCCGAAGGTAGCGATACCGCAGCCCCGACCCCGCAGATGCGCTCACCACAACCGGGCAACCTGACCCTGCCGGGCAGCACGGGCCAGTAAGCAGGGACAAGAGTTTCCGGGCGCCGCCTTTTTTCAAAAAAGTCGGCGTTCTTTTATCTCTCCTGCCTTCGCGGGTTATCTACCCGCAGGCGCGGTCATTTCCAGCACGATGGCCGGGGTCAGGATTTCAGGCAGGATCACTTCCTCCCCATGCGCGGGATAGTAGGCGTAAAACGGCACCCCATCGCGCCCATGCGCCTGCAGGAAGGCGGTAATGGCCGCATCACGCAGGGTCCAGTCACCTTTCATGTACACAATGCCGCGCTTGGCAAAAGCCGCCTGCACGCTCTGGCTCGACAGGGCCACACGCTCATTGACCAGGCATGAGATGCACCACGCCGCCGTCATGTCCACAAATACGGGTCTTCCCTGCCGCCGCAATTCAGCCAGGCGGGTGGGTGAATAGGCCGAACTGCCATCGGCCACGCGCGCTGCCCCCCGGTCATGCAGCGTGGCGGGCGGCAGCACAGCCCCCCCCACGAATGCCGCCAACAGGCTCAATGTCGCCACCGCGCGGTACACCCCGGCGCGCCCCTCCATGGCATCGCGCAGGTCAAGATGGTTGGCGCGCCGCAGGCTCCAGCAGCCAATGGCCACCAGCACCAGCCCTGCGCCCAGCACAGCAAGGGCATCCATGCCGCCTTCCAGCTTCGCAACCCATCCCAGCCACACGCAGGTTGCCAGCACCGGCAGGGCCAGCAGGTTGCGCACCGTTTCCATCCATTTGCCTGGCTTGGGCAGCCACGCCAGCAGGCCCGGCATGGCGGCCAGCACAAGATAAGGTGCTGCCAGCCCCAGCCCCAAGGCGGCAAAGACCACCACTCCGATCACGGGCGAGGCCGCAAGCGCGGCTGCCACCGCGGCCCCCATGAACGGCGCCGTGCACGGCGAGGCCAGCACCACGGCCAGCACGCCGGTCAGGAAATCACCGGCATGGGCGGGCAGGTTGCCCCCCACCCCCATCAGCCGCAGCCCGATGGTAAACACGCCCAGCAGATTGAGGGCCACGGCAAACAGCAGCAGGCAGATAACGGTCACGAACCCTACGGACTGGAACTGAAACCCCCACCCCGCCTGGTGTCCTGCCACCCTTAAAGCCGCAATAACGCCGCCAAGTGCGACAAAGGATACGACCACACCCGCGCCATAAGCCGCAGCCCCTGCCAGCGCCGTCCCCCGCGCCCCGCGCGCCATGCGCTCAAGAGCGAGGATCTTCATGGCCAGCACGGGAAAGACGCAGGGCATGAGGTTCAGGATCACGCCGCCTGCAAACGCCATGAGCAGCAGCACCCCTACATTGGCGCGTGCCGTCGTTGCCGCCACCGGAGCGGCAAGGGCCACCACCGCCCCCGGCACCGGCCTGACCTGCAGCCCGCGCTCACGCCCCATGCCGTCACGCAGCACCACAATGCCGGACAGGTTGGCGCCCCCATGGAATTCCGGCCCCGGATGGAGCGCAAGCTGCACCACGCCATCGCGCACCGTCACCGCCTGAGGGGCATCGTGATCAATCGCGCCCGCTACCTCGGGCATGAACCAGGCCTCGTGCACACTGTCAGCCGAGAGTTCGCGCCCACGCAACTGCATGATCCCGTCTGGCGAGACCTTTGCCTCAAACGGCGAGGCCACGGGCCGGGCCGCTGCGGCCTGCGCAAAGGCGGGCGCCTGAGCCGAAGGAAGAGATGTTCCACGCGGCAGGCTCAGGCTGAACGTACCATGCTCGGGCACGCACACCTCGGCACAGACCAGCCAATCCGCCACGGCGTTGAGCGTGAGCGGGCCGTCGCCATCGCCCGCCACGGGGGTGAGGGTGACAGGCAGCAGCACATCGCCGGTATAGGCGTAGGATGTCAGCGGCCCGTCATGCAGTACGCGCGGCGTGGGCCATTCAATGGTGCTGGCCTGACCTGTGGCCCCGCCCTGCGCGTTCACCACAAGGGTGGGCGCAGCGCCCGCATCACCGGGGTTGAGCCAGTAGGTGTGCCAGCCGGGGGCGAGTTGCAGGCGCAGCCCCACATGCAGGGCGCGGCCGGGGCTGTAGGTGTCATCATCCGTGACCAGCGTGGCGGTGGCGCGGGGCGAGGTTACGGGGTCGCTCTGGGCGGCGCGGGCAGCAGGCAGAGCAGTGACCAGCATGCACAGGATCGACACAAGCCACAGAAAGGGCACGGACATTACTCCACCAGAAAACGGGGATAAGGAAAAACGCAGTCACGCATCACGGCAAGGATTGCCCCGCCACCATGCCCGACGCCATAAGATGAAGATATGGCTTTCGACCCGACCTTGCAAAACCGGCTGCATGCCCTTGTGGCCCAGAACGCCGCCGCCCTGCCCGCAGCTCAGGCCCTGCCCGCCCTTCAGGCGGCGCTGGCACGCACATCCAACGCCGTTCTGGTCGCACCACCAGGTGCGGGCAAGACCACGCTGGTGCCGCTTGCCCTGCTTGATGCGCCATGGCGCGGCGATGGGCGCATCCTCATGCTTGAGCCGCGCAGGCTGGCTACGCGGGCGGCTGCCACCCGCATGGCGGAACTGGTGGGTGAGCCGGTTGGCGGGCTGGTGGGCTACCGCACCCGGCTTGATGGTGCGGGCTCGGAGCGCACGCGCATCGAGGTGATTACCGAGGGGCTGCTGGTGCGCCGCCTGCTATCCGACCCCACGCTTGATGGCGTGGCCTGCGTGATCTTTGATGAAATTCATGAACGCTCGGTCGATGCCGATGCAGCACTCGCCTTCTGCCTCGACCTGCAGCGCAGCCTGCGGCCGGAACTCAGGCTGGTGGCCATGTCCGCCACCATGGATGGTGCAGCCCTCGCCACCCGCATGAATGCCGAGCGGGTGGAAAGCGAAGGCCGGATGTTCCCCGTGGAGATCCGCCACGCCACGCGTGACCTCGTGCACCGCCGCGACCTGCCCGATGCCATGGCCGCCGCCATCCGAACCGCCATTGCGCAGGATGAAGGCGATGTGCTGGCCTTCCTGCCCGGCGTGGCCGAGATCCACCGCACGCGCACCGCCCTTGCGGGCATCGATGCCGATGTGCTGCCGCTTTATGGCGAACTCCCCCCCGCCGAGCAGGACCTGGCCCTTACACCGCAGTCCGCCGGGCGCAGGCGGGTGATCCTGTCCACCTCCATTGCCGAGACCTCGCTCACCGTGCCGGGCGTGCGCATTGTGGTCGATGGCGGGTTCCGCCGCGTGCCAAGGCTGGATGTGGGCACGGGGCTGACGCGACTCGATACGGTGCGCATCTCGCGCGCCGCCGCCCAGCAACGCGCGGGCCGCGCGGGCCGTGTAGCACCCGGCATTGCCATCCGGCTCTGGACAGAGATGACCAGCCGCGCCATGCCGCCACACGACCAGCCGGAAATGATGGAGGCCGAACTGACCGGCCTGCGGCTCGATGCCGCTGCCTGGCAGGAAGCGATGGGCACGGAGCCTGCCGATCTCCCCTTCCCCGATACGCCCCCCAATGGCGCGTTCGAGGCCGGGCGCAGCCTGCTTGAGGCCCTCGGCGCGCTTGACGAGGAAGGCCGCATCACCCGTGAGGGCACGCGCATGGCCGCCCTGGGCGCGCATCCCCGCCTTGCCGCCATGATGCTGGCCGCCCGCACGCCCGCCGAACGCGCCATGGCCGCCGATATCGCCGCCCTGCTGGAGGAACGCGACCCGCTGCGCCCCCGTCGCCCCGCAGGCGGCAGCCGGGGCGCCCCACCCGCAGCACCTGCCGATATCCGCCTGCGCCTTGACCTGATTGCGGGCGGCGACCACCCCGATGCCGACCGGGCTGCGCTCTCGCGCATCCGCCACGCCGCCCGGCAGTATCGCAGGCGGCTGGGGCTGGGCCGCGATATCGAGGCCACGGGCGACCCTGCCGCCCTGATTGCCGCAGCCTTCCCCGACCGGGTGGCGCAGGCGCGGGGCGATGTCGGTTCCTTCCGGCTGGCAGGCGGGGGCAGCGCCCGGCTTTCCAAGACCGATGAACTGGCGCGCAGCACCCTGCTGGCGGTGGCGGGCATGCATGTGCGCAAGGCGGCCGAGATCTGCCTTGCCGCCCCGCTGGAGCGCGACAACCTGCCCCAGACCCTGCTGGCGCGGGCAAAGGAACAGGTGGAAACCACGCTCGACACCACCACGGGCAGCGTGCTGGCCCGGCGCAGGCTACGGCTGGGCAACCTCGTGCTGCGTGACCGCACGGTCACCGCCAGCGCCGATGAGGTCTGCAGTCTGCTGTGCGCACAGGCGGCTCAGAACCTTGCCGCCACGCTGACATGGTCCGATGCGTGCCGCCAGCTTCAGGCACGGGTGGAGACCGCCCGCACGCAGCTTGACCGCCCGGACCTGCCTGACCTGTCGGATGCAGCACTCGCCACCACCACCGAAACATGGCTTGCCCCTTGGCTGGCCGGGGTGAACCGGCTTTCGGCGCTGGCGGAGATGGACCTGCTGGCCATGCTGCGCGCCACCATGGACCATGCCAGCCTGAAATGGCTGGACCGCATGCTGCCCACCCATCTTGACCTGCCCGGTGGCCGTGCCGCGATCGATTACCTGCAACCCGTGCCGGTGGCAGCCGCCCGCGCCCAGACCTTCTATGGCGTGACCCAGACCCCGCGCCTGGCCGATGGCAGGCTCGACCTGCGTATCGCCCTGCTCTCGCCCGCGGGCAGGCCGCAGGCGATCACGGCGGACCTTGCCGGGTTCTGGGCCGGGTCGTGGGCCGACATGCGGCGCGACATGCGCGGACGCTACCCCCGCCATGACTGGCCCGAAAACCCGGCAACAGCCAGCCCGCCACCACCCCGCCCGCGCCGGGGCGCGTAGGAATCAGATTAAAATAATAAAAGGTTTCGGGTGCTCCCCTGTTTCAAAAAAGCGGTATTGTTTCGACGCTTTTTGAAAAAAGCTTCCCCAAAAACGTCTTACGGCTTTCAAGCAGTGTTGCGCAGGCTTTTTATACAACCTCCAAAAACGCATGCATCTGGCCCTACCATGCCATGCAGACATGGCATTGCCGCTTTTTTCGGATAACATGCTTCATCATGAACGCATTCTCCCGCCTCCCGGCATGACATGGATCGCCACGGCCCGTCCGGCATCACGCCTGCTACCGGTCCTGCTGCTGGGCATGACCGGCGCGGGCACGGAGGCGCTTGCGCAGGATGTGGTGGCGGCACCCGCATCCACCGTGCCTGCCAGCCCCTCGCTGTTTGCGCCCCCAGTGCCGCCTGTGGTGCAGACCGGGCCGCTGACCTTCGCACCGCTCGTGCGCCAGGTTGGGCCTGCGGTGGTGAACATCGCCGTATCACAGGCGCAGGACAGCCATCAGGCCGCTGCCCGCCAGCCCCTGCCGCCAAGCGTGAAGGGCACGCCGTTCGAGCATAAATTCCGCGAGCGCATGCGCGCCCATGGCGAGGAAATGCTGGGCGCGGGCTCGGGCTTCCTGATCGACCCCGGCGGCGTGATCGTAACCAACGCGCATGTGGTGGGCGGTGCTGACCAGATTACCGTCTCGCTCTCCGATGGCACCGAGTTCCCGGCCCGCCTCGTGGGCAGCGATGACCTGACCGATATCGCGGTGATCCAGATCCATGCGCCCCACCCCATGCCCTTCGTGCCGTGGGGCGACAGCAGGCTGGTCAATATCGGTGACTGGATCATGGCTGCGGGCAACCCGTTCGGACTGGGCTCGAGTGTTACGGCAGGCATCGTATCGGCGCGCGGGCGTGATATCGGCACCAGCCCCTTCGATGACTTTTTCCAGATCGACGCGCCCATCAACCCCGGCAATTCCGGCGGGCCGTCCTTCAATCTGGGCGGGCAGGTGGTGGCGGTGAACACGGCCATCGTCTCGCCCACCGGCGGCTCGGTGGGCATAGGCTTTGGCCTGCCATCGGAGATCGTGGCGCCGATTGTGGAGGAACTGCGCCAGAACGGGCATATAGACCGTGGCTGGCTTGGTGTTACACTGGCCGACGGCGCAGGGCATGGCGGCGTGCAGATCGTGGGAATCGACCGTGATGGCCCGGCCATGAAGGCGCACCTGCGCATTGGCGATGTCATTACGGCGGTCAATGACGAGCCGATCGACACCGCGCGGATGCTGATCCGCTCGATCGCGGCAAAGCGGCCTCATTCCACCGTAACGCTGCACATCCGCCGTCGCCACGATACCATGAGCCTGGAGGCCTGCGTAAGCCACCGCCCTGATGAAGACCTGGACGACTGACCGACCCCGCCCCAACCGACACGAGGCCATTTTGCATATTCTTGTTGTTGAAGATGACCCCACCGTCCTCTCTTTCGTGGCCAAGGGCCTGAAGGAAGCAGGCCACCTGGTCGAGATGACCGATAACGGCAAGGACGGCCTGTTCATGGCCGTGAGCGAAAAGTTCGACCTGATCATACTCGACCGCATGCTGCCCGGCGGCATTGACGGCGTGCGCCTGCTCGAGACCATTCGCGCGCAGAACAACACCACCCCCGTGCTGCTGCTCTCGGCGCTGGCGGATGTGGATGACCGCGTGCAGGGCCTCAAGGCAGGCGGCGATGACTACGTGACCAAGCCGTTCGCCTTCAGCGAGCTGCTGGCCCGCGTCGAGGCGCTTGGCCGCCGGGGCCGCACCGAGAGCGCGCCCCAGACCAAGCTGGAAGTGGCCGATCTCGAGATCGACCTGCTCTCGCGCACGGTGCGCCGGGGGGGGCAGAGGATCGACCTCCAGCCACGCGAATTCCGGCTGCTGGAATACCTTGCCCGCCATGCAGGCCAGGTCGTGACCCGCACCATGCTGCTCGAGGGCGTGTGGGACTACCATTTCGACCCGCAGACCAACGTGATCGACGTGCATGTCTCGCGCCTGCGCCAGAAGGTGGACAAGCCCTTCGGCGCGCCCCTCATCCATACCATCCGCAATGCGGGGTACATGCTGCGTGCCGAGTAACAGGCAACCCGCAGCGCCCTGCGGGAGCAACCGCGTGCCCTGTCCGGCGCAGGGGGCAGCCTCCCCCGGCACGGCACGCCCCCCGGCGGCAGGGAGGCGCCTGCGTGGATGCCCGCTGCGCGGGGGGGCATGACGACGCCCGCCTTTTCCACGCCCGGCCCGCCACGCCGCTCGCGCTGGCGGGCGTGGCGGTCGGCCAGCCTGCGCTTTTCGCTGGCCTATGGCACGATGTTCGCGCTGTCTTCCATCCTGTTCATGTCATTCATGTGGTGGGGTACGATCGGGTTCCTTGAGCGCCAGGTGGAAACCGCCATCAACGCCGATGCCCGCGGCCTGGCCGAGCGCTGGGTCATGGGCGGCCTGCCCACGCTGGCCCTGACCATCGAGGACCGGCTTGAACAGAACCTTGATGATGACGCGATCTATCTGGTCATCGACCCGCAGGGCAATTACCTGACCGGCAACGTCTCCGCCTGGCCCAGCAAGGTCGAGCACACCGACCGGTGGTACAACCTGCCCGATACCCGCGCGGGGCTGCGCGGCATGGCCCAGCTCCATGGCTACAACCTGCCCGGCACGGCCCAGACCCATACGGAAGGCCAGCTTGATAGCGGCTATCGCCTGCTGGTGGGGCGTGATGTGCGCGCGCGCGGCATCCTGCGCCATCTGCTGACCGATTCGCTGCTGTGGGCGTGGGTCATGGTTACGCTGCTGGCCATCAGCGGGGCGGTGCTGGTGCACCGCATCTTCCGCCGCATGGTCAAGACCGTGGCGCGCACCACCTCCGCCATTGCGCATGGCGACCTGAGCCGCCGCATGCCGCTTGTGGGCAATGGCGACGAAATGGACCAGGTGGCCGAGGCCATCAATGAAATGCTCGACCGGATCGTGCGCCTGATGGATGGCGTGCGGCAGGTCTCCAACGCCATTGCCCATGACCTGCGCACCCCCATCGCCCGTGCGCGCACCCAGCTTGAAGATGCCGCACTCCACGCCAGCACGCCCGATGAACTGCGTGGCGCGATCGACCGCGCGGTGGGCGACCTTGATAACGTGACCGCCGTGTTCGAGGCGCTGCTGCGCATTGCCCAGATCGAGGCAGGTGCGCGCCGCTCCGCGTTCATGACCTTTGACCTCGTGCCCGTACTGCGCGATGTGGCCGACCTTTATGAAGCCGTGGCCGAAGAGCATGGCATTGTCCTCGCCCTCGATCTGCCCGCGCGCCTGTTCTTTTACGGCGACCGCTCGCTGGTGCAACAGGCGGTGGCCAACATGCTTGATAACGCCATCAAATTCTCGCCCCCCGGCGGCACGGTTTATCTGCGCGCGCATTTGCGCGAGGTCGCGCCAGGGCGCCTTGCCGGCCCCACGGGCGAGGGCATGCTCGACCTTTCGGTCAGTGACGAGGGCATTGGCATGAGCGAGGCGGACATGGCGCGCGCGACCGAGCGCTTCTTCCGTGCGGAAAAGGCCCGCCACACCCCCGGCTCGGGGCTGGGGCTGTCGATGGTCCGCGCCATCGTGCAGCTGCATGGGGGGCAGATGCATCTCTCCTCGCATGCGCCGGGGCTTACGGTTTCGCTCGCCCTGCCCGTAGCCGCAAGCGCCCTGACTGAAGCGGAAGAGGATCTGTCCTCATCCGCGCACATATCAGGCATGACTCAAACGTCACCTTTACCCCATCAGCACGACACGAACAGTAGCGTAGAGTAACAGGATGACCATGCAATCCTCCGTGACGCCCGCCATCGTCGTGATGAGTTTCTGCCTTTGCGGCGCAGCACCTGCACCGGTAGCGCCGGAGGACACGCCCCAGATCATGACCGCGCGTGATGGCGGGAGTGACAAGCCGGTCATCATTACCAGCGACACCAAGGCCTACTGCAACCGGCTGCTCAACATCATCGATGCCTATGGCCCTGCCCTGCCACAGGATGTGGACAGCCTGCGCATGCAGGGTGCCGACATGTGCCGCGAGGGGCGCATCCGCTCGGGCATCGTACGGCTGCGTCGCGCGTTGGTTGAACTCAAGGAGACCACGCATTCATGACCCGACCCCATTTTTTGTTCCCCGCCCGCTGCAGCCAAAGGGTGGCGTTGTGCGGCCTGCTGGCAGTAGCCGCGCTGCATCCGGCAACAGGCATGGCCCAGACCCAGTCCCCCGACTCCACCCGCCCCGATGGCACCGAACTCGAACTGAGTGCGACCGGCACCGTGCAGGCCCCGCCCGATGAACTGACCGCGACCTTCACCGCCGAGGCGCAGGCCGATACCGCCGCTGCGGCACAGGCACAGCTCAATACGCTCATCAGCAAGGCCATTGCCGCCACCGCCCATACCGACGGGCTGGTGATCAATGCCGAATCCTATTTCGTGCATCATGATGAAGGTGATGTGCACCAGAACCGCAAGCCGCACTGGGTGGCGCGGCAGGGCCTGCGCCTGACGGCAGCCGATGGCAAGGTGCTGCTGCCGCTCGTAGGCCGCATCCAGGCCGAAAACCTGGCGCTGACCCGGCTGGACTGGTCGCTCTCGCGCGGCAGGCGCGCGGAACTGACCCGCAAGGCCGAGACCCTGGCGCTGGAAGACATGCAGGCCCGCGCGCAGGCGGCAGCCGCGACGCTGAAGCTCAGGGTGGCCTCCATCCGTTCGGTCGCACTGGAAGAGCAGAACTTCCCCCGCCCCATGCCCATGATGATGATGGCCCGCATGGCCCCGGCTGACGGAATCGCGCCTGAAGCGCCCACCGGGCAGCAGGATGTAACCGCAACGGCACGGGCCACGGTTATCCTCAAACCTTAAACAGATTTGATAAAATAAAAGTTTTGGGGCGCCGCCTTTTTTCAAAAGGCGGCGTTCTCCTGAAGCTTTTACCCACAAAAAAAGCCCGGAGGGTAATCCCTCCGGGCTTTTGCGTCCTGCACCCGCAAAGGTGTCAACGCGGTGCCAGCACCATGATCATCTGGCGGTTTTCAAGCTTGGGCATATGCTCAACCTTGGCCAGTTCATCCATCTCGGCGCGGATACGTTCGAGAACTTTCACACCCAGATCCTGATGCGCCATTTCGCGGCCACGGAAGCGAAGGGTCACCTTCACCTTGTCGCCCTCGCCGATGAAGGTCTTCATCGCGCGCATTTTCACCTGATAGTCATTTTCATCAATGTTCGGGCGAACCTTGACTTCCTTGATTTCAATGACTTTCTGCTTCTTGCGCGCTTCGTTGCGCTTCTTCTGCTGCTCGTATTTGAACTTGCCGTAATCGAGCACCTTGGCCACCGGCGGCTCGGCGTTCGGGCTGATTTCAAGCAGGTCAAGACCAGCGGCATAAGCGCGTGCCAGCGCATCACGCGTGGACATGATGCCGAGCATCTCGCCCTCTTCATCGATCAGACGCACCTGCGGCACGCGGATCTCTTCATTGACGCGGGGGCCCTCTCGATTTGGCGGAGTGGGCATCGGGGGTCTGGCTATGGTCAGCTCCTGTAACTGTTGCATTCAAACGGCAGGCAAGGCCATTCCCGCTGCCCGCGCCCCAAGGCCGAAGCCGTGGAAAATACGCGGGCAAGGAATGACCTTACATTATGGAAAGATATGTGACGCAAAGACGCGCCCCAGATCAAGTACTGTCTTGCCCCGCACCTGCGAAAACAGCCATGCAGTTCCGGCACGGGACAAAGGTAATCAGCCGCGCTTGCGACGGATATCGGGTGGCAGGGCCTCATATGCAAGGGCCGAGACCGCTTCTTCGAGCGGCAGCACCTCCTGCGTCTTGCCGCCAAGGCGGCGCATGGCCACGGTGTTTTCCTCCGCTTCCTTGCGGCCCACCACCAGAATGACCGGCACGCGCGCCAGGCTGTGCTCGCGAATCTTGGCGTTGATCTTCTCGTTGCGCAGGTCGGCCTCCACCACCAGCCCGGCTTCGCGCAGGGTGTCGGTCACATGCTGGGCATAATCGGCCGCATCGGTCACGATCGAGGCCACGACCACCTGCGTGGGTGCGAGCCACAGCGGGAAGCGCCCGGCATGCTGCTCGATCAGGATGCCAAGGAACCGCTCGAACGAGCCGAGAATGGCCCGGTGCAGCATGACAGGGCGATGGCGCGCGCTGTCCTCGCCCACATAGGAGGCATCGAGCCGCTCGGGCAGCACGTAGTCGACCTGCAGCGTGCCGCACTGCCAGTCACGGCCAATGGCATCACGCAGCACGAATTCCAGCTTGGGGCCATAGAATGCACCCTCGCCCGGATTGTGCTCGTAGGTGACGCCCGCCATGTCGCACGCCACTTTCAGCGCGTTCTCGGCGCGGTCCCATGTCGCGTCATCACCCGCGCGCTGCTCGGGACGATCGGCGAATTTGACGCGGAAGTGCTCGAATCCGAGATCCTGATACACATCGGCCAGCATGCGCACGAAGCGTGCGGTTTCATCAGCGATCTGGTCCTCGGTGCAGAAAATATGCGCGTCATCCTGCGTAAAGCCGCGCACGCGCATGATGCCGTGCAAAGCACCCGAGGGCTCATAGCGGTGGCAGGCCCCGAATTCCGCCATGCGCAGCGGCAGTTCACGATACGAGCGCAGCCCGTGGCGGAAGATCTGCACATGGCACGGGCAGTTCATCGGCTTCAGCGCGAGTGTCTTGTCCTCGTCCTCCACGGTGGCGATGAACATGTGCTCGCGGTATTTGTCCCAGTGGCCCGAGGCCTCCCACAGGGCGCGGTCGACAAGCTGCGGGGTGCGCACTTCCTGGTAGTCATTGGCCGTCTGCGCGCGGCGCATGTAATCCTGCAGCACGGTGTAAAGCCGCCAGCCCTTGGGGTGCCAGAAGATCTGGCCCACGGCTTCTTCCTGAATGTGGAACAGGTCCATCTCGCGGCCAATGCGGCGGTGGTCGCGGCGTTCGGCCTCCTCAAGCTGGTGCAGATGGGCCTCGAGTTCCTTGCGGTCACGCCAGGCGGTGCCGTAGATGCGCGTAAGCATGGGGTTGCGGTGGTCGCCGCGCCAGTAGGCGCCCGCCACCTTCATCAGCTTGAAGGCATGGCCCACATCGGCCGTGCCGCGCAGGTGCGGGCCACGGCACAGGTCCAGCCATTCGCCCTGGCGGTAGATCGAGATTTCCTCATCCGCCGGCAGGTCGCGGATCAGCTCGGCCTTGAAGCGCTCGCCCCTGCTCTCGAAGAATTCGATAGCCTTTTCCCGCGGCCAGGCTTCGCGCACGAAGGGCTCGTTGGCGGCCACGATCTCGCCCATGCGCTTTTCGATTGCGGCGAAATCCTCCGGGCTGAACGGCTCGTTGCGGTAGAAATCATAATAGAAGCCATTCTCGATCGACGGACCAATCGTGACCTGCGTGCCGGGAAAGAGCGACTGCACGGCCTCGGCCAGCACATGGGCGGCGTCGTGGCGGATCATTTCCAGCGCCTCGGGGTCCTTGCGCGTGATGAAGCGCAGGCTGGCGTCATGGTCGATCTCACGGCCGATGTCCATGAGCCTGCCATCAACTTCCATGGCAAGGGCGGCGCGGGCGAGACCGGCGCCGATGGACTGCGCCACGGTAGTGCCCGTCACTGCCCCGTCAAAGCGGCGAACGGATCCGTCAGGCAGGGTTATGGCAGGCATGGTTTCATTGCTCCGGTAAGAAGATACTGCGCTGTAATGGCGTCAGCCGCGCGTTGCTGCAACCCTGTCCACGCGCACGGTGGCCAGATCGCGCACATAAATCACCTGAACCTGCCCGGCCCGCACGCCCACCGGAGCGGTGAGCGCGGGGTTGCTGTCGGCGGAAAACAGCACGGTGCACTTTACCCCAAGGGCTGCGGCCATATGCATGGGACCGGTATCATTACCCACCGCCCATGCCGCACGCGCCAGCACGCCGCCGAGTTCGGGCAGCGTGGTGCGGCCGGTCAGGTCAACGGCATCGGGGCAGGCCTCGCGGATGATGCGGGCCAGTCCGGCCTCGCCGGTTCCCCCCACCACGACCGGTAGCAGGCCCTGCGCGCGCAGGCGCATGGCAAGGGCTGCGTAGCGCGCCACCGGCCAGCGCTTGGCCGGGCGGTGGGCGGCAGCACCCGGCACGAGCACCGCATAGGGTGCGGGCAGCACCGGGCCGCACCGGGCCAGCCATGACAGGTCGGGCACGGGCAGGTGATCAAGTCCCGCCCGCCTGAGTTGGTCGCGCTGGCGGACGCGGGTGTGCATGAAGCGCCGCTGGGGGTTGTCATGCACCGCCTGCGCGCCCCGCCCGATTCCCGACCATGCCTTGCGCCCCGAGAGGTGAAAATAGCGCGTGCTGCGCCCCGAGGTCTGCAGGTCGTAAATGAAATCATAACTGCGCAGCAGCCGCCGCAGCGCCATGATGGCGGCAAGGTCGCGCCACGGTGGCCTGCGGTCGAGCAGCACATGGTCGAACCATGGGCAGGCCCGCCCGAGTTCGGCGAAGGGTGCCTGGGTCAGCAGGTCCACCTCATCATGGGCATGATGGGCACGGATGGCGGCAAAGGGGGCAAAGGACTGCACGAAATCGCCCAGCGCGCCCAGGCGGATGACAAGAATGCGGGCCATATCAGGGTGCCTCGGGGTCGGTTTCCAGCAGGGCGAGGTCCTGACGCGCAAGATCGGCCTCATCCGAGTCCGGGGCCTGCTTCACCACATCGAGCCAGTCGGCGCGGGCCTGTTCCATCTGGCCCTGGCGCTGGTACAGAATGCCGCGCTCGAGCAGGGCCGCGCCGTTATGGGGCATGTCGTGCAGGGCGGCGTTGATATCGGCCATGCCCTGATCGATGCGCCCGAGCTTGCGCCATGCGGCCGCCCGCGCCACCAGCGCCTCGTCACGCGCGGCGGGCGCGGATGGCAGCGGCGTGAGCATGTCGATGGCACGCTGGGGCTGGCCCAGCTCCACCGCCACCCGCGCATAGACCAGCTTCAGCCCCGGATCATCAGGGGCCAGCATCAGGCCATAGGTTGCGCTGTCAAAGGCCTGTTTCGGGCTGTCATCAGCCTGCCAGGCGCGGGCTGCCGCCTGCGCAACACTCGCACGCCGCAGGCGCGAAGCCGGTGTTTCAGCCACATTCTGCCTGCTGCCCCGCCGGTTCGCGGGCGGGCCGGCCGGCCAGTCGGGCACATGTGCCAGGCGGTCGAGTTCCGTGGCAGCGGTAGCGACATCGCCAAGTTCCATCTGGGCCAGGGCCGCGCATTGCTCGGCTTCAAGCCCGCCGCCATGGCTGCGCCAGTCCTCGGCATAATCGCGGGCGCCATCGGGGTCATCGGCCAGGGTGGCGGTGCAGTGGCTGAAATCCCAGTCCTGCGGTGTCGCGGGAGGAGTGGATGAGGGCCTGGCGATGAGGGGTGGCGCCTCTTTTGCGGGACTGGTTTCATCGGCCCGGGCGCGCCCGCACGCAAGACCCGCGGCCAGCACGAGGCCAAAGACCATGACACCCGTGCGCCGGGCATACGAAAACACAGGCACCGGCCTTGCGGCAGGGCTGCGCCATAGGGCAGGCGCGCAGAAAGAGGGCTGGGCAAAAGGTCTCATTAGCGCATTCGTCGGCCTGCCTGCGGCCAAGGTCAAGGTCAAAGCCCCATTGATCCGCAGGCCGTGCAGTTCCTTTGCGTTCGTGGTATGGTGGAATGTGATGCAAACCGTTACTGACCGACCCGTCATCCTGCAGGTGCTGCCAGCACTCGAATCCGGCGGAATAGAACATGGCACGCTGGAAATGGCGCAGGCCATCGTGCAGGCTGGCGGCACGGCGCTGGTGGCCAGTGCGGGCGGACGCCTTGTGCCACGCCTGAAATATATCGGCGCAACCCCCATCGCGCTCGAACTCGGGGCCAAGAATCCCTTCTCCATCATGCGCAACGCCAGCAGGCTGCGCCATGTCATGGCCGAGCATGGCGTCAACCTGGTGCATGCCCGCTCGCGCGCACCTGCCTGGGCGGCATCACTTGCCTGCCGCCGGGCGGGCGTGCCGCTGGTCACCACATGGCACGGGGTGCATGCGGCCAACCTGCCAGGCAAGAAGCGCTATAACAGCGTGCTGGCCTCGGGCGCGCGGGTCATTGCCATCAGCCAGTACATCGCCACCCGCCTGCGCGAGGAATACAGGGTGGGCGACGACCGCCTGCGCCTGATCCCGCGCGGGGCGGACATGCTGCGCTTCGACCCGCATAACGTGCGCGGCAACCGGGTGCAGAAGCTGCTGGGGCTATGGCAGATCCCCGATGGGGCCACGGTCATCATGCTGCCCGCGCGCGTGACCGGGTGGAAGGGCCACGCCGTGCTGATCGAGGCGCTGGCCCATCTCACCCGCACGGGCGGCCTGGGCCAGGACTGGGTGTGCATTTTCGTGGGCGAGGCCAATGCGAAGGAAGGCCGCGCCCTCGTGGCCCAGGCCGAGCGCTGCGGCATTGCCGCACACCTGCGCTTTGCCGGGCACTGCGCGGACATGCCCGCAGCCATGATGCTGGCCGACATGATCGTGGTGCCCTCACGCAGGCCCGAGCCGTTTGGCCGCGTGGTGGTGGAGGCGCAGGCCATGGGCCGCCCCGTGATCGTGGCCGCCCATGGCGCGGCGCTGGAAACGGTGGAGAACGGCGTGACCGGCTTTGCCTTCCCCCCCGATGACACGCAGGCACTTGCCGCGTGCATCCACCACGTGACCGACCTGTCGGCAGATGAACGTGCGGACCTTGCCGTGCGTGCGCGCGAAAACGTGCTGCTGCATTATTCCACCCAGGCCATGCAGTACGCGACCCTGTGCGTTTATGATGAACTCCTGCATACCCGGCTGGCGGACACGTTCTATCACGCCACCATGGGCAGCCCGGAGTGGGATGAGGAAGCCCTGCCCCAGGCAGGCTGAGTGCGCTGCGCCGTAATTATGTCATATACAGTGCAACAATGCCTTGATCTGCCTCATGGCCGCCCCAAAACCGTGGCCGAGCATCCAGCCCGGAGCATGGGCCATATGCAAGGGGCTGTTTTACGGTCGACAACCCGGCTGAAATTCTTCACCCATGGCACATTCTGATTCCTGGCGGACGGGGATGCCCGCTGACCGCCGTTTAACGTGAACACTTCGGGACTGCACCACATGAACCAGATTTCCCCCGTCCAGACAGACACCACCGCCACGGCCACCGCGCCCGACCTGCGGCGGGTCAATTCCAATCCGGATTTCTGGTATCCGGTGGCGTGGTCTTCCGCCCTGCGCAAGAACAAGACGCTGGCCGTCAGCTTTGCGGGCATTCCCATGGTGCTCGTCCGCCCCGAGGAAGGTACCGTCTTCGCCCTGTTCGATCGCTGCCCCCACCGCCAGGTGCCGCTGAGCAAGGGCACAGTAAACGGCCAGACCGTGCGCTGCTGCTATCATGGCTGGGCCTTTGGCCGCTCGGGCCGCTGCATCGACGTGCCCTATCTGGGCAAGGGCAAGCTGCCCAACGGCGTACGCACCTTCCCCGTGCGCGAGGAAGGCGGGCTGATCTTTGTCTTCCCCGGTGATCCGGCCAAGGCCGAGACCGTCCCCTTCCCCAAGCTGGCCCAGACCGCAAACCCCGCTTACAAGACCAAGCAGTTCGGCCCGCGCGTGAACTGCCACTACACCTTCATGCACGAGAACCTGATGGACATGAACCATCAGTTCCTGCACCGCCGCCAGATGGGCCAGATCAAGGCGCGCTTCCTTGGCCAGGACAAGGGCGAGGACTTTATCGAGGCGCGCTACAGCTTCATGCGCTGCGCGGGCCAGCAGCCGCTGGCCGAGCGCCTGATCTTTGGCAAGCACAAGGATCTCAACGGCAAGGAGCAGCCCGTTGAGGAAGTCGTGACCATCCGCACCGAATACCCGTACCAGACCCTGCGCATCACCGACAAGGATGGTGACCTGATCATGGATCTGTGGACGGCCTACGTGCCGGTGGACAAGGACGAACGCGTGACCCAGGCCTTTGGCCTGCTGTCCATCCTGCGCCCGCAGACCCCGCTGCTGATCGACCTGATCTGGCCCGCACTGGGCTGGTTCACCAACCGCATTTTCCTTGAGGACAAGGAAATCGTGGAGCTTGAGCAGGCGGCGTGGAACGAGGTGGGCTACGACCGCAATGTCGAGATCTTCCCCGTGGTCAAGGCGCTGCGCGAGCTGCTCATGCGCTGCGGCATTCAGAAGGATGCGGCACAGCAGGGTGAAGTCACGCCCGTAGTCCCGCCCGCCGCCTGCACCACCGAGCCCGAAACCACGGCCTGAGTGCCGCGCCATCCGCCCCATGCCGGGGCGGATGGGCCTGTTTTTGAACGAACACCGCCATGACCGACCGGCCTGACACCCCCCGCCTGACCGACAGGGCCGAAGCCGCCCGCCTTGCCCGCCTCGAGCGCGAGGCCGAAGCCCTGCGCGCCAACCTGCGCCGGCGCAAGCAGCAGAGCCGTGCGCGCACCGCGCCACCCGAAGCCCCGCCGCAGGATACATCTTGCAAAGAAGCGTGATTTTGCCAGTTGCGGTTGGCCGATCACTTCGTTAGTGGTCGCGCAGCAACGGGGCACGCCCTGCGCGCAATCCATGCCGGAGGAACGGACACCATGCCCATAATGCCTGATACGTGGATTCGCCGCATGGCCACGGAACACGGCATGATCGAGCCTTTCGTGGAAAAACAGAACCGTGAGGGCGTGATCTCCTTCGGCCTGTCTTCCTATGGCTACGATGCGCGCATCGCTAACGAGTTCAAGATCTTCACCGACGTGGACAACGCGGTGGTCGACCCCAAGAACTTTGCCGAGAACAGCTTTGTCACCCGCCACGGCGACTGCTGCACCATTCCGCCCCACAGCTTCGTGCTGGCGCATACGGTGGAGTATTTTCGCATTCCGCGTGACACGCTGGTGGTGTGCCTGGGCAAATCCACCTATGCGCGCTGCGGCATCATCGTCAACGTGACCCCGCTGGAGCCGGAATGGGAGGGGCAGGTCACGATCGAGATCAGCAACACCACGCCGCTGCCCGCGCGCATCTATGCCAATGAGGGCATCTGCCAGTTCCTGTTCTTTCAGGGGGCCTCGCCGTGCGAGGTCAGCTACGCCGACCGCAAGGGCAAATACATGGGGCAGATCGGCGTCGCCCCACCGCGCATGTAAGCAGGAACCGCAAGCCTATGGACCGTTTCATCATCCACGGCGGCCACCCGCTGCGTGGCGACATCGTTATTGGCGGGGCCAAGAACTCCGCCCTCAAGCTGCTGGTGGCGGGCCTGCTCACGCCCGGGAAGCTGGTGCTCGAAAACGTGCCCCGCATTGCCGATATCCGCACCATGCGCCGCCTGCTCGAGCAGCACGGCCTGAATGTGGAAGACGTGAGCGGCGATGGCGGCACGCTTTCGGTCGGTGGCGAGATTACCAATACGGAAGCACCGTACGACATCGTCTCCATGATGCGGGCGTCGATCCTTGTGCTCGGCCCGCTACTAGCGCGCTGTGGCGAAGCCCGCGTGTCGCTGCCCGGTGGCTGCGCCATCGGCACCCGCCCCGTTGACCTGCACCTCAAGGCGCTGGAAACGCTGGGCGCGAAAATCACGCTCGAGAACGGCTACATCCATGCCGAGGCCCCGAACGGGCTGAAGGGCGAGCGGGTCATCCTGCCGTTTGCCTCGGTGGGGGCGACCGAGAACCTGCTCATGGCCGCGTGCCTGGCAAAAGGCCGCACCGAGATCGTCAACGCCGCGCGCGAGCCCGAAATTGGCGATCTGGTCGGCTGCCTCAACGCCATGGGCGCGCGCATTACCGGCATTGGCACCGGCAAGCTGGTGATCGACGGGGTCGAGGGCCTGCATGGTGCGCGCTACCGCGTCATGCCCGACCGCATCGAGTGCGGCACCTATGCCTGTGCCGCCGCCATTACCGGCGGCGAACTGCGCCTTGTGGGCGGGCAGGTCGAGCATCTGGGCGCCGTGGTGCGCGCGCTGGAGGAAGCGGGCGTGGAAATGGTGCAGGAGGAAGGGGCCGTGCGCGTGCAGCGCACCGGCGCGCTGCGCGGGGTCGATATCATGACCGAGCCCTATCCCGGCTTCCCCACCGACATGCAGGCGCAGTTCATGGCCCTGCTCTCGGTGGCGGAAGGAGCCTCGATGGTGACCGAGACCATTTTCGAGAACCGCTTCATGCATGTGCCCGAACTCAATCGCATGGGCGCGCGCATCAACGTGCATGGCTCATCGGCCATCATCCGCGGCGTGCATTCGCTCTCGGGCGCGCCGGTCATGGCGACCGACCTGCGGGCCTCGTTCTCGCTGATTCTGGCAGGGCTTGCCGCCCATGGCGAGACGATCCTGAGCCGGGTCTATCACCTTGACCGTGGCTATGAGGCGGTCGAGCGCAAGCTCGCACAGGTAGGTGCCCATATCGAACGCGTTTCAGGCTGAGGCATCTGGCCTGACAAAAGGGCGCTTCCTGCATGATGGCGGAATGTGGTATGCGCGCATGTCACTTTCGGCCCGCCCGCGATTGCGGTGGGCCTGCCTTCACGTGCGGAGAATGCATTGACCGTCCTGTCACCGGCCCAGACCGCCATTCCGGAAACGGATAGCCCGCTGGTACTCGCCCTGCCCAAGGGCCGTATCCTCAAAGCCGCGGCGCCGCTTCTGCATATGGCGGGCATCGTGCCCGGCCCGGACTTCAACGACGACAAAAGCCGCCTGCTGCGTTTCGAGACCAACGACCCCGGCATTGACGTGGTGCGCGTGCGCTCGTTCGATGTGGCGACCTTCGTGGCCTTTGGCGGGGCGCAGATCGGCATCTGCGGCGCCGATGTGCTGATGGAGTTCGACTACCCCGAAATCTATGCCCCGCTTGACCTGGGCATTGGCGGGTGCCGCATTTCCATCGCCCAGCCCAAGGACCGCAGCGGGCAGGAAGATAACCCCAACCGCCTCTCGCAGGTGCGGGTGGCGACCAAATACCCCTCGCTTACGCGGCGGCATTTCGCGGCACGCGGCATCAATGCCTCCATCGTGCATCTGCATGGCGCGATGGAGCTGGCCCCGGTGCTCGATCTTTCGCACCTGATTGTCGATCTGGTCGATACCGGCTCCACGCTGCGCGCCAACGGGCTGGAGGAAACCCAGACCATCGCCCATATCACCAGCCGCCTGATCGTGAACCGCACGGCGCTGAAAACCCGGCCCGAGCGCATTACCGCGATCATAAACCGTTTCCGCGCAGCACTGGCCAAGGAGCACAAGGCATGAAGCGCCTTACAAGCACCCAGGCGGATTTCCGCGCCGAATTCAAACGCCTGCTGGCTGAGCGCGACAGCGACACCGCCCGCGTCGATGGCCCCGTGACCGAGATCCTCGCGGCCGTGCGCAAGCGCGGCGATGAAGCGCTGTGCGCGTTCACCAACAGATTTGACCGCACCAACGTCACCCCCGCTACCCTGCGCATCACGCCCGAGGAAGTCGAGGCCGCCTGCGCCGAGGTGAGCCCTGCCCTGCTTGAGGCGCTGGAAGTCGCCGCCACCCGCATCGAATCCTTTCACAAGGCGCAGATGCCCACCGACATGAAATATGTCGATGGCGCGGGTGTGACACTGGGCATGCGCTGGACGGCGCTGGACTCGGTGGGGCTGTACGTGCCCGGCGGCAAGGCGGCCTATCCTTCCTCCGTGCTGATGAACGCCATCCCCGCCCATGTGGCCGGTGTCGAGCGCATTGCCATGTGCGTGCCCACGCCCGATGGCGTGCTCAACCCGCTCGTGCTCGCCGCCGCCCGCCGCGCGGGTGTGACCGAGATCTACCGCGTGGGTGGGGCCCAGGCCGTGGGCGCCATGGCATACGGCACCGTCACCATCGCCCCGGTTGACCGCGTGGTGGGGCCAGGCAATGCCTATGTGGCCGAAGCCAAGCGGCAGGTGTTCGGCACGGTGGGCATTGACAGCATTGCAGGCCCGTCGGAGGTGGTGGTGATTGCCGACGGCAATAACGACCCCCGCGCCATTGCGCTCGACCTGCTGGCCCAGGCCGAGCATGACCCCATGGCCCAGTCCATCCTGATCACGCCCGATGCTGGCATGGCGCAGAAAGTGGAGCAGGCGGTAGCCAGAGAACTTGAAACCCTGCCGCGCGCCGAAATTGCCCGCGCCAGCTGGGATGCGCATGGCGCGATCATTACCGTGCGCAACCTTGATGAAGCCGCCGACCTTGTAAACGAGATCGCGCCGGAGCATCTGGAGCTCATGATCGACAACCCGCAGCCGGTCTTTGACCGCGTACGGCATGCGGGCGCGATCTTCGTGGGGCGCTACTGCCCCGAAGCAATCGGTGATTACGTGGGCGGGCCGAACCATGTACTACCCACCAGCCGCACGGCGCGGTTCTCGTCAGGGCTTTCGGTGTTCGACTTTATCAAGCGCACCACGTTCATCGAGGCGCAGGCCGAGTCGCTGCGTAAGATCGGGCCTGCCGCCGTAAGCCTTGCCGAGGCCGAAGGGCTTGATGCCCATGCCCTGAGTGTGGCGGTACGGCTGGCTGGACCTGATGGCGCGCAATAACGGAACTTGACCCCGGCGGCGAGTCTCCCCACATAAACCAACCGTACTGCGCCGCGGGCCCGCGGCAGGACGGCACTTTTGATGATTGAAGGACACGATGTCTAAAGAAGACATGATCGAATTCAGCGGCACGGTTACCGAACTGCTGCCCAATGCCATGTTCCGCGTTACACTGGACAACGAGCACACCATCCTCGCGCATACCAGCGGCAAGATGCGCAAGAACCGCATCCGCGTGCTCGCCGGTGACCGCGTGAATGTGGAAATGACGCCTTATGACCTGACAAAGGGTCGCATCACCTTCCGCTTCAAGTAAGCCGCCCTTGTCGGTCATGACCGGAACCCCCGCGCCCGATGGCGCGGCGGCGGAGGCGCGGCTTGTCCTTGCCTCGGCTTCACCCCGCAGGCTTGACCTGCTGCGCCAGATCGGGCTTGTGCCCGGTCAGGTCTTTCCAGCCAATATCGATGAAACGCCCGGGCGCGATGAACTGCCCCGCACCTACGCCGGGCGCCTCGCCGCTGAAAAGGCGGCGCATGTGGCTGGTCAGATCGAAGGCCCCGCACTCGTGCTGGCAGCCGATACGGTCGTGGCCCTTGGCCGCCGCATCCTGCCCAAGGCGGAAGATGAGCAGACGGCGCGCGCCTGCCTCGAACGGCTTTCGGGCCGCCGCCATACCGTTTTTACCGCCATCGCCCTGCGCCCCACCGCTGCATGGGCGGCAGGGCGTGCAGGCAGCCGCATTGTGGCCAGCACGGTCACTTTCTCGCGCCTGACCCCCACACAGATCGATGCGCTCATTGCCGCAGGCGACTGGCAGGGCAAGGCGGGCGGCTACGCCATACAGGGCCATGCGGCAGCGTTCGTGCGCTTTCTGTCGGGCAGCTATACCGGCATTGTGGGCCTGCCCCTGTTCGAGACCGCCCAGTTGCTGCGCGGGCAGAAGGGAAGCTGGCTTTCGTGAGCGCGCGCATCTGCGCCAGCAGCAGCCCGGGTGAAATCCGCATTGCCGTAGCCCTTGATGGCGTGTTGCAGGAATTCGCCCTGTGGCGGCCTGACATGCCCGATGGGGTGGGCGATATTTACCGCGCCCGTGTCAGCGCGCATGCGCCTGCGCTCGGGGGCACGTTTGTCACCCTGCCAGGGCAGGAACAGGCGGGCTTCCTGCCCGATTCGGAAGGGCTTGGTCCTCTGACGCAGGGGCAGACGGTACTTGTCACCGTCACCCGCAGCGCACAGGGCGGCAAGGGCGTGCGGCTTGGCGCGCGCAACCTGCCCCCCGACCTGCCCGGCGGTGCCGATCCCCGGCTGTTACGACGCGGTCCCACCCCGCTGGAGCGGCTGGCCACCCGTTACCCCGATGCCCCCATCGTCATTGATGACGCAGCTATTGCTACCTTGCTGCCTGCCAGCCTGCACCCGCGCCTGTCACGCGCCAGTTCCGCCTTTGACAGCGACCTGCGCGCGCAGGCCGATGCGCTGGAGGAAGCCACCGTGCCCCTGCCCGGCGGCATGTCGGCCAGCATTACGCCCACCCCGGCCCTTGTTGCGATCGACATGGATGGGGGAGCGGCCACCAGCATGGACCGCCGCCCCAAGCAGACCGCGCAGTTTGCTGCCAACCGCGATGCCCTGCCCGACCTGATGCGCCAGTTGCGGCTGCGCAACCTGTCGGGCGCAATTGTGGTTGACGTGGCGGGGCTTGCCATCCGCAAGCGCCGCGCGCTGGGTGACACGATCGAGACCGTGCTGCGCGATGACCCGCTGCGCCCGCGCTTTCTGGGTTTTACGGCGCTGGGCCTGGCCGAGATCGTGCGCCCGCGCGTGCACCCTCCGCTGCATGAGCTGTTCCATTCGCGCGAGGGCCGCATGCTGCATGCCCTGCGCGGGCAGATGCAGGCCTATCGCGGCATGCCGCCCAACGGCCAGCCCGTGCGGCTGGCCTGTGGTTATGGTATCATGCAGATGATGCAGGACCATCCGGCCTGGGTGGAAGACTTCATGCGCCTGACCGGGCGCGTGCTCCAGCCCGTTGCCGACACGGCCCTGCCCGCCCATGGCTGGAGATTTGAACCATGACCGCGCTAGCCCCCAAAGCCGCCCCCTGCCCCATCTGTGGCCAGCCGGCCCACCCGCGCTACCGGCCGTTCTGCTCGCGGCGCTGCGCGGATGTGGACCTCGGGCGCTGGTTCTCGGGGCAGTATCGCGTGCCCTCTACTGAAATTCCCTCCGAAATGGATGAAAAATACACAAGACGGGTTGATCCCGATGATGAGGTGGGTTAAACGCTTTTCCAACGTCATGCGGCCCTGCCCCATGACCTAGCCGGACCAACGGCCCGGTGCCCAAGTAGCTCAGTTGGTAGAGCATGCGACTGAAAATCGCAGTGTCACTGGTTCGATCCCGGTCTTGGGCACCATTCAATTCATTGAAATTGCTGCACTCATCAGGTCATCCGCTGCATATGGCAGGCGGGGCGTGATCGTATGCGCCCATGATCACCTGTCAGGGGCCTGATGCAGGCGGGCCCTGCGGTTTGCCACGAAAAGGGCAATCCACGCACTAATCCCATATCCCCATAGCAGCCACGCCGCGCCAAGGCGTGCGGTCCGTTCATCAGTTGTGTAGACTGCGTGAAACCAGCGCAGCACGATGCCGTCAATCATCATGGCATCGGCCAGTACAAGCAGGCAGCCCGCAAGGATCTGCTGCGGCTCGAGCCGGGCCAGGCGGACGGTCAGCCAGATACAGAACCAGCAGACCGGAATGCTGGTCATGAACCCGATATTCCCCTGCAGGGGATCGGTCACGAACACAGGCATGAAGCGAATATAGAGTGTCGCCAGCAACCAGAAGGAAACGGCAAGCGATGTGCAGATCACGATCTGCCGTGGGCGGAGCATCATGGTTCGTCCTTTCTTATGTAGCACCCACTACATATCAGAACTATGTAGCACATGCTACATTTTCTGCATGAAAACGCCTAAAGACGGCCCGCGCGTCAAGCGCCCCACCGCCCGGGGCGATAAGGCGACCCGCCACGCGGCCCTGACTGCTGAGATTGCAACAATTATCCTGCATGAAGGGTTGGGGGATATGAGCGTGCGCGCCCTGGCAGCCAGACTGGGCACCAGTGACCGCATGCTGCTTTATTATTTTACGACCCGTGAGCAGATGATTCTGGCCGTACTGCATGAAATCAGTAATCGCCTGAGCCGCCTGCTGGCGGAGCACAGTACAGGGCCACGCCTTTCACCCGGGCAGTTCCTGACCCGTGTGCTCTCGCTGGCTCATGAGGCGGACGTGGCCCCCTTCATGCAGGTATGGACCGATGTCATCGCCCGTGGCGCCAGAGGGGTCCAGCCCTATGACAGCATCGCGCGCGATGTGGTCCGGACCTGGATGGCATGGATCGACTCACGCCTGACCACACCGCCCACGGGTGCCCAGCCTGGGCGGGCGGCGGCTATCCTTTCCATCGTGGAGGGCATGAGTCTGCTGGAAGTCGCCAGTCCGGGCAGCACGGCGGGAGTTTCGACCTATCTGGCGGGCCTGTTTGACCCCACCGCCCCCCCAATCCAGGCCTGACAGCCCGTAACAGGCGCTTCATCCGTGGTGTCAGGCTTCGCGCGGGCGATCCATGGCTTCAAACAGCAGCGGCTCACCCTGCGCGGTGGGCGCGATCTCGTTTTTCCACATGACCACATTGCCGCGGATGATGATGCCCATGGGGCGACCGGTCAGTTCTTCGCCCGCAAAAGGCGACCGGCCACATTTCGGGGCCAGCCATTCCTGCCGCACCGTCCTTTGGAAAACTTCAAAAAAAGTGCTCCTTTCAAGAAAGTGGCACCTGGCAGGTTTTAGGGCCTGTGAGGTTCTGGATAACGGGCCGGACTACATTGGTGTTTGTAATGAGCATGAGGCAGTCTGTCTTTTATGACACTACCTGATCCGTCCGAAGGGCAAGCCCCCACCGAAGAACCTCCAACGGACGGTTTTCATGATTTTCTGGTACCGTCAGAGAAGTACGAGCATTATGCTTCAATACTCACAGCCTCAAGGGCAGTAGAATTAGAAACCCGATTTTTCATGTACCGTCCACAGATTGTCAGGACAAGCGCAAGAATGGCACTGAAAACAACCCAGATCGAATATCGGTAATCACATGCCGGAGCAAGAATGAAGAGGGGCAGTTCTATCATAATGCCGCTTAATGCGGTTATGGCAGGCAATGCACCAAAATAACCCGCTTCATGGGTAACTAATAATTTATATAAATAGAAAAATATTAACAACAACGCCAACAAATCATAAATCCATACCCTATATATTATCAACTTTGTTTCTTTATCGAATACTGAGTGCATTATTTTATGAACAAGATTTTTGAAAGTGAAATCAATTCCATATGGATTTGGTTGATCTATACCAATATATTGATATGGGTAATAAACACCATGCCTCAGGTCGAGAATATTTCCAACCACGTGCATCCGATGGGCAAGATATGCACCAGGATTATTAATTACTGCTATAATCCAGTCCTTGATCAGTTGCTTTTCCTGCACAGGGGTTACGTCAGGAGAAACTTCACTGAATCCAGGTATATTTACGTCAGGGCTCCAGTGAGAGCGTAAGCGCCCGACAAAATTCGGGCCGGCTTTCTTTGAAACATAATCAGGAATGACATCTTTATTTTCAGCCACACTGATCGCCACCAGATCCCATACAAAAATTGAGCCCAGTTGCGGCAGGTGCTGGATGCCAATTGTCAGGGTTTTCAGGCCAATCACCAAAATCAGGGATAAAGAACAGAGAATTTTTATAAAGGCCGAAACTGGTACAGGAAAATTCTTTGCAAAACGCCATGCAATATAACAGAGCAAAGGAATAACGCCGGTTATGGCATTATGCCGTAAGGCCGCAGCAACAAATAAGGCTATCCCTGCCATGACAAGCCAGCGTTTTCTCTCGTCGGTGCTCTGGATCGCCAGGCATGCAACAGCAAGCGCCAGAAAGGCCATCATGCCCGCATCAGCCCATAGATGGAGCGAAATGATGTAAAGCGGCGGCCAGAGGCCCAAGACCGCAATCATGATCACACGATGCCATGGCCGTACGAACACGGCGCACGAAAAGAGAAAAATGGCCGCCCAGTAAATGATCTGATCAAAAAACAGCAATGTTCCGGGTGATTTCACCACATGACATAGCACCCCCCAGATATAGGCCATGATGGGTGGATGGGCATCGTTAAGGGGTTCCAGCCCAAGGGCCTGCCCATACTGGTAAAAGGAATCGAAGCTCATGAACCCCGGAAAAAACACGCAGCTTGAAACACAGGCCATGAGAGATGAAAAACATAATGGCGTAAGATAATTACTTCTATAATCCATTGTTCCCATGTTTCAAAACGTTTCAAAATTTTTCAAATCATTACATTACATGTCTAAGGGATGCAATTTGCATTTTTTTTACAATTGTATGAATATTTCTGGTGAAACTAATATTAATACTTTCTTTTTAAATAAAGAATTACGGATATAGGGATATATACAGTATATGCAATGTTATTATAATAAATAACTGATTCAAAAAGTTTTTTTGATCTAACAATGCCTTGAAATCATGGATACAGACGCCGTGATGATCATCCTTGTGCGCAATACGCGTTATCGGGCTCAGGAAGCATGTGCACAGGCACGTTACGATGCATAGAAGCTGGCCTTGCGGGTGAAGCCTCCTCCATAACCACCTTTGGCCTTAAAGGTTTGGCGTCAAACCGTGACATGCCTGAAAAACAATCGACCAATTGCCTGCCCGGATGGGCTACAGGCACCGGCATCTGATTGAAAATCAACACGCTCCTCACAAAATCCACTCATGGCCTGTCTGGCCGGTTTAAAAAACCGGCCTGCCACGTCTTGGGCATGTTGTCTGGATAGACGCAAGAACGCCTTTCAATGCAATGACCTGCAATGCATAAGGCTTCTGTTAACAGATTTTACAAATATTTACTTAAATATATTAAAATAACGCCGCCTTCCTTCAGAAAAGCGGCGTCCAGACTTTTTGATTATCTTGTGCTTATGCAATCTTTTCAGGTCACCGCATTCAGGCGGTCAGCGGGCGATCCGTAGCTTCAAACAACAGCGGCGCACCCTGCGCGGTGGGCGCGACCTGATTTTCCCACATGACTACATTGCCGCGGATGATGGTGCCCATGGGGCGACCGGTCAGTTCTGCGCCAACAAAAGGCGACCAGCCACATTTGGAGGCCAGCCATTCCTGCTGCACCGTCCAGCGCGCAGCCAGATCGACCACCGAGAAATCCGCGTCATACCCCACCGCGATGCGTCCCTTGCGCACCAGCCCGAACAGGCGCTGCGGGCCAGCCGATGTCATGTCCACCAGCCGGCGCAGCGACAGCCTCCCCTTGGCTACGTGGTCAAGCATGAGCGGCAGCAGGGTCTGCACCCCCGGCATGCCCGAAGGGGTATCGGGATAGGCGCGCTGCTTGGCCGCGAGCGGATGGGGCGCATGGTCGGAACCGATAATGTCGGGCACGCCCTGGCCCAGCCAGTACCACAGTCCATCACGATATTTCTGGCCACGGATGGGCGGATTCATCTGCGCCAGCGTGCCCAGCCGGGGATAGGCATCCTCGGCCGCCAGCGTCAGGTGCTGCGGCGTGACCTCGCAACTGGCAATGTCCTTGTGACCTGCCAGGAACTCATATTCAGCCGGTGTGGTGATATGCAGCACATGGATGCGCCGCCCCGTGCGCCGCGCCAGTTGCACGATGCGCTGTGTTGCGCGCATGGCCGTTTCATCATCGCGCCAGACCGGGTGGCTCGACGGATCGCCTGCCCTGCGCTCATTCATGCGCTCAAGCAGGCGGGTCTCGTCCTCGGCATGGATCGCGACACGGCGGCGGCCCGAGCGCAGCACCCGCTCAAGCACCGCATCATCGGACACCAGCAGGTTGCCGGTGGAAGAACCCATGAAAATCTTGATCCCCGCCGTGCCCGGCAACATTTCCAGTTCGGCGCAGCGATCGGCGTTATCGGTCGTGGCCCCAACGTAAAAGGCATGGTCGCACCACATGCGCCCGCGCGCATGCTCAAGCTTGGCCACAACCGCCTCGGGGCAGTCGGTGGCAGGCTTGGTGTTGGGCATTTCAAACACGGCGGTCACGCCACCCATCACGGCGGCGAGGCTGCCGGTGGCCAGATCTTCCGCAGCTGTCAGCCCCGGCTCACGAAAATGGACCTGCGTGTCGATCACGCCCGGCAGGACAGTCAGCCCCGTGCAGTCAATGACCCGGCCCGCATCGCCCTGGCCGCCAATGCGGGCAATACGCCCGTCACGCACGTAAACATCGGTCACGACCGTGGCGTCAGGCAGGACAACGCTGCCATTTTTCAGACAAAGATCAAAAATGGGTAGGGTCATGGAATTATCCTGTGGCCATGAACCCGCAACCGGCGGCATGCGGCAGGCGGGCGCAGGGGGTTGCTGATCCTGCCTGTATGGCATGCACCCGGCTGTGTGCAAACCGCCCATACAAAGACACCCCGGTCCTTGCGGGCCGGGGTGCGGATCATGGATACAGATGCAGGTGTGCGCCTTATTCGCTGGCGGCGGCGCGACTTTCCTTGGCTTCCTTCAGCACGGCGGCGAGACGATCATCACGCAGCCATTCCTCCAGCTTTTCAGGCGGCATGGGGCGGGCGAACAGGTAGCCCTGCACCACGTCGCACCCAAGCTGGCACAGCAGGTCAAGCTGGCGCACGGTTTCCACGCCTTCGGTCACCACCGTCATGCCAAGACGGCCGCCAATGCCGATCACGGCCGTGGTCACGGCCTGGGCGTTGGCATCGTGCTCGAGGTTCATGATGAAGCTGCGATCGATCTTGATCTCGGTCAGCGGCAGGCGCGTCAGCCTTGAAAGCGACGAATATCCCGTGCCAAAATCATCCATCGACAGCGCCACGCCAAGGTTGCGGATGGACTGGAGGACCATGTTCGTGTCCTCGTTTTCAGTCATCATCACGCTCTCGGTAATCTCGACCGTCAGGCGATGGGGCTCGAGCTTGCTGTCACTGAGCAGGCGGGCAATGAAGCCGGGCAGGTTGCGGTTGCGGAAGTGACCGGCAGAAAGATTGACCGCCACGGTGGGCACGTAAATGCCGTGGGCATCCCATTCAAGGATCTGCCGCACGGCGCGCTCCAGCGACCAGGTGCCAATGGCCTCGATCTGCCCTGTCTCTTCCGCCACGGCAATGAAGCGCGAGGGGTAGATGTTGCCCAGCGTGGGATGGTTCCACCGTGACAGCGCCTCAACACCATACAGCGTGTTGTTGCGCACGTCGATCTGAGGCTGGTACTGCAGGTTGAGCAGGCCCTGCGCCAGCGATTCACGCAGTGCCGAGCCCAGCAGCAGCCGGTCCTGCGCGGCCTTGTTGTCTTCCGAGCGGGCAAGGTGGGTCATGCCCAGCCCCGAGCGCTTGGCGTGCCGCATGGCCTGCTCGGCATAGCTGAGCAGGGATTCGCCATCCGGCCCGTTCTCGGGGAACAGGCTGATGCCGATGCCCAGCGTCGGCACGATCATGTTGCCGCCAATCTCGATGGGCTGCTTGACGCAGCCGTGCAGGATATCGGCAAATCTGAGCGCATCATCCCGGCGCGTGTTGGGCACGATGATCAGGAACTCGTTCGGGCCGGAACGGCTGAGCACGTAATTGCTGCGCGACACACCCTTGAGCCGCTCGGAAACGGATTTCAGGAAGCCATCGCCATTGATATGGCCCAGCGCATCATTGATATCGCGGAAGCGGTCGATATCGATCATATACAGCGCGAAATGATTATCACCCGGCTGGCCGATCAGCGAGCGGATGACCTTGTGCACCGCCGTACGGTTGAGGAAGCCGGTCAGCGGGTCGTAATTCGACAGCTGCGAGATGTGCTGGCGCGCCTCATGCTGCTCGATCAGCACGCCACAGAACGGCACGCAGCTGTTCACGATCTGCGCAGGCCAGCCGCCCCGGTTGCGCTCGGAGCGCGAATACAGCGCAAAAATGCCCGTAATGCGCCCGTTGCGCGTGCGGATGGCCGAAGCCCAGCAATGATGCAGCCCCAGCGAGATGCCAACCGAGCGGTAGCTGTCCCAGACGATGGTGGTCGCCTCGTTCAGGTCATTGGCGAGGGCGGCAATATCGGCCTCGGTCAGGCGCATGTCTTCCAGGGCTGCGGCAAAGCGGCGCGGCATGCCGGGACCCGACAGGATGCGCAGGCGGCTCTGCTCATCAAGCAGGATCAGCACGGCAACCGTATTGGGCACCAGCGTCTCGACCTCGCGGCAGACCATGTCCGCCACGTCCTGGATCTGGATCTCGCTCGACAGCGAGCGGAACACCGTGTTCTGCAGTTCGACCACCCGGCTGCGATGGCCCGCGCCGGTAGTGCCATGCACCATCATCAGGCGGTAACGGCGGCCGCCGGCCCCTACGCGCGCCGCCGTCAGGCTGACCTCGGCAGAGATGTAGTCGCCGCTGCGGTTCTCGAACGTGACCTCCCCCGATACCGGCTCAACCGCCTGGACCGAGGCATCGATGTCAAAGGGTGCTGCCCCATTTTCCACAGATGCAGCCATGAGTTCCCCCACGGGCCGCCCCGTGAGCTCGCCCGGGTCGTAGCCCCATAACGTCTCGGCTGCCGGATTGGCATAGAGGATCGTATTATGGTCATCGATGATAACCATGCCGTCATGTGCCTGATGTAACAGTTCAAAACTGATTTCAGGAATGGCCACGACAGCTGGCGAAGGGGTGGGATTCTGCGTTTTCATAGGGATCCAAGGTTAAGCAGGCCTGTTTCCAACCAGGCATGGGGACAGCGAACAAGCCAGAAATTGCGGCGAAACTATTTCTTGGTTTTGCTTTCGGCCTTATCAGAGGCAATCAGTTCGAGCGCAAGCGTCTTGGCTGGCCCCTGCGACCATTCAAGCAGTTCCGCCGGCGGCATCGGCCGCGCGAACAGATAGCCCTGCACCACATCGCAGTTCAGCCCCTGCAGCAGCTTAAGCTGGGCCTCGGTCTCGACACCTTCGGTCACGACGGTCATGCCCAGGCGGTTGCCGATGCCGATCACCGCCGTGGTCACGGCCTGGGCGTTGGCATCATGCTCGAGGTTCATGATGAAGCTGCGATCGATCTTGATCTCGGTCAGCGGCAGGCGCGTCAGCCTCGAAAGCGACGAATACCCCGTGCCGAAATCATCCATCGACAGACCAACCCCAAGGTTACGGATGGCGGCAAGGCCTTCCATCGTATCCTCGTTTTCGTCCATCATCACGCTTTCCGTAATTTCCACGCACAGGCGGTCCGGCGAGATGTGGCGGTCCTTGAGGATGCGCTCGATCAGCGCGGGCAGCCCGCGATTGCGGAAATGCGCCGCCGACAGGTTGACCGAAACGGTCGGCACGTAAAGCCCGGCGCGCTCCCAGTCGAGGATCTGCCTTGTCGCTTCCTCCAGCGACCAGGTGCCGATCGTCTCGATCTGTCCGGTATCCTCCGCCACCGCAATGAAGCGCGAGGGGTAGATGTTACCCAGCGTCGGGTGCTTCCAGCGCGAGAGCGCCTCCACGCCATACAGCTTGCCGGTCTGGATATCGACCTGCGGCTGGTAATGCAGGTTGAGCATGCCCTTGGCCAGTGAATCCCGCAGCGCCGAGCCGAGCAGCAGCCGGTCCTGGGCGGCGCGGTTATCGGCCGTGCTGGACACGCAGTAGCCGCCACGCGCCTCTTTCTTGCACCGGCGCATGGCAATCTCGGCATGGCCAAGCAGGGATTCGCTATCCGGCCCGTTCTCAGGGAACAGGCTGATGCCGATGCCTAGGGAGACAACAAGCAGGTTACCCGCGATCTCGATGGGTTCCTGCATGGCCTTGATCAGGCTCTCTGCAAAACTCACGGCCTTGTCTTCATCGCAGTCGGGCACGACGATGACAAACTCATCGCCGCCCGATCGGCTGAGGATGTAATTGCTGCGCGACAGGTCCTTGAGCCGCTGGGCCACCGCCTTGAGGAAGGCATCGCCATTCATGTGGCCGAGCGTGTCGTTGATATCGCGGAAACGGTCGATATCGATCATGAACACCGCGAACTCATTGTCACCCGGGCGGTCGATCATCGACTTGATGACCGTGTGGATGGCGGTGCGGTTGAGGAAGCCGGTCAGTGAATCGTGGTTGGCCAACTGGGAGATATGCTGCTGCGCCTCGTAGTTCTCGATCACCACGCTACAGAAGGGCACGCAGCCCGACACGATCTTCTGCGGCCAGTCGCTCAGCTTGTACTGGTTGCGTGAATACAGCGCGAAAATGCCCGAAATGCGCCCGTTGCGCGATTTGATGGCCGAGGCCCAGCAGTTGTGCAGCCCCAGCGAGATGCCGAGCGAGCGGTAGCTGTCCCACACGATGCTGTTGGCTTCCGACAAGTCATTGCCCAGTGCCGCAAGGTCGCCTTCGGTCAGGGCCATGTTCTCGAGTGCCGCGGCATAACGGCGCGGCAGGCCGGGGCCCGACAGGATGCTCAGGCGGTTGTTCTCATCAAGCAAGATGATGACCGAGACCGTGTTGGGCACGAAGCTTTCCACCTCACGGCACACCAGATCGGCCACGTCTTCAACCAGCATGTCGTTGGAGATGGCCTGGAACACCGTATTCTGCAGGTCGAGCAGCTTGCGGCGGTGGCTCTCCTCGGTCACGCCTTTCATAAAGGCCATGTAATAACGTTTCTGTTCCGGCCCGAGCAGTGCGGTCGAGATCGACATCTCGCCCGAGATGTAGTCACCCGCCTTGTTCTCGAACGTTACCTCGCGCGAGGTGCCGACAATGCGGTTCACGCCCGTTTTGCGGTTCTTGTAGATGTAGCTGTCATGATCGCCACGATAGACCGACGGCACGAGGCAGCTCACGTTACGACCCAGCACTTCGCTCTCGGAATAGCCCCACAGCTTCTCGGCCGCCGGATTGAAAAAGACCACCTCGTTGCGTTCGTTGATGATGACCACACCGTCCGTCGCCTGCTCAAGCAGCTGGAGGCTGACATCGGCAGTCATGTCAAGTTCGCTGGCGGGGGTCTGTCCAGACGTCATCGCGGAGGCATCGTGAGGGTTCATTACATGCTCTTGCTGTTTCATGAAAAATTCGCGTCTCTCAGGTATCAGGACTGAATACGGGAGAAGAGACGGCGCGTATGGAAGCGGCGGGAGATCCCACCCCTGTCATGGCTGCGCCCTGGGCCGACTGCGCGGGGTGGCCGATCAGGTAGCCCTGGCCTTCGTCGCACCCTTCGGCGGAGGCTATGCTGAACTGGCCTCTGGTTTCGATCCCCTGCGCCAGCACCGATATGCGCAGCGCGTGGCCCATGAGCAGGATGGAGCGCACAAGCTGCGCCACCACCGGGGCGGTATCGACCTGCTGCATGAGCGAACGATCGATCTTGAGCTTGCTGAACGGAAACACGCGCAACATGTGCAGCACCGAATGGGTACCGCCAAACTCATCAAGTGCAAGGCGCACCCCAAGGGCCTGCAGGCTGTTGGCCATGGCAAGCGCGCGGTCAAGATTGCGCTGCACGGTGTCTTCCGTGATCTCGATGACAAGGCGATCGGGCGCAAGCCCGCTGCGGGCAAGGTTTTCCTGCACGGCCACGACAAAGCGGGGCTGGAGAAACTGGGCAGCGGACATATTGACCGCGACCCGGATGTTTTCATCCCACCCTGCCGCCGCCTCGCAGGCGGTCCTGAGCACCCATTCACCGAGCTTGATGATCAGGCCGCTCTCATCGGCAATCTGCAGGATCTCGCGCGGTTCGATCGCCCCGCGTTCGGGGTGCTCCCAGCGCAGCAGCGCCTCGTAACCCGAAACCTCGCCCGTGGCCACTACGGTCTGCACCTGATAGAACAGCGAAAGCTGCCCGTTGGCCATGGCGGCCCTCAGGTCCCCGCCAAGTGCACGGCGTTCGCGCATACTCTGGTCGAGCGCGCTTTCATAATACCAGATGGTATGATGCGGGTCGGTCTTGGCGCGATACATGGCCATGTCCGCGCGCGAGATCAGGGTCTCGCTGTCGGTCGCATCCACGGGGTAGACCGCAACGCCAATACTGCCGCCACTGGTCACCACGTAATCCTCGATGGGGATCGGCTGGTTGAGCGCCTGCTGGATCCGCTCGACAAAACCATGCAGTTCGGCGCTGTCGGACGTGCGGTGGATGGCGATGAACTCATCACCGCCAAGACGGGCCACGAACTCGCCATCCGCAAGCAGGGCACTGAAGCGCTCGGCCAGCGTGGTGAGCACGATATCACCTGCGGCATGGCCTCGGGTATCGTTGATTTCCTTGAACTTGTTCAGGTCAATGCCAATAACGGCAAACTGTTCGCCATCGCGGTCGGCCCGGCTGACTTCGTTCTGCAGCCGCTCATTGAAGCTGATGCGGTTGGGCAGGCCGGTCAGCCCGTCCGACATGGCCATGCGATGCAGTTCCTCATAGGATTCCTGCCGTGCGCTGCCATCAATGACGAACGAGGCGATACCGGCAATAAGCATGAGCATCGTACCCCCGATGACCGAGAGCCCCAACGCCAGAAACTGCCCGTTATCGTGCATAGCCAGCATGTGCTGGGGCATGGCCACCACATGCATGGCCTCCATGCCGGTAAAATGCAGCCCGGCGACAGCGCCGACGAGGGCCAGCGTCGTCTCGACCTCGCGGCGTGGATTGACCGGCCGCAATGCCAGCACAAGGGCAGTGGCGGACAGTGCAATGCCGATTACGATCGACACCGCCACAAGCAGGCCGCTCCACACCACGGGCGCATCAACCCCGTAGGCGGCCATGCCGGCATAATGCATGCCGGCAATGCCAAGCCCGAGCACCAGGCCACCGAGCATGCAGCCGCCACGGCCATACAGGCGCACGGCCAGCATCACCGCCAGCGGCATGGCAACCAGCATGACCAGCAGCGAAAGCCCCGTGTTCAGCGGGTCAAGATGTACATGGGCATTGCAGTGATAGGCCAGCATGGCGGCAAAATGCGTGCACCACACGAAACTCGCCCCCGCCATGCTGGCAAGGCAGTACCAGCCCAGCCGCTGACGGCCACGGGTCTGCGCCACCCGGGTTACCAGCCGCATCGTAATCCACGCGCCTGTTACGCATACAATCAGCGCACCAGCGAGCAGGAAGGGATCATATACCTTCAGTTCATAGATATGATTGCTCATGACTTCCATTTTTGAGCGCCCGATACCATGCGTTTACGAAAACAAGTTTCAACAAACACCTGGCTCCACATGGGCATTGTGGAAACCTTCTGGCATCAACCGCTTACAACAAGGGCATCCAACGGAGAATCAGCCATTTATTTTTATATTTGCTGAGATTAATCAGATATTAGTAAACATTCATTCACAATGCAACAAAAAATTATCCTAAAGAAATTTAATGAATACCTTAGAGCAGTCTCAGCCCTGGCAGTTAAAGATATTTCCTATTTAAAAGCGCCGCAGACAAATTCCAGAATAGTGGTTTTTAGGCTTATATTCCTATTTTTTTATTTACAGAGAAGCGCTCTGTACCATTAGCAGGCGCTATTAGGACAACCCGCCTTATCCACACTCATCAAGGTAACATTCTCTGAAAAATTCGGTCACGATAAATGAACAGATGGTAAAATCCTGCAAACCCATGAAAGAGCGCCACGCAAAACAGTAACCATGCATTCCAGTGATGTAATCCTGAGAAAAAGGAATGCGTTCCGTGCATCAGCATGGGCAGGGGCGAATTGATCGGCACGCCAAACGCCATGACGGGCCGCCCGGTAGACCAGCGCGCCATGTAGCCGAACACGATCTCACCGCCGAGCAGCATATAGAGCAGGCGATGCACGCTGCGCGCCACGCGGTCCTGCATTGTCACGATGGGGAAATGAATGGCCCGGCCACCGGTCATGGCCCATACCACACGAATGATGAACACCGTAGCCAGCACCACGCCCAGCGAGGTATGCGTCGCGACCAGAAAAGGCCGCCATGCCGCCGTGCGGGCCATGAGATGCCAGCCCACCTGCCCCACAACGAACTGTTCGAGCACGAGCACGGCGGTCAGCCAGTGCAGCCACCGTGTCTCCCAACTGTAATGCGCAGGCGGCGAGGGAAGAGAAGATGCGGTCATCCGGCAGCCTCTAATCAAAATTACCTATAAGAAGGCCGTGGGCACCCCGGCCAGCCGTCAGTTGACGCCTGGCAGAATTGCGCTGTCTTCGCCACCAATGTTCATATTGGTGTAGCTGCCATCGGTCATGCCGGGTGCGGCACTGCCAGACGCGGAGCCGGGCATCATCATCGCCCCGCTCATCTGGTCGGCCTCCGCATTGTCATTGCCGAATTGCGGCACGCCACCGCCATTACCGGTCTCGGGGGCGCTGTAGGATGGCGGCATGCCTACGCCATCGCCTTCATCCTGGCTGGGCACATAACTGCTGGCGCCGGGAGCCGCACTGGCCGAGTGACTGCGGGCATGGGCCACGCCGCCTGCCCCGCTGACCAGGATCAGCCCGAGCGCGACAGCCGTTAGTCCCTTCCTGATGTGACCCGTCATGCGGTTACTCTCCCTCTATGAGGCACGGAACTGTCTCCATACCCGTCTTTTAAATTGGGGCACAGGCCCCATATTACCAATGTTTATCATGCATGCATGAACGGCGGGATATTCCTGCCACGCATGGGGCATGTGCGTATCATGTAGCATGTAACAACCGCAGGGCTGGATGGTTGTCATGAAACGTAACGAAGCGCACAGTCCGTTCCCGTCATCCCCTGGCAACCATCGCGATGGAGAATGAAAAATGACCAGACTCGCCACCCTTCCCCTGTCAGATCTCATCGTGGTGCCTGACCTGCTCGCAGCACCGGCTGGCACCGTGATGCTTGCCTCGGAGGTCTCGCGCGATGACCAGAAGATCGTCATCCGCAGCCGCCTTGTCGGCCCCAATGGCACAACGCCGGGGCTGATCCTGATGACGGCGGATGCCCGCGGCTATTTCGCCCCCGATGACGCCTGCACCGCCTTCGTGCGCACGGCCATTGATGTCACCGCCGCCATGCCGCTGCTCCTGACAAAAATCGTGCCGGGCTTTCGCTACAAATACGATGCCGTGGTGCGCGGCGATGTGTGGCAACTGAAGGATGCGGCAGGCAAGCCGTTCACCGGCCTTGCCATCGGCTCGTCAGATGAGGAGGAAAGCAAGGTCTTTGCCTATGCCCGCATCGAAGGCGGCCGGATTGGCGATATCGTGCCCGGTGAGCGCGTAGCCTATCTGGGGCAGCTTGATTTCGGGGCAGGCCCCGCCGTGCCCACGCTGGGCTGAACCCGTTTTCCCCCGCCCGCGCCAAGCGGGCGGGGAATGTTCCGGCAGCGGGTTACGCCGCGCCGGGCTGGCTTTCAAGGCTGGCTGAATCGGGCGTGCGCGGCAGGAAGAAGCGGATGATGCGCGCAAGATTGGGCGCAAGCTTCGGCCGCACAAGGCGCGGGTCATAGCCCGAGAAGCGGCGCTCGTTCTCGATCAGGCAGATATCGATCATGTCACGCAGCTTTACATCGACATCGGCCACCTCCTTGGTGCCGTTGACGGTGAAGTTGTTGTCCTGCTCATGCTTGTTGCCATCGGCATCGAACGTGGTGACCATGCCCAGCCGCTCATAGAGCAGGAAGAACCATACGCCGAGCACGCGCGCCTCGAACCACGGGCGCTTCCACCACGGCATGGTGGCGCGGTGCCAGGCCAGCCAGTTGGCAAACAGCAGGATGTGGCGGCATTCCTCCTGCATCACCGGCTCGAACGTGTCGATCAGCGCAGGCGGGAAGAAGGCGGATTTCTGGGCAATGGCAAACAGGCCGAATGCGAAGAAGCTGTCCACGCATTCCGAAAAACCGGTAACCATATAGGCCCATTCCACATCGCGCGGCTCGATGTAAGGCGGCTCGGACGCCAGCGGAATGCCGTAGGCCTCCACCATCTTGGACAGCACTTCCTTATGCCGGTTCTCCTCCCACGCATTGCGTGACAGGGCATCCTTCATGTCCGGATCGTCGATCAGGCGGGCATAGGCTGCCATGCGCAGGCGGGCCTTGCCTTCGGTCTGGACCGCAATGTCCCAGATCGGCAGGGAGGTGACGCGCTGCAGCGTCTCGGCATCCAGCTCGGGCCACTCGATGACGGATGGCTTGTAGGGGTTGAAGGTCTCGCGGAACATGTCCGCCACGGCCTTCTTGTGCGCAGGCGAACCCGGCTTGAGGGGGCCTGCAACCGGGCTGGACCAGTGCCGCGCATTGAAATCGGCCTTCGCCACGGCATCCGGCGTGGCGGCGCCCGGATCACGGGCTTCAGGCAGGGTTGTGTAAATGTCAGAAAGTGATTTCGTCATGTCGGCTCGCTGTTCGGAACGGTGTCGCGTGAATACGCCGGCCGATGAGGCGTTCATTCAAACTGCCTGACACCCTCGTTGCCGGTTCCCATATCATAAGTCCATGCAAAGTGCAGAACTGTTATCTGGAATCCGCAGAAGGGGTTTTGGCCCCTCCTGCGGAACGGAACACCAGCATTATGGGCGAGCCCGAAACCTCGCCTTGCCCTAGATCAATGCAGGTCCGAGATCTTGTCGATCACGCGCGTCACCAGACCGTAGGCAATCGCTTCATCAGCGGACATCCAGTAGTTACGGTCGGTGTCTTTGCACACCTTCTCGTAAGGCTGGCCGGTCTCGCGGGCAAACAGGCGGTTGAGCCGCTCGCGCATCTTGATGATCTCGCGGGCCTCGATGTCGATATCGGTGGCAGGCCCGCGCACGCCGCCCATGGGCTGGTGCAGCAAAAAGCGCGTGTTGGGCAGACAGTAGCGCCGCTCCTTGTTGCCCGCGGCAAAGATGAGCGCGCCAGCGGAGGCAACCCAGCCCGTGCCGATCATGTTCACCGGGGCAAGCGAATCGACAAAGCGGATCATGTCGTGAATGGTGTCGCCGCTTTCCACATGGCCGCCGGGCGAGTTGACGTACACATCAATCGGCTTGTCGGATGCACCGGCAAGGGCGAGCAGGCGGCCGGTCACGTCACGGGCGATCTTGTCATTGATCGGGCCGAACACCAGCACCTTGCGCTGGTCGAACAGGCGGCTTTCAAGCTCGCCAATGGGCGAGGACAGCGTGCGGTTCTTGTCGGGCTCCTCGGTTTCCGGGCCCTGGGGTTCGGGGATATCGGGATCTCTCGGGTCTTCATCATCCATGCGGATGCGGTAGTTCGGCTGCATGCCGTTCATCGGGTTCTCCCTCTTCTCCGGGACTGTCCTGGTCATGCCCTTATCCTGCGCTGCCTTGCGCCCGGTGCCAAGTCCCGACCGTGCAATCGGGTAAAGAGGTGGCGCACGTCATGACGCAAGTGACGCAACCCCTCTCGCTAAGAGCGGCATTGCAGGCTAGTTTGCCCCGGTCGTGTCGTGTGCAGGCCACAAGGGCCATGGGAGCTAGAGATTGGGAAAGCGGGTGCCATCGCCAAGTCCCGGAAGATTTTTTTTTCCGCCATCATGCAGCGCGCGTGCCGCACGGGCGGCCACGCTGGCCCTGTGCGCGGCAGCGCTTGCGGGCTGCGTGCACCACCAGGACACGGTCGATACCGTGACGCAGTGGTACCACCAGTACCAGGGCGGCGTGATCAGCCACCAGCGCCCCCCGCCACCGGGCACCCACCAGCCCTACCCCAAGATCGGGCTTGGCCCGCGCAAGGCGCCTGAACTCCCCTCGCCCGACCTGCGCGAGGACATTACCGCCGACCTCGAGGCCCAGCACGAACTCAACCAGCGTCAGGATGCGATCATGGGCACCATGCCCACGATGGCGGATATTCCGCCCATCCCCTCGCGCACGCAGTTCGGCACGCAGTCCGCCTCGCTCAAGGCGGCGGACAGTCCTGACACGCCTGCCACCAGCCCCACCGGCACCACGGCTACGGCCACCCCTGCGCCGGACAGCACATCTGCCCAGCAGACCGGCCCGGACGGCCGCCCGCTTTATGGCAGCAACGGCCAGCTGCTCATGCCCGAGGTCTCGACCATAGTGAGCGAACACCCCGAGGCCATTCCCGCCAACCTGCCGCCCATAGCCCAGGCAGCGCCCGCCCTGCCCAATGTGGGTGGCATCAGCCTGCCTGACAACGCGGCGCGTGACGGGCTGGACCTGCCGAACTACCACCTTGCCAGCGCCGATGACGGGCCAACGGTGCACTTCCTGCCCGGATCGGATCACATTGCCGATGGCGAGGAGGAAGTGGTGGACAATGCCGTGAAGGAACGCGGCGAAAGCCGTTCCCTGATCGTGAACGGCTACGGCAATGCCAGCAACGCCACGGCGGAAGGGCAGACCGCCGCCCTCAACCTCGCCATCCTGCGCACCCGCACCATCACCGCCATGCTCGTGGCGCGCGGCGTGCCCGCCAGCAAAATCGTGGTACGCGCCCATGCCTTTGGCAATGGTGCAAGAATTGCCGTGCTGCGCTAGAGTGGTGCCGCCGGCCCGGTACGCGGGCCTGCAATGACCTGATTCGCAACCCGGCGCGCTTTCGCGCGCGCCCGTAACAGAGCGTCCCATGACCGAAGAATTCCATCGTATCCGCCGCCTGCCGCCCTATGTCTTCGCTGAAGTCAACAAGGCCAAGGCCGCCGCCCGAGCGCGGGGGGAGGATATTATCGATCTCGGCATGGGCAATCCCGACACGCCCACGCCGCCGCACATCGTGCAGAAGCTGGTCGAGACCGTGGCCGACCCGCGCGCGCACCGCTATTCGGTCAGCCGGGGCATTCCCGGCCTGCGCCGGGCGCTTGCGGGATATTATGAGCGCCGCTTCAACGTAAAGCTCGACCCCGAGACCGAGGTGATCGCGACCCTTGGCTCAAAGGAAGGGCTGGCCAATCTCGCCTCCGCCATCACCAGCCCGGGCGACACCATTCTGGTGCCCAACCCGTCCTATCCCATCCATCAGTTCGGCTTCATCATTGCTGGCGCCTCGGTGCGCTCGATTCCGGCCACGCCGGATGACGAAATGCTCGAGGCCCTCGACCGCGCGGTGCGCCATTCGGTGCCCAAGCCCACGGCGCTGATCGTCAATTTTCCGTCAAACCCGACCGCGTACCTGGCCGACCTTGATTTCTACCGCAAGCTGGTGGCGTTTGCCCGCAAGCACGAGATCTGGATCCTGTCCGACCTAGCCTATGCCGAGATCTATTTTGGCGACAACGTGCCCCCCTCGATCCTTGAAGTGCCGGGGGCAAAAGATATCGCGGTCGAGTTCACCTCGCTGTCCAAGACCTATTCCATGGCAGGCTGGCGCATGGGCTTTGCGGCGGGCAACCCCAAGCTGATCTCGGCGCTGACACGCATCAAGTCCTATCTTGATTACGGCGCGTTCACTCCCATTCAGGTTGCGGCGGTGGCGGCCCTGAGCGGCCCGCAGGACTGCGTTGCCGAAATCCGCGACATTTATCGCAAGCGCCGCGACGTGCTGATCCAGGGCCTGCACGCGGCAGGGTGGGACGTGCCCTCGCCCGAGGGCTCGATGTTCGCCTGGGCGCCGATTCCCAAGCAGTTCCGCGAACTCGGCAGCGTGGGCTTCTCCAAGCTTCTGCTCAAGGAAGCAGGCGTTGCCGTGGCTCCGGGCCTTGGCTTTGGCGAGCATGGCGAAGGCTTCGTGCGCATCGGCCTGGTGGAAAACACCCAGCGCCTGCGACAGGCCTGCCGCTCCATCCGCCATTTCATGACGGAACATGGCGGCGTCGCCCCGACCAGCGAGCAGGCCGCTCCCCTGCCCGACACGCAGCCCGCCCATTCATGACGCCCTACTCGGTTGACGGAAAACAGATGACTTCTAAACCTTCTTCTTCGCCCGCACCCAAACCGCCCCTGCGCATCGGCATTGCAGGGCTGGGCACGGTTGGTGCTGGCGTCATGAAACTGCTGCGCGAGAACGCGGCCCTGATCCGCGCCCGCGCCGGACGCGAACTGGTGGTGACCGCCGTGAGCGCGCGCGACCGCACGCGCGACCGCGGGGTCGACCTGTCGGGCGTTGCGTGGTGCGACACGCCTGAAGAACTCGCCACCCACCCGGATGTGGACGTGGTGGCCGAACTGATTGGCGGCGCCGAAGGCGCTGCCCGCCTGACCGTGACCCGCGCGCTGGAAAACCACAGGCCGGTGGTGACCGCCAACAAGGCGCTGATCGCCATCCACGGCGCGGAACTGGCCTGCACCGCGCAGGCCGCAGGCGTGCCGCTGATGTTCGAGGCGGCGGTGGCGGGTGGCATTCCCGCCATCAAGACCGTGCGCGAGGGGCTGGCGGCGGACCGCATCCTTAAAATCGGCGGTATCCTCAACGGCACGTGTAACTACATCCTGAGCGTGATGCACGAGACCGGCCGCGACTTTGCCGAGATCCTGGCCGATGCCCAGAAGCTGGGCTATGCCGAGGCCGACCCCTCAACGGATGTGGACGGCGTCGATACCGCGCACAAGCTGGCCATTCTGGCGGGACTGGCCTTCGGGCGGCCGGTGGTGTTCGCCTCCGTCTATATCGAGGGCATCCGCCGCATTGGCGCGCTGGACCTGCAGTTCGCACGCAAGATGGGCTACCGCATCAAGCTGCTGGGCATTGCCCGCCAGCATGAAAACGGCATCGAGGCCCGCGTGCATCCGTGCCTCGTGCCGCAGGATGCCTCGATCGCGCAGGTCAATGGCGTGTTCAACGCCGTGGTGGCGGAAGGTGCGTTTGTCGGCCGCCTGATGCTCGAGGGCCGGGGCGCGGGCGAAGGGCCAACGGCCACCGCCGTATGCGCCGACCTGATCGACATCGCGCGTGGGGCCGCCATTCCCGTATGGGGCTGCGATGCCGATAGCCTGACGCAGGCCGTGGCCCTGGCCGCCAAGTCGTTCGTGGGCGAATACTACCTGCGCCTGAACGTGGAAGACCGCCCCGGCGTGATTGCCGACATCACCGCCGTGCTGCGCGACAATGGCGTCTCGCTGCGCAGCATGCTCCAGCATGCCGATGCGCATGAGACCCGCCCCGACGGCACCCATGCCGTGCCGCTGGTGCTGCTGACCCACAAGACCAACGAAGCGGCCATGCAGCACGCCCTGCATCATATTGCCGAACTGGCCGCCGTGCTGGACGAGCCCGCCCTGATCCGCATCGACGCGGGCTAGGAACGGCTGCGGATGGGCATGCGTCCATCCGCGCCCCGTTGCTGACCCTGGCCCCCTGCTCAAGGACCCGCCTGTGCCTGTTACCGAGCTGACATCTCCCGCCCCTGAAGCGCAACTGGTTGAGGACGGGGTAGCGCCCGCCGTGCTGGGGGTGACCCACAGCGTGACAGGGCGGCGATGGACATGGCGCGCGGGCAGTCAGGCCAGCCATGTCGACCGCATGGGCATGGCCATTGCCCAGCAGACCGGCCTGCCCGAGATCGTGGCCCGCATGCTGGCCCTGCGTCATATCGACCCTGCGCAGGTGGAGAGCTACCTCAAGCCTGCCATGGGCCAGATGCTGCCCGACCCCTCGACACTGGTGGACATGGACGTGACTGCCGAGCGGATGGCACGCGCCATCCGCAATGGCGAGACCGTAGGCCTGTTTGGCGATTATGACGTGGATGGCGCGTGCTCCACCGCATTGCTGACCGCCTTCCTGCGCACGCAGGGCTGCACGGTGCTTACCCACATCCCCGACCGCATGACAGAGGGCTACGGCCCCAATATCCCCGCCATCGAAACCATGCAGGCGCAGGGGGCGAGCCTGATCATCTGCCTCGACTGCGGCACGGCGGCAGTCGATGTGCTCGAGCATGTCAGCCAGTGCTGCGATGTGATCGTGCTTGATCACCATCAGGTGCAGGGCGCGCTGCCCCGCGTGGTGGCCACGGTCAACCCCAACCGGCCTGACTGCCCCTCCGGCCTGCGCCACATCTGCGCGGCGGCGGTGACCTTTCTGGCAGCCGGAGCCACCACGCGCCTGCTGCGCAGCGAAGGGTGGTTTGACACCCACCCCGACCCGCAGCTCAAGAACAGCCTCGACCTGGTGGCACTGGCCACCGTGTGCGACGTGATGCCGTTGACCGGGCTGAACCGCGCCTTCGTGATCCACGGACTGAACATCATGGCGCAGCGCGGGCGCACGGGGCTTGCCGCCCTGCTCGAGGCCGCGGGCGCCCGTGATCCGCTCTCGGCCTTTACCTGCGGGTTTGCGCTTGGCCCGCGCATCAATGCCGGGGGGCGCATTGCCGATTCCGGGCTGGGGCTGCGGCTGCTCTTGTCGGATGATGCCGCCGAGGCGCAGGCGCTGGCCGACAAGCTGAATTCGGTCAACCATAACCGCCAGAGCGTGGAAGCCGGCATTCTGGACCGCGCAATGGAACTCGCCGCCGCCCAGCGCGAACAGGGTCATGCCGTGCTGGTGCTGAGCGGGCGCGACTGGCACCCCGGCGTGGTGGGCATCGTGGCCGGGCGCATAAAGGAAAAATTCAACCGCCCCGTGCTGGTGGGCGCGGAACTCGATGATGGCACGGTCAAGGGCTCGGCCCGCTCCGTGCCGGGGCAGGATCTGGGCGGCGCCATCATTGCCGCGCGGCAGGCGGGGCTGCTCACCTCGGGCGGTGGCCATGCCATGGCGGCAGGGTTTGGCCTGCCCGCCGAAGGGGTTCCGGCGCTGCACGACTTTCTCGACCGGTACCTGGCCTCCGCCGCCGACCTGCCCGATGCGGTGGACCTGACCATTGATGCCGTGGTGAACGTGGCCGCCGCCGACGTGGCGCTGGCAACCAATATGGATCGCCTCGCCCCCTTTGGCGCGGGCAATGACGAACCACTCATCGCCCTGCCCCGCGTGCGCGTGGCCTATGCCGAGCGGATCGGGCGCGAGGGCAACACCCTGCGCCTGACACTACAGGGCGAAGGCCGGGGCCCACGGCTCAAGGCGCTGGTATTCCGCGCCAATGAAAGCCCGATCGCCCCGGTGCTGGAAGACCGCGACACACCCCCGCTGCACCTTGCGGGCTGGCTGCGGGCGGAGAGCTGGAACGGGCGGACATCAGCCACGTTCTTCATCCGCGATGTGGCGATCGCTCAATAATTTCAGTCTTTTTTGCATCTGGGGGTTGACCTGCCCCCCGTGGCGGGATAGTTACCGCTCACGCCTTTAGTCCCGTTCGTCTAGAGGCCTAGGACACCGCCCTTTCACGGCGGCAACACGGGTTCGAATCCCGTACGGGACGCCAGCTACTTTACCGCAGATCAATGCGCGTATCAGCTGAAGACAGGCTTTTCTCCTGATTTGCCAGATTGCCAGTCATTTCCATGGCTGACGGGTTTTCATTCTCCCGGAAATCATCAAAAGTTTTTGGTGAAGCATTTTTCAAAAAGCTTCGTAAAGGCCGCCTTTTTTAAAATAGGGCAGCACCTGAAAACTTTGACTCCCCCCCCTGTTCTGGCCCCGCCCGCATGGCTGGCAGGCCCTGCGTCACCTTTCCACCATCATGGCGAAGTATGGCATACTGCCTCGCTACCGAGGGAGGTAACAGGCTTATGGAACCGTGGAATTCATTCACGCTGTTTGGAAAATCCGGCACGCTTTACCAGTTTCATCGCGTGCCCTCGCCCCTGCCGGACCAGGCGGGCGTGTTTCTGCTCACCACCGTCATGGGGTCAACGGCCAAGGGTGGGTCATGGCAGTTTCTTGAGCCCGAAATCGGCACGGTCACATCCCTTTCGCGCCAGTGGGAGAGCGTGGTCAAACCCGCGCGTGAGGCGAAAGTGGAAAGCGACGACGTTCTTGTCTGTTTTCCTGAAAGTGGCGACGTGCAGGACGCCTTTGCCGACCTGATTGAAGGGGGCGCGACCCGCCTGCCCGCCCAAACCGCCTGACCGGCACGGACGTGAATGGACGCGGGCCCACCCGATGGGCAACACTGCACTATTGCCCGTGCCCGATGGAGGTCTGCATGCCCCGCGTCCGCCCTGCCCTGATGGCCATTCTGGCCAGCCTGCCCGCCCTGTGCGGCACCGCCAAGGCCCAGACGGCCAGACCCGTGCTGCTGCGCCATGCCACCGTGATTGACGGCACGGGGCAGCCTGCACAGGTCGATACGGATATCCTGATCGAAAACGGGCATATTGCCGCCACAGGGCATAAGCTTAAGCCGCCTGCCCATGCCAGCGTGCTCGACCTGTCGGGTGCAAGCGTGCTGCCAGGGCTGATCTCGGATCACAGCCATGTGGGCCAGGTCAGCGGTACCCGTAACGGGGCGGAAAACTATACCCGCGCCAACATCCTTGCCGAACTCGCGCAGTATGAACGCTATGGCGTGACGACAGTGGTCGCGCTCGGACTGAACCGCTCCCCGCTATTCGATGACCTGCGCCACGAACAGCATGCGGGCCTCAACCCCGGCTCTGACCTGTTTGGCGTGGATCAGGGCATTGGCGCGCCCGATGGCGTGCCGCCTGAAAACATGTTCCATATCGGCTCCGATCAGGTCTTTCGCCCCACAACGCCTGCCGAGACACGCGCCGCTGTCGATCGCATGGTCAATGAAGGCACGGACCTGATAAAGCTGTGGGTGGATGATTTCCGTAACGGCGTGCCTGGCGCGCACCCATTGCCCAAGATGCGGCCTGCAATCTACCGCGCCGCCATTGCGCAGGCGCACGCAAGGGGCAAGCGGGTTGCGGCCCATATTCATGACCTGGCCGATGCCCGCGCGCTGGTGGCCGCGGGCGTGGACATTCTGGCCCATGGCGTGCGCGACCGGCCCATTGACCCCGCACTAATCAACGCCATGCGCGCGCAGGGCACGGGCTATATCGCCACGCTCTCGCTTGATGAGGCCGGCTACATCTTTGCCGAGCACCCGGAATGGCTCGATGATCCCTTCCTGTCCTTCGGCCTTTCGCCCGCGCTGCGCCAGCAATTTGCCGACCCCGCCTGGCGGGCCAGAACGCTGGCAGCCCCCCTGACAGCCGCCGCCCACCGGGCGCTGGCCATGAACATGCAGAACCTGATGGCGGTTTACCGTGCGGGTATCCCCGTAGGCTTCGGCACGGATTCAGGGGCCACGCCGGTGCGCATTCCCGGCTTTGCGGAACACCGGGAAGTGCGCCTGTCCATCATGGCCGGGCTAACGCCACTACAGGCCATTACGCTGGCCACGGGCGATGCCGCACACCTCATGCACCTGACTGACCGGGGCACCATAGCGCCCGGCCAGTGGGCCGACCTGCTGGTGGTGCAGGGCAACCCCACGGTGGAGCCTGCCGCGCTGGACCGGATCCGGCAGGTCTGGCATCGTGGCCAGCCGGTTACCGGCCCGCTGCCCGGCCAGTCATCTGCCGGAAAATGACAGGAACCCGCCTTATGCCCGCACGCAAGACCGCCCTGAGCCTGGGCCTGCTGCTCCCGCTGCTGGGCCTGCTGGCGGCCTGCGCGGGGCCTCAAGGCCCGCAGCTTTCCGGGCCAGATGGCCCGATGATTGCGAATAATGACTGGAATGAACATAATTACGGCATGGGGTATTATTCAGGCCCCTATAATGACGGTTTCGAGGCCGAAGGGCTGGACGGGGGGCCGCCCGATTACATGGGGGATGCATTCTTTACCGGTCCGTAGAAATTGCTGGGGGAAGCATTTTTCGAAGCTTTCCCCAAAAAGCTTCATCCAACACTGCCTCCTGAAAAAAGGCAGCCCCATCAGCAACGGGTGGAAAACCGGTCCCACGGCGTGATCCGCGTAACCGGCAGTTCCACCGGACGGGCAAAGACTTCTGCGTGCAAAAATGCCAGTTCGGCCTCCACCTCCGCCTCGGGCAGCGAGATGGACCATGCGCGCGGATTGCCATCCGTTCCGTCATTCCACCGGTAGCCGCGCTGGCGCAACTGGTCCTTGAACTCATAGGGCGCATTTTCCGCCCAGATGCGGCAGCGCACCTGCCGGGCGTTTTCCAACAGCGCCGCAAGGGCAGGCTGCCCTGACACCGGCAGCACCCGGTCGAGAATGGCAATGCCCGCCTGGCAGTCATCCACCGCGCGATGCCCGTCAAACCAGAACCCCGCCTGCATGCCCAGATAAGACAGCTTGCGCCCCTCAAAACCTTCTGCCGCCCAGTCCACGTCCTTCATGGAGCAGGCCCAGGGCTTGGTGGTGAAGGCAGGTGTGAAACGCTCGGCAAACTTGCGGTCAAAATCTGCATTATGCGCGATAATAAGTGAGGCAGGCGCCACAAAACTGGCCACCTCCTCAGGTGTTACCGACTGCCCCGCCACCATGGCCGGGGTAATGCCGGTCAGCGCGGTGATCTGGGGCGGAATGGGGCGCGAGGGTTCGCGCAGGCGGCTGAACGGCTCCAGGCTACCCAGAATCTGTCCGTCCAGCGTGTACACAAAGGGTACGATGCCGAATTCGATGATCTCGTCCTTCGCAGCACTCAGTCCCGTGGTCTCGAGATCAAGAAACATGCCCAGCCGCGTGCCTGCCTCAGGCGGGTATCCGGTCAGCACGCGCGGGGTGAGCGGGCGCAGCACGCGGTAGCGGCCCGTGCCTTCCAGCGTGGTGGCCATGTGTTCCATCTGGTCGGGGGTAAGCTCTGTCATGGGGTCTCCTGCCGGGCGGGTGTGCATGGATATGCGAAGGGTGCACGCCCCTCTCTATCATGCAGCCCGTTGCCCCGCCGGGGCACATGCCATATTACAAAGTTTGTCAGGCCGATCCGTCCTGGCCCCACATCACACGCGCAGGCAGGACACGCCATGGCACAGGACGCCGGGCCACAAACGCCCCCACGCCCCAGCCCTCCGGCAGGCGACAGGCCGCAATCTCTTCACAGGATCGAAGACCAGGGACACGATACAATCGTGCGCGTGGGGCAGGTGGACCGCATCTGGTCCGATTTCTACCACCATGCCCTCACGGCACCGTGGCGCACGTTCTTTTACAGTTCGCTGCTGGTTTACGTGGTGGTCAATATCCTTTTCGCGCTGCTGTACATGGCCGACAGCCAGGGCGTTAAAGGAGCTGATCCGCACAGCTTCGCCGATTTCTTCTTCTTCAGCGTGCAGACCCTCTCGACCGTGGGCTATGGCGGCATGGTGCCTGTCAGCCGCACCGCCAACCTGATCGCCACGGTGGAAGTGCTGGGCGGCATGATGATCAATGCCCTGGCCACGGGCCTCATCTTCGCGCGTTTTTCGCGCCCGCGCGCACGGGTCATGTTCAGCGACAAGGCGCTGATCCTGGCGGAATCCGGTCACCTTCACCTTGATATCCGCATTGCCAACTGCCGCCGCAGCCCCATCCTGTCAGTGGATGTGGAGTTTGCGCTCGCCCGCCTCATTCACACGCCATCCGGCCGGGTGGTGCGGCAGTTCGACCCGCTCACGCTCCAGCAGTCGCATGTGCCGGTGCTGCGCTTTGCCTGCACGCCCACCCATGTCATCAACACCGACAGCCCGCTTTATGGCCTGACGGAAAACGATCTGGCCGCACAGGAGGCGGAAATCATCGTCAGCCTGACCGGCACCGACGAGGCCTCCGGCCAGACCGTTTTTGCGCGCTCCGCTTACGGATTTGACCGCATGCTGTATAATCACCGCTTCGTCGATATCATCAACGCCGGGCCGGATGGGCGGATCACCGTTGACTACACCCGCTTTGACCAGACCGAATCTCCCCTCGATGAAAATGCCGAGGTGGCGGAATACCTCACGGACCAGCCGGACTGATCCGCGCGCTGCCCTGCTGGCCCGCGCAGGTGCCGTGCTGCTTGCCCTTGTGGGGGGCACACCCGCCCATGCCGCCCGGCACGCCGCGCCCCCGCCTGCACCGCCGCCACCCGCGCTGCGCTATGGCCTGCCCGCCGCCTGCCTGAGCCATGTCATCGCCGCCCCGCTGCTGACCAATAGCGGCAGCCCCATCATTCCCGCCACGTTCAATGACATGGCCGGGCTGGCCTATGTCAGCGTAACCCAGGACCAGGTGGGCATTTACGCGCCCAACGCCACCGCCTTTCCCGTTCTGTCAGCCATCAGCATACAGACCATCGCAGGCGTCGACACCACCTACACCACGGTGCTGCACGACCTGCGCATCAGCAACGGCCATGCCGATGACGTGCCCGCCCTGATCGAGGGCATGCAGCAGCCCCACCTCAATGACCAGCCCGTGCTGGGCGTGATCGGCTATGACATACTGGGCAATTACGATGTGCTGTTTGATTTCCCCGCCCGCGTCATGGTGCTGTTCGTTGCCAGCACCGCGCCCGGCTGCCCGCCACTACAGGAATGGCTCGGGCCGGACAGCACGGCCCTGCCCCTGCAGCCCGACCACCGTGGTCGCCTGACCGGCATCAGCATGCAGGTGGGCACGCAGAATACGCGCATGGAGATCGAACCGGGGGCCGACATGTCCTCCCTCTCGCGCAAGGATGCCAGGGCGCTGGGCCTGACCGCCGCCATTTTGCATGAAGACATTCACGTACGGACCAATGCCGGAAAAATCCTGAACGGACGCAGGCACCATTTTGACAATATTGCCCTTGGCGCATGGCACGACCTGCCGCTGGACGTGAATGTGGAAAAAACCAGCTACAGCGTGCTGGGCATGAACTTCCTGCGGCGCAGGCGCGTGCTCATGGCCTTTCCGCAGGGCATGATATACATGACCCCCCAGGCCGACATGCCCAATGACCGCGGTCAGGCCGCCCACGGCATGCTCACCACCCGCACGGCCATTGCCCGCCTGACGGACACGCCGCCCGCGCCAGCCGCACCAATGCAGACCGCGCCCGACCCTGCGCCCCACCCCGCCCTGCAGACTGACAGGAAATAACAAAAGCGACCGGCAGCCGTGTCTTTAAAAGCGGCTGCCTGAAAAAGACAGACGGCAGACAGCCTGTAACCCTCAAGAATGTTCCGGTGCTTCGCAGGGCATGTCTGCCACCAGAAGGGCCACGACCTGCTCGAGCCTGTGCTGGTCCGCCGGGGTGAAACGTTCCTTAAGGGGGCTGTCAACGTCCAGCACCCCCACAAGCCGTTCCCCGTGCAGGACCGGCACCACGATTTCGGCAGCAGAAGCCGCGTCACAGGCGATATGGCCGGGAAAGGCGTGCACGTCGGGCACCACTTTTGTCCTACGCTCGCGTGCGACCGCACCGCATACGCCACGCCCCGGCGCAATGCGCGTGCATGCCACCCGCCCCTGAAAAGGCCCCAGCACAAGCATGCCGTCCTTCCACAGATAGAATCCGGCCCAGTTGATGTCTGGCAGCGCCTCGAACACCAGAGCTGCAATATTCGCCATGTTGGCGATCAGATCCGTCTCGCCCGCAAGGGTGGCGGCCACCATGGGCACGAGATCTTCGGGGCCTATGCGGTGGGTTGGGGCCTGCATGGGGTTTCCTTGTAGCGTAATTCAGGACGCTGCCTGAATTGCTTCAGGCACGGTTCAGGATAGGGGCGAAAGACCCGGTACCGGGCGCAGCAGGTCGCCAGTCGCCAGAAGCCGGTCACGATACGGGCCGGACACGGCCTCAAGCTCGGCCATGGTGCCCGCCTGGGCAATATGACCGTGCTCCATCACGACAATCTGGTCAAATCCGCGCAGGGTGGAAAGCCGGTGCGCCACGGCAATGACCGTGCGCCCCACCATGAGCCGCTCAAGGGCGGCATGGACATGGCGCTCACTTTCCCCATCAAGCGCGCTGGTCGCTTCATCAAGTATCAGGATGGGCGCATTGCGCAGGAAGGCGCGCGCAATGGCCAGACGCTGGCGCTGCCCCCCCGAGAGCATGACGCCGCGCTCGCCCACCACGGTTGCGAACCCCTGCGGCATGGCGTTGATGAAACGGGTGCAGCCCGCAGCCTCGGCCGCGGCCTTCACCTCGTCATCGGTGGCATCGGGGCGGCCGTAGCGGATGTTCTCGCCCACCGGGCGGCGCAGCAGGTACACCTCCTGCGGCACCACCGCCATGGAGGCGCGCAGGCTGGCCTCGTCAAGTTCAAGGATGTTGACGCCATCGAGTTCCACCGCCCCTGCCTGCACGAAGCGCTGGCGCTGCAACAGGGCAAGCACCGTGCTCTTGCCCGAGCCCGACACCCCCACCAGCCCCACGCGTGTGCCTGCGGGAATATCAAGGTTGAAATGCGACAGCACCGGCGCGCCACCGGGATAGGCAAAACTGACATTACGCAACTGCACGTGCCCGCGTAGCGCCGTGGGCGGCAGCACCACCGTCTCGGCCACGCCGCTGCCTTCATGCGGCACCAGCAGGTGGCCCAGCGTCTCGGCCAGGCGGGTGACGTGCTTCATCGCCTCCACCATGGAAAAGGCCAGGTCACGCGTGCAGTTCAGGATCAGAAAGCCCAGCGTAGTCACCATCACCACATCGCCCGTGGTGGCCCGGTGCATGCGCCACAGCAGCACGGCCCACAGCAGCAGCCCCGTGGTCATGAAGGCGGTGACGACGGAATGGATCATCCGCAGCTTTTCCATGTAGCGCAGCGAGCGCGTGTGCAGCCCGATCTCGCCACGGATGCGCTGGCGCATGCGGGCATGCTCCACTCCCATCATGCCATAGGCGCGCACAAGGGGCAGGTTCTGCATCACGTCCAGCATCTCGCCATCCACCTCCGCCGCTTCCGCCGCGTAGGCCAGGTGCATCTCCTGCCCGTGGCCTGCCAGCAGGTAGATGCACAGCCCCAGCAGCAGCGTCATGCCCACCAGCACCCCCGCCATCAGCGGGCTGACCGTGCCCAGCGTGATGATGGCGAGAAACAGGTTGAACACCGAAGGCAGCAGGTTCCACGCCGCCATGTTCTCCAGCGACACCACCGCCCCTGCCGCCGCCGAGACGCGGGCCGCAAGTGCGCCGGAAAGCCGGTCGGCAAAATAGGTCGCATCATGCCCGCTGAGGTAGCGGAACAGGTCGCCGCGCACATCGCCGCCCACGCGCACGAACACGCCCGAGGCCATCCACCCCGCCACCCGCCAGGCCGCGTTGTCGCAGATGATGGTGGCGCAGAACAGAAAGATGGATACCCAGACCGCCTGCATGCCCTGGCCACCCTGTGTCATGCCATTGACCAGGTGGCGGATAATGGCCGACATGCCCACGTTGCACGCCACCGCCACCGCAATCGCGCTGATGATGATGGCGTGCCACCGGCCATGCAGCCGCACGTAATGGAAAATGAACCCCAGCGGGCGCGTGCGGTACCGCGCCAGGGCGGGCACGGGGCGCGTATCAGGGGGAAGTACCGAGTCTTTCACGTTCATGCGAGGATGCTGCCTTGGGGACATGGCGGGAGAAAGGCTCCGCACTTATGCCGCATTTGGCCCGGTATCATGCCTGCATGACAGATGCACCCCTATCCCGCATTGCGGGACGCCTCGCCTTCGTGTCGCTGCTGGTCGTGTGGCTGGTCATCATGGCGCATGATCCCGTTCCGCTGCCCTTCTGAAACCCGGCCGGGCGGTGGCGGTTCATGACCGAATACCGAGCGCCCGCCATAATCATGCGAGCGTGCGCGTTCTTCGCCCATAATAGTGGAGAACGATGGCCCGCCCACGTCGCGCTCCAGCCTGCGTGCAGCGGAGTCTAGCCTGCGGATGGCGTCGAGCCGTTCCTCACGCCCCAGCTTCGCAGCACTCACTGCCGCCTTCATGACCGAGAGCGTGCGGTCATATACCGCCACCGGCACGGGATAGGGGTGGCGGTCCTTGCCACCATGCGCCAGCGAGAAGCGGGCCGGATCATCAAAACGGCACGGCGCGCCATGCACCACCTCCGCCACCAGTGCGAGTGCACGCACCGTGCGCGCCCCCACGCCGGGCACGCGCAGCAGATCGGGGAAGTCACGCGGCCCGGCCTCGGCCGCTGCCGCCAGCGCGCCATGCAGGCGGCGCATGTTTACATCCTGTGGCTGCACATCATGATGGGCGGGCATGCACAGATAGGGCAGCTCGCCCTGCGCAGGCGGCGGCGGAGGCGCATGACCCTCGATGCGCATGAGTTCACGCGTCAGCCGGTCCGGCGCCATGGCATGCAGCAGTTCGACCTGCCCCGTGCGTGACGCATCCGCCCGGCGGTCGGTCAGGTTCATGATGGGGCGGCCTGTCGTGCGGCCATCAATGGCGGCGTGCGGGGCCTCGACAAAACTGCTCACGTCATCGGACAGCCAGTGATAGCGCCGCGCCAGGCGCTGGCCCGCATGCATGCCCTGCTGCACCACCGCCCATTTGCCATCCGCCGCCACCACGAAGCCGTGCAGGTACAGATCAAACCCGTCCTGCACGGCGGCGCTGTCCACCTTGGCGACCATGCGGCTCGTGGCCACAAGGGGCGTGGCGTCAAGCCCGGTGACCTCCCCCACCGCCAGCAGTTCATCGGGGGTGCGGCGTGAATGGCGGCCCCGGCCACCGCACACATACAGGCCCAGTTCATCCTGCAATGGCGCAAGCCCGCGCTTGAGTGCGCCGATCACGCTGGTGGTAATGCCTGATGAATGCCAGTCCATGCCCATGACCGCACCAAAGGACTGGAACCAGAACGGGTGCGCGAGCCTGCGCAGGAATTCATCACGCCCGTAATGATGCACCACCGCCTGCGTGATGACCGCTCCCAACCGCGCCATGCGCTGGCCCAGCCATGCGGGCACCCGCCCGGTATGCAGTGGCAGGTCGGCGGAACCCGCACGTCGGGTCATGGGGTGTTCCCTTCCGTTGGCAGGTCAGTCGTCGTGGCGTTTGCCCGCGCTGGTCATGAAGGCGGCCAGCCCCGCCTCGAGCGCATGGCGAAAGGCGCGCAGCGTTTCCGCCCCCACATAGTGTTCCATGCCCTCGGCATCAATGCGGGCATTTGCCTCGCTTACGCCAAGCGCGCGCAGGAACTGCTCGACCGTGTGGTGGCGCTCGCGGCTGGCCTGCGCCATCTCCTGCCCCGCCCCGGTGAGGAAAATGCCGCGATAGGGCCTGCGCGTGACCAGACCATCCGCCTCGAGCCGCACCAGCATCTTGGCTACCGTGGGCTGCGATACGCCAAGGCGGGCGGCAATATCGACCTGCCGCGCCTCCTGCCCGTCATTGAGCAGATCGTCGATCAGTTCGACATAATCCTCGATCAGGGCCGTCTTGCGCGCCAGCCGCGCCTGGCGGAAGCCCGCGCACTGCGTATCGGCATCGGGCATGGGGGGCGCGGCTGGCCTGGAGTCCGGGCCGGGCATCAGGGATTGAACACGATGGTCTTGCGCCCGTTGGGAATGACGCGGCGCTCGGTAAAGTAACGCACGGCACGCGCCAGCACCCGGCGCTCGATATCGCGCCCCTTGCGGATCAGGTCATCGGGGGTATCGGCGTGGGTAATGCGCTCGACATCCTGCTCGATGATCGGGCCTTCATCGAGATCGGGGGTGACGAAATGGGCGGTAGCGCCGATCAGCTTCACGCCGCGCGCAAACGCCTGATGGTAGGGCCGCGCGCCCTTGAAGCCGGGCAGGAAGGAGTGGTGGATGTTGATGCACCGCCCCGCCAGCCACGCGCTCATGGAATCGGACAGGATCTGCATGTACCGCGCCAGCACCACCAGCTCGGCTCCTGTATCGCGTACGATTTCGGCCATCCGTGCCTCCTGCGCGGCCTTGGTGGCGGATGTTACGGGCAGGTAGTGGAAGGGGATGCCGTCCAGGTCGATATGGGCGTAGGTCTCGCGCGGGTGGTTGGCGATGATGGCCACCGGCGCGATGGCAAGCTCCCCAATGCGCCAGCGATACAGCAGATCAACCAGACAGTGATCGAATCGTGAGACCATGATGACGGTGCGCGTGGGCTGCAGGCTCTCGCGCAGCGACCACTGCATGTCGAACCGCGCGGCCAAAGCGGCCAGCGCCTGCTCGAGCATGCCCCGTTCCATGCCCCCGGCGGGCACGCTGAACACCACGCGCATGAAGAAGATGCGGCTTTCACGCTCATCAAACTGCTGGGCACCCGCAATGTCGCCACCAAGCTCGAACAGGGCCTGGCTGATCGCCGCCACGATGCCGGGCCGGTTGGGGCACGACAGCGTAAGCACATAGGACAGGCGCGAACCCGGGGCAGGACCGGACATGGCTTTACTGCCCGCGCTTGCGGCCCGTATCGGGCACGGGGTTATAGAACCAGCAGCCGACAACGCCCCCGGCCTTGCGCAGGGCGGCCTGCGTGGTGGGCACGGGGCGCACGACGTCGCCGCCCGGCGTCCAGCCCTCCGGTGTCATGACCGCATTGCCTTCGCTGCGGCGCAGGGCCTCGACAAGGCGCAGCAGTTCCTCGACCGAGCGCCCGACCGACATGGGGTACCACACCAGCGCGCGGATCACGCCCTCGGGGTCGATCACGTAGGTGGCGCGCACGGTGGCGCTGTTCTGCGCGGTCAGGTCCAGCATGCCATAGGCACGGCAGACCGCCATGGAGGGATCTTCCACCAGCGGGAACGGAATCTCGACGCCAAAGCGCTCCTGTATCGTCTCGAGCCAGGCCAGATGCGCGTACAGGCTGTCAACCGACAGGCCAAGCAGCGCGCAGTCAAGCTGCTCGAAGCGATCCGCCGCGCGGGCCAGCGCCATGAACTCGCTGGTGCAGACCGGCGTGAAATCGGCCGGGTGCGAAAAAAACAGCAGCCAGCGCCCACGGAAGTCCGACAGGCGCATTTCCCCCTTCGTGGTACGGGCCTGAAAGTCTGGTGCCACGTCCCCGATCCGCAACGGGCGCGTTCCGATCGCGCCATGGTTTGCGGGTATACTCGCCTCTGTGCTCATGCCCTGCCCTTTTGCATCTGCCGCGCCTTGACGCAAGCCATCTTATAACATACATTTATTATGTAATTCATAAACTATGGATGATATTCCATGTCCGACCCCGCCCTTGAAGCCGCTGCAAGCCAGGTGACCCAATGCCGCGCAACAGGCCAGGCGCCGGTTGTCCGGACTTTCTTTGACCTGCCCACCTTCACCGCCACCCATGTGGTGCACGACCCCGCCACCCGCACCTGCGCCATCATCGACAGCGTGATGGATTACGACCCCGCATCAGGCCGGACCGACCACGCCATGGCGCAGGACATCGTGGACTACGTCACGGCGGAAAAGCTGAAGGTGGAATGGCTGCTTGAAACCCATGTTCATGCCGACCATCTCTCCGCCGCCCCCTGGCTGCAGGAACGCCTTGGCGGCAGGCTCGGCATTGGCCACGCCATCCTGAAAGTACAGGACATCTTCGGCAAGCTGTTCAATGCGGGCACGCGGTTCGCGCGCGATGGCTCGCAGTTCGACGCGCTGTTCGAGGACGGGGCGCAGTTCACGCTCGGCACGCTGCCCGTGACCGTGCTGCACGTGCCCGGCCACACCCCTGCCGACATGGCTTATGTGATCGGTGAGGCCGCCTTTATCGGCGATACGCTGTTCATGCCCGATTACGGCACCGCGCGGGCCGATTTTCCCGGCGGGGATGCGCGCATGCTCTACCATTCCATCCGCCGCCTGCTGGCCCTGCCTACCCAGACGCGGGTTTTCCTGTGCCACGACTACAAGGCCCCCGGCCGCGACACCTTTGCATGGGAAACCACCATCGGCGCGGAACGCAAAAACAATGTTCACGTTCATGATGGCGTGGACGAGGATGCGTTCGTGCAGATGCGCACCGCGCGCGACGCCACCCTGTCGCTGCCCAACCTGATCATGCCTTCGGTGCAGGTCAACATGCGTGGCGGCCATCTGCCCGAACCTGAGGATAATGGTGTAAGCTACATCAAAATTCCGCTCACCCGTTCCTGACGCACATCCATCGCAGCCTTATCTATACAGTCATTACGGAGACCCTTCATGACCGATACTGCCCCATCCACCCCGAACCTCGCCAGCACGGCGCGGGGCCTGACCTATGATGTCGTCGTGGTGGGCGGGGGCGCTGCCGGCCTGTCCACCGCTGCGAGCATTCTCAAGCGGCGCGGCGGCATCACGCTGGCCATCATCGAGCCGTCGGGCTCGCATTTCTACCAGCCGGGCTGGACGCTGGTGGGGGGCGGCGTGTTCAAGCAGTCACAGACCCGCCGGTCGGAAAAGAGGCTGATCCCGGCCGGTGCCGACTGGGTGCAGGCGGCAGCGACCGGCTTCGAGCCGGAAGCCAACCTCGTGCACCTGTCCAACGGCTCATCCATCCGCTACGAGGCGCTGGTGGTTGCCACCGGCCTGACGCTGGACTGGGACGCAATCGAGGGCCTGAGCGAGACCCTTGGCCGCAATGGCGTGACCTCCAACTACCGCTATGACCTTGCCCCCTATACCTGGCAGATGGTGCAGACGCTTGGCCGTGGCAATGCGGTCTTTACGCAGCCGCCCATGCCCATCAAGTGCGCGGGCGCGCCGCAGAAGGCGATGTACCTGGCATGCGACGCATGGCGCAGGCGCGGACTGGCCGATAACATCAACGTCTCCTTCCACACCGCAACGCCGGGGCTGTTTGGCGTGAAGGAATTCGTGCCGCCGCTGATGGACTACATCAACCGCTACCATATTGACCTGTGCCTCAAGTCGAACCTGACGAAGGTGGATGGCAAGGGCCGCATCGCCACCTTCGAGAACGTGGCGGCAGACGGCAGCAAGACGTCCTCGGAAGTGGAATTCGACATGCTGCATGTCGTGCCGCCCCAGCGCGCGCCCGACGTGATCCGCAACAGCGCGCTTGCAGGCGATGGCGGCTGGGTATCGGTTGACCCCGCAACGCTGCGCCACACGAAGTTTGCCAATGTGTTTGCGCTTGGCGATGTGGCGGGCACCTCCAACGCCAAGACCGCCGCCGCCGTGCGCGTGCAGGCTCCGGTCGTGGCCGTGAACGTGCTGGCCACCCTGGACCACAAGCCCGCCGTGGCCGATTATGATGGCTATGGCGCCTGCCCGCTCACCGTCGAGCGCGGCAAGATCGTGCTGGCCGAGTTCGCCTATGGCGGCAAGCTGGCCCCCACCCTGCCCACATGGCTGCTCAATGGCCGCAAGCCCACGCATCTGGCATGGTTCCTCAAGGAATGGGTCATGCCCGCACTGTACTGGGATGGCATGCTGCGCGGCCATGAACTGATGGTGGCCCCGCACAAGATCGGCACGCCGCGCTGATCTTTCGCCAATACTGAAACACGCATGGCTGCGCGGGGGTGGACCTCCGCGCGGCCATGCGTATGTTTGGGGTCATGAACACGAGCAGACAGGGCCAGCACCATGTGGGCCACAGCCGCCCGCTCCGCCTGGCCGATGACGTGGTCAGCCATGCCATCTATGGCGGCCCGGACAAATGCTACCGCTATGAACTGACCCGCACCTGGAACCCCGATGGGCCTGCAGTGATGTGGCTGATGATGAACCCCTCGGTTGCGACGGAAGATGGCGATGACCGCACGGTGGCCAAATGCCAGCGCTATGCCCGCGCCTGGGGCTACGGCACGCTGCTGGTGGGCAACACCTTCGCCTATCGCTGCACCGACCAGAAGCGCCTGACCGAAGTGCCCGACCCGGTCGGCCCCGAGAACGACCGCCATCTGCTCGCCATGGCACGGCAGGCCGACCTGGTGGTGGCGGCCTATGGCTCACCGCAGATCAAAAGCCTGCTGCCCCGTGGGCCGGAGGTGATCCGCATGCTGCAGCAGCACGGCATTACGGTCAGCGCCATGCGGCTGAGCAAGGGGTCTGGCCGCCCCGAGCACCCGCTCTATTTGCCTGCCAGCCTGAAGCCCGAACCCCTGCCGCCTTTTGCCCCGGCCTGAATGGCCTGCGGGCCCTGAAAAAAGCTTCATCAAAAACTTTTATTATTTCAGGGCATTAACAGCCCATCAGTATTCAAAATCGACCGAGAACGATCCTTCGGTCATCTCCACCCGCAGGGTCAGTCCGGTCCAGACCGGCTGGTCACGGGCCGGGTTCTCGCGCCAGAAGGCCGCGCGCAGTTCCAGCAGTTCATGCTGCAGGTCGTGCAGATAGCGGATGTGGCCTTCGGTCGATTCGTCCTCGAAGGGGCTGAAATTGACCTTTTCCCCCTCCTGCGTTTCGTAATCGAAGCCGAAATAGACATTCGTGTCACCAAGTTCGACATTACCGGTAAAGGCCATGTGCATCTCGATGGCGCGACAGGTTTCCTCCTCCTCTTCCGGCACGGCGATCAGCACGAGTTCGGCAATGGCATTGAGAATGGCCTGTGAGCCGGGAGGGGCTGCGTTGTTCATGGCGTCCTGCTTCGTATGAGGAAGGTCATCCAATGACCTCAATGTGACCTGCCTACAATCGATAAGAAGTTTTTGGTGAGGATTTTTTCAAAAAGCTTCAAAGAACGTCACCTTTAAAAAAGGCGACACCCGAAAACTTCTGTTATTTCTTAACCAAACAGCGCGAGTTGCCGTGCGGGCGGAACAGCGCCGGGCACGCGCAGGCCCGATACGGTCACGCCGAGCAGCCGGATGCCCCGTGGCGGCGGAAAACACGGAGCCAGCAGCGCCAGCGCCCGCCGGGCCAGATCAGCTCCGTCCGCTACCGGCTCCGGCGCCGTGCGCCCGCGCACGATCTGGCGGAAATCGTTGTATTTCACCTTCAGCGTCACGGTTACGCCCGTCAGGCCACGCGCCACGCAGCGCCCCCACACCCGCTCCGACAGGGCCAGCATGTGGTCCCGTGCGGCAGCCCAGTCATGAATATCGGCATCGAAGGTCTGCTCGCCGCCGATGGAGCGGCGCGGGCGATTGACCTCCACGGGGCGGTCATCAAGCCCACGGGCAATACCGTAATAGAAATCAGCCGCCTTGCCAAAATGCCGCAGCAGGCGTGAAAGCGGCTGCGCACGCAGGTCCTGCCCCGTGCGGATGCCCAAAGCGTGCATCCGCGCCGCCGTGGCCGGGCCAATGCCATGAAACTGCTCGACCGGCAGACTCGCCACGAAATCCGGCCCCATGCGCGGTGTAATGACAAACTGGCCATCGGGCTTGCGGTAATCGGAGGCCAGCTTGGCGAGGAATTTATTGTAGGATACGCCTGCCGAGGCGGTCAGCTCCGTCTCGCTGCGGATACGCGCGCGGATGGCCGTGGCGATTGCCGTGGCGGAGGGATAATCCAGCAGGGGCCGGGTTACATCCAGATATGCTTCATCAAGCGAAAGCGGCTGTATGATGGAGGTAAAACAGGCAAAAATGGCGTGAATCTGGGCAGAAACCGCGCGATATACATCAAAACGCGGCGGCACGAACACAAGGTCCGGGCATTTGCGCAGTGCCACGACCGAAGGCATGGCCGAGCGTACCCCGAACCGGCGGGCCTCATAACTCGCAGCGGCAACAACGCCCCGCCGCCCCGCACCGCCTACGGCAAGCGGCCTGCCGCGCAGGGCCGGATCATCGCGCTGCTCGACCGAGGCATAAAAGGCATCCATATCAACATGGATGATGCGCCTATGCCCTGCACTACTCACGGCCCGGACCGCACCGGGGCCATGCCCGCAAGGGACATGACCGGCACGGCGTGACTGCGCGAGATCAGTCGTTGCACTTCTTTTTCTTAAGGAAAAACACGATAACGCCGACAATCGCACCGAAAACCAGGATGCCCTTGAAGCAGGGAGACTTGGAAGGGCACTTGGTTGCACATTCAGACATGATTCATTCCTTGATAAACAGCTCCGCACCAGACAGGAGCGGCACGGCCATACTAGCGCATGCATGCGCCGTGACCAGTGGGCTTTTGGCATGCAGGCGCCCGGTCGGGCCTGACATGCGGCAGCAGGGCAGCCGCATTGCGTTGCCACATCTTTTGTTACAGATGGCGTCGGGCAATGATACCGCCACCAAGACCGGAGAATGAACCATGAAGAAATATGCATTCCTGCCCGCAGCCCTGCTCATGCTGGGCACGGCAGTCGGCGCAGCGCAGGCTGCCCCCTCGGCCGGGCGCGCTGTCAATCGTGATTTCGCCAAGCTGTCGGCCGATGGCAGCCGCGCGTTTGATGATATTGATATGGCCCGCACGGCCCTCGCCAACAACGATACCGCTGGCGCCGTCAAGCTGCTGACCGATGCCAACAACGCCCTGGCCCGCGCCAAGGGCGACAACAAGGTGTTCATGAAGGCCGAAGCCCAGCTGACGCCCCCCAAAAAGGCCCCGGCCGGCGCACCCGCGCCCAAGGCTGCTCCCTCCACCCAGCCGGTGGCCTGGCTGCCGGTTGATGGCGAATACATCGTGACCGAAGACCTTGAACCCACTTCCGCCAAGGGCACGGCGGTGGCTTCGGCCAATACCAGCCTGAACAAGGGCAAGCCCGCGCAGGCCGCGCAGAACCTGCAGGTTGCTGCCGTGGATGTTGACTTCGTGCTGGCAATCGCACCGCTCGATGCCAGCGCCAGCGATGTCTATCGCGCCTCCAACCTGCTTGCGGGTGCAACACCCAACACCAAGGATGCGGACGCCGCCCTGCTTGATGCCCAGAACAGCATCCGCTTCGTGTCCGAAGATATGGTCGGCACGCCTTCGGGCAAGAAAGCCGCCGGGAACTGAGTTCCGGTTGTTTCCGGTCGTTACCATGCCGCGCATGAGGACAGCCCGCCTCCCGATACAGGGCGGGCTGTCCATGCGGCGGGGCATCTGGCTGGCCGTGATCGGACTGAGCCTTGCCCTTGCCGCACACCCGGCCCGGGCGGGTGGCCAGATCGAGCTCTGTCTGGCCCGGCACCCTGTTGAAAACAGCTTTGTGCAGAATGCCGCGGCCCATGGCCCGATTCATGTGCCCGCAGGCACCGCGCTCAATTACGCGGGCCATGCCTTTGGCCCCGCATCGGACCCGCTCGACCGCGCCCATGCGGCCCCTGATGGCGATGGCTGGCGCAACATTCCGCCCGCCGAGGAAACGCGCCGCCGCGATCTGCAGATGGAAGATATTGGCGGGGACAGCCGCTACCACCGCCCGCAGGCAGCCCTCATGACGACCGCAGCCGTAACCCTGTCACCCACTCGCCCCTGCGCGCAGGTGGGCGCCACGGCCCTCCTGTCCGATGACTGGACATGGACGATGGACACCATTCCCGCCCGCCCCGACATGTATTTCCAGGCCTATGGCACGGTGCGGGGCAACCAGCTTGACCCGACCTTCAATAACGATGCCGATCCCTTTCAATGGACAGCCGCACATGGCGCGCTGAATGCCATTGTTACACAAACAGTTGACCAGTCGCTCACGCTCCATTCCCCAGACTGAAAAAACGTTCTTTTCAGTTATATACTATCCGCATCATGATAACGGGCAGGATAAAGGTGACCAGAAACAGGACGATGGTGGTTTGCGTGAACAAGCTGCACAGTCAAGCGCCAGCGCCGATAAGAACTTTTTTTGAAAAATTTATTGTTCTTAGCAAGTTCCTTATTGTAAATAATTATTAAAACTAATATTTTATTTCTGGATAAATTGGTATAAATTACATATTCTTATTTAATGCGTATATGATAATTTCAATGCGAGTATAATAAAAATATAAATTACATTTTACATTAATAAGTATAAAAAATTTAATTCTGTACTGGTAAATATATTGGCTCGCGGCTGATGCCCTCATAAATAGTCTATCTGACCCGCATGAGGGTCAATACCCATGGGTCAGGAAAAAGCTCAGGAATATAGAATGCAGCAATGGGGGGATGGATGTGTCTCCACATAAGATGCATGCTAAAGGTTATTTTAACAGTTCAGCCAGCCGATGAAAAACAATGGAGAACGGGATGGCCCTCTACCAGTCCGCACAGTTTATTGATACGTGGACCGATCCTGAATTCGACAAGCTTCATCCGCCCCGCACCGTCGCTCCCCATTCCGGTATTTACCGTTGTGCCGGCTGCGGCGTGGAAATAGCCGCAAGCGAAGGGCAGCTCCTGCCTGCCATCCATGCCCACCCCCACCGGCTTGGCACGCGTGAGGCCTGGCAGATGGTGGTCTATGCCGACCATCGCCCCAAATTCACCTGAAACGCCAGTAGGAAAACCATCCTGCAATCAAACAGTATTTGGTGACGCCTTTTTCCAGAAGCTCCAAAGAAATGCCGCCTCTTTAAAAAAAAGGCGACACCCGAAAACTTTTATTATTTTATCAACGCAGTATTTGCAGGCAACGCCTCACCACCAGCCGCCGCCCCATGGCCCCCCCCAGCCGCCGCCGCCCCAGCCCCACATGCCCCAGTTCCAGGAGGCATCCTCATACATATCCGCCGTCATCTGCTGCTGGTCAGCCAGATTCTGGGCCTGCACATAGGACATGTAGCGCCCATAGGCAGCCTGATTGCCCACATACAGGCAGTTGCACACCTTGGGGTCGGAATAGATGTAGAGCATGTGGTCTCCAAACGATTTCTGGAGGAACCGGTTGGGGGGAAGTTTCTGCAGCATCAGCTGCCGTTCCGGATTATTGGCGGGGCGCACCACAAAACCTGCCGCGGCAAGGCTGTTTTCCTTATCCACGATCTGGTCATGCACGCTTTCACACGCGGTCAGCCCGGTGGATATGGCAAGCAGCAACGCCCCACCTGCGTAAAGATGCCTCAGCGCTTTCTTGTTTCCCATCGACGTGCCGCCTGTTTCCATCCTGTTAATCAGCGCATCCTGTCTCATCAACGAGACGGAATAAAGATGCGCGGAAAAAAACATATGAATTATTTCAGCCGAGTTTGATCTATCTCATGTTCTGGGTCGGCACGGTAATGCGATAAGAGTCAGGCGATGGGGGCATCGCATATCGAATCATCACTTTAAAACTTTGGCAGGCGCACCTTGCGGGGTGGGCCTGCCATTTTTCTTTGCACGGTCATTTAACGATGACGGGCTGGTTCCGGTTGCAGCTACTCAGGGCTGACGGGCATCACGCCAACGTTATCTGAGACATCGGGGCCCCCAAAGGTGCCGGAGCCAGGGCCGGCGCCTCGTCGCGCAGCACATAGCCCTGCCCCCACACGGTGGCAATGAGCTGCCCCGCGCCCGCAACCTGCAATTTCTTGCGCAGCTTGCAGATAAACACATCGATAATCTTCATTTCCGGCTCATCCATCCCGCCATACAGATGGTTGAGGAAGGCATCCTTGGTCAGGACCATGCCCTTGCGCAGCAGGAGCAGCTCCAGAATCATGTATTCCTTGCCGGTCAGATGCACGCAGTGGCCCTGCACGCTCACCGCGCGGCTATCAAGGCACAGCTCAAGCGGCCCCGCGCGCAGGGTCGGCTCGCTATACCCCTTGGAGCGGCGGATGACCGCCTGCATCCGCGCTGTCAGTTCCATCGATTCGTAGGGGCGGGTCACGTAATCATCCGCCCCGGTGGAGAAGGCTTTCACCTTGGTGGCGGCCTCGCGTTCTTCTGACAGAACCATTACCGGGGTGGGCACCCTCGCAGCCCGGCTGACCCGAATAACCTCGAATCCATCGAGATCTTTCAGCCGGACTTCCATGACCGCAAGGTCATAATTATAGGATTTTAGCATTCCCAGTCCATCATGTCCTGTATCAACATGATCTACTGTAAATCCGGCCCTCTCCATATGCCGGGTGGTCTCTTCGGCTTTCCGGGCATTGGGCTCTACAAGCAAAATCCGCATATCGACCATCCAGTAGATATTTTGACTATATATACCTATAGGTGCGCCAGACGTATTAAACAACCTAAAGTTGTTTATATATTACCATTCTTTCATAGGAATAATAAATATAATGAGACTTATTTTATTAATGAATTATTAACACGCTATCCTATTCCGCCCGCACCATGGTTCAACGGGCCAGCCCCCGCGCCATAGCCGGGCGCGGCAGCAATGGCGCGCAGCACATAGGCCCGCGCCCGGGTCACCGCATCAGGCAGGCTCATGCCCTGTCCCAGCCCCGTGGCAATGGCGCTGGCCAGGGTGCAGCCGGTGCCATGCGTATGGCGGGTGTGAATGCGCCGGCTCACGAATTCCTGTATCGTACCATCGGTCTGCACCAGCACGTCAAGCAGTTCATCGCCTTCCATATGACCACCCTTGAGCAGCACCGCGCGCGGCCCGAGTTCCAGCAGGGCGCGGGCTGCGGGCACCATGTCCGCGCGCCCGGCAATGGCACGGCCAAGCAGGGCCTCGGCTTCGGGAATATTGGGGGTCAGCACGGTGGCGAGCGGCAGCAGCCGCGCCCTGAGGGTGGCCAGCGCGCTATCCTGCAACAGCGCAGCCCCCCCTTTCGCCACCATGACCGGGTCGAGCACGTAGGGAGTATCGGCAGTGGTGATCAGCACATCAGCAATCGCTTCGATCACCTCCGGGCGGTCCAGCATGCCACTCTTGAACGCATCAACGCCCAGATCATCCATCACGCAGCGCATCTGGGCCACGATAAAGGCCGGGGAAACCGGCATGACCGCCTGCACGCCCAGCGTATTCTGCGCGGTCAGCGCGGTGATGGCGGTCATGGCGAAGCCGCCAAGCACGGTTACGGTCTTGATATCGGCCTGAATGCCTGCTCCACCACCGCTATCGCTGCCCGCCATGATGAGGATGCGCCCGTGCATGGCTCAGCCAGCCATCTGGATGGCGGTGATCGCCTCGCACATGTCATCGACCACCGCATTGACCAGCGCCTCGTCCTCGGCTTCCGCCATGACGCGCACCAGCGGTTCGGTACCGCTTTCACGCAATACGAGTCGCCCGCGCGCGCCCAGCCGCTTTTCCGCCGCCTTGCGTGCTTCGTGCACCTGCGGGTCATGCAGCGGGCTGCGGCCGGCAAAGCGCACATTGCGCAGCAGTTGCGGGTAAGGCCGAAACATGCGGCACACCTCGCTGGCGGGGCGACCGGACTCCACCACTTCGGCCAGCACCTGCAGGGCTGCCACCAGCCCGTCGCCCGTGGTGGCGAAATCAGACAGCACCATATGGCCTGACTGCTCGCCCCCGATATTGGCGCCAAGCTCGCGCATCTTTTCCACCACGTAGCGATCACCCACCGCCGTGCGCACCAGTTCCAGCCCCTGCGTCTCGAGATAGCGCTCAAGCCCCATGTTGGACATGACGGTGGCGACGATATGCCGCCCCGACAGCCGCCCCTGCCGCGCCCATGAGTGCGAGATCAGTGCCAGGATCTGGTCGCCATCGATCAGGCGGCCCTTTTCATCGGAAATCAGCACGCGGTCGGCATCGCCATCGAGCGCAATGCCGATATCGGCCCGGTGGCGCTGCACCGCAGCACACAGGGCTTCAGGCCGGGTGGAGCCGCAGCCTTCATTGATGTTGATGCCATCGGGGTCGCAGCCAATGCGCACCACTTCAGCGCCCAGTTCCCACAATGCCGTGGGGGCGACGCGATAGGCCGCCCCGTTGGCGCAGTCGATCACGATGCGCAGCCCGTCAAGCCGCAGGCGACGGGGGAAGGAGGACTTCGCACTTTCCACGTAGCGGCCCGCCGCGTCATTCAGGCGCGAGGCCCGGCCGATCTGGTCTGGGGCGGCGAGCATGTGGGTCAGATCCTCGCCCATCGCAGCCTCGATGTCCGCTTCCGTCTCGTCGGAAAGCTTGAACCCGTCGGGGCCGAACAGCTTGATGCCGTTATCGCCATACGGATTGTGCGAGGCCGAGATCATGACGCCCAGATCGGCGCGCAGGGAGCGGGTGAGCATGGCAATGGCAGGCGTTGGCATCGGCCCCACCAGCGTCACATCCATCCCTGCGGAAAGAAAGCCCGACACCAGCGCGCATTCGATCATGTAACCCGACAGACGCGTATCCTTGCCCAGCAGCACGCTGTGACGGTGCGTGCCCTGTATGAAGCGCAGGCCCGCAGCCTGACCCAGCTTCTGCGCGACTTCCACCGTCATGGGAAAGCGGTTGGCCATGCCCCGAATTCCATCAGTGCCGAACAGCTTTCTTGTTTTTACCATGACTGGAGATCTCCGCATACGTTCTGGTCGGACATCGACCTACCTTACCTGTTAGTGCTGATCCAGCCCCTGCTGCACCCGCATGGCCTGGATCATGGCTGTGGCATTGTGAACCCGGAGCACCACGCCGGGAAAGACCATTCCCGGCAGGCTGGCCGCAATCGTGCCTGAATCGCGTGCTGCCGCATCGGGTTCGTGGGCAAGTTCGCCAATCATGCGCTTGCGCGACGTGCCCAGCACCACCCGGCACCCCAGATTGGCCAGCAGCGGCAGGCGGGCCAGCAGGATCAGGTTGCCTTCGAGCGTCTTGGCAAAGCCGATGCCGGGATCAACCAGTATGCGGGTGCGCGCAATGCCCGCCGCTACTGCCTCCTCCACCCGCTGGCCGAGTTCACGCACCACATCCACCGCCACATCGCTGTAGGTCGTGTGCGCGCGCATCGTTTCAGGCGTGCCACGCATGTGCATGAGCATGACCGGGCAGCCATGCCGCGCCACGACCGCGCGGGCAGCGGGGTCATGCGTCAGCGCCGAGACATCATTGATGAGCGTGGCCCCGGCACGCAGCGCCTGGTCCATGACCGCGGCCTGCCGCGTATCAACCGAGAGATGCAGGCCATCAAGCGCGGAACAGGCCCGCACGGCACGGATGACCGGGCCAATACGCCCCCATTCCGCCTCGGCGGATACGGCGGGCGCGCCAGGGCGGGTGCTCTCGCCGCCAATATCCACCATCCGGCATCCGGCGGCATGCAGCATCTTTATGCGTGCCAGCGCCGTCTCCACGCGGTCATGCTGGCCACCATCACTGAAACTGTCCGGGGTGACGTTGATGATGCCCATGACCTGCGGGCCCGGTGGCAGCCCCGCATCAGGCGCGGGCGCGCTGATGCGCCGGGCTGCTCCCTCCCATGCAGGAGGCAGGGCCGCAACCGGCAGGATCGTATCCTCCTGCCCCGGTCCGGTCAGACGGGCAAGCGCATAGGCCTGCGGGCCGCCCGAAAACCAGCGCGCCACGCCCTGCGCTACGGCCTGCCGGGCCGCTTTGCCATGCAGCAGGGCCAGTGGCTCAATCAGCTTCTGGTTGGAAAAATGCCCCACGAAAGACGTACCCGATCATGAAAATGTTTTGGTGATTCTTGCTGGAAAAAAGTAGCACCGAGAAACTTTAATTATCTCTTTTCCACGTGCCCATCATTTTATGTCCGCTGGCATGGGCCGGATACAAACATGGCAGAACAGCTAAAGCTGCCCCGCCATGTCTATATTAACGGAGTGCTTGAAAAGCCTGCCAGCTTAAAGCTTCAAAAAGAATGCCGCCTTTTCGAAAAAAGGCGGCACCCAAAACTCTTACTGTTTTCTCTCGCAGCGTTCCTAGCCAGCCGGGGCAGTACCTACCCCGCCACCGCCTTCCGGCGTGGGCAGCGGTGCCACGGGGGCGGAAGGGGCCGAAGGCGGCACGGACGGACGGCGGTTCTCCGGCATCGGGTCATCCACCACCACGCGCTCGATCTTCTCGCCCCGCAGCACCTGACGGATTTCCTCGCCGGTCAGGGTTTCGTATTCCAGCAGAGCGGCGCCAAGGCGGTGAAGCTGATCAATATGCTCAAGCAGCAGGCTGCGGGCGCGCTCATAAGCGGCATCGATCAGCTTGCGCACTTCGTTATCGATCTCGCGCGCCGTTTCCTCCGACACGTTCTTGTTCTGGGTCACGCTATGGCCCAGGAACACTTCCTGCCCGTTGCCGCCATAGGCCACCATGCCCAGCTTTTCGCTCATGCCCCATTCGGTCACCATGCGGCGGGCCACGTCGGTCGCCATCTTGATGTCGCCCGAGGCACCGGTCGAGACATTGTCCGCCCCGAAGATGATTTCCTCCGCCGCGCGGCCACCCATGGCCAGCGTCAGCTTGCCGATGCACCATGAGCGGCTTTCGGAATAGCGGTCCTTCTCCGGCAGGCTCATCACCATGCCCAGCGCCCGGCCACGAGGAATGATGGTGGCCTTGTGCACCGGGTCGGAACCCGGCGTGAGAATGCCCACCAGCGCATGCCCGCCTTCGTGGTAGGCGGTCATTTTCTTCTCGTCCTCGCTCATGACAAGGGAGCGGCGCTCGGCACCCATCATCACCTTGTCCTTGGCGTTCTCGAACTCGAGCATCGCCACCGTGCGCTTGCCAAGGCGGGCGGCCATGAGGGCGGCCTCATTGACCAGGTTGGCCAGATCGGCACCCGAGAAGCCGGGCGTGCCACGGGCAATGACCTTGGGGTCCACATCGGAAGCCAGCGGCACCTTGCGCATATGCACGCGCAGGATCTTCTCGCGGCCTGCCACATCGGGGTTGGGCACCACCACCTGACGGTCAAAACGGCCGGGGCGCAGCAGGGCGGGGTCAAGCACGTCGGGGCGGTTGGTGGCCGCAATCAGGATCACGCCCTCATTGCTGTCAAAGCCATCCATCTCGACAAGCATCTGGTTGAGCGTCTGCTCGCGCTCGTCATTGCCGCCGCCAAGGCCCGCGCCACGATGGCGGCCCACGGCATCGATTTCGTCAATGAAGATGATGCAGGGTGCAGCCTTCTTGCCCTGCTCGAACATATCACGCACGCGCGATGCGCCCACACCCACGAACATTTCAACAAAGTCGGAACCCGAGATGGTGAAGAACGGCACGTTCGCCTCGCCCGCAATGGCGCGGGCGAGCAGCGTCTTACCTGTGCCGGGAGGGCCTACGAGCAGCACGCCCTTGGGGATCTTGCCGCCAAGGCGGGTGAACTTCTGCGGGTCGCGCAGGAAGTCGACGATCTCCTGCAGTTCGCCCTTGGCTTCATCAATGCCCGCCACGTCATCAAAGGTCACGCGGCCCTGCTTTTCGGTCAGCATGCGGGCACGTGACTTGCCAAAGCCCATGGCCCGACCACCGCCCGACTGCATCTGGCGCATGATGAATATCCACGCCCCCACCATGAGCAGCAGCGGTGCATAATTGATAAGGTAGCGCAGGATGGGGTTGGTATCCGCCTCGAGCGGCTTGGCCACGACCTCCACGCCCTTTTCCGTCAGACGGGAAATCAGGGTGGGGTCCTGCGGGGTGTAGGTATCGAACGAGGTACCATCCGTCAGCGTGCCGGTGATGTTGTGCTCCTGCACCACGACAGAGCGAACGTGCCCGCTGTTCACGTCTCCGATGAAATCGGAATACGCCAACTGCTGCGATGCATGCTGCACGCTTCCCGGCTGGAAGACATTAAACAGCAGCAGCAGCAGGACGATGATGATAACCCACAGGAGCAAGTTCCGGCCGAAATTGTTCATCTTGTCCACTGTTCCATCCGCTGGCCCCATCGCCCTTGCCCCACAGTGGGCAGGCGAACAGATGCCACGTTCACTACGTCCTAACATACATAGGACGATCAGGGGATATTCACACCCCCACCCACCAACCTTTTATGCCAGCCTGCCCGCCTCGCCGCGTTCGGTGCTGCCAAATACAGCGCAGTCGATTACGGGATGGGGGGGCTGGTTCATGAAAACCGCATGGGCGGCAGCCTGCTCGTGCGCGCGCAGGCCCATATGGGGCACGGCCTTGACCTGCCCATCATGCCATAGCGCGGGCAGCGTGCGCAACAGCCGCGCGGGCCAGCATGACCGCCGCCTGCCATGCGGCCACCACGCCGCCACCGGCCCCGCCGCGCCCACGCGCCAGCCCGGTGGCAGAGGGGACGCGTGAAGGATGAAACGCCGGTCCCATATGGCCCCTGCCGTGGCAGCCATGGAGGGAGCAAGACCCGCTTCCTCACGGGCCACGAGCCACTGCCCGTCATGCCATGGAATAAGGGCGACCCCGGCCAGCGTGGCCGCCCGGGGCCGGGCCGCAAGCGCTGCCACCGCCTCGCGCGCCGGGGCATAATCCCGTCCTCCCACTACGCGGATCAGGGCTGACAGCAGTCGTGCCGGCGCAAGGTCCGGGGGCAGCACCACCCAGCCACCGGGGTGAAAGCGGGCATGGGCGGCCAGCCAGCGTGCATCATGCGTATCGCGTGCATGACGGGCCCGCCCGGCCCGCAGGGCATCGGCCAGCAGTGTACCTGCCACAGAGGAATCCGTCGCCAGCGCCTGCCGCGCCCGGGCGCGGGCGGTACGCAGGTCGGCGTTGGAAGGGTCTTCCACCCATTGCGCGCCTGCTGCCCGCACCGTGGCATAAAGGGCGGCCTTGCCCACGCCGAGCAGGGGGCGAACAAGGCGCACATCCGCCATATCCGTCGCCACCGCCATGGCGGCCAGCCCGTCATCCCCGCTTGCGGCCTGCTGGCGCATGAGCACGGTTTCCGCCTGATCGCCCGCATGGTGGGCCACCAGCAGGTCAAGCGCGCCAAGGTCGCGGCAGGCAGCGAACAGTGCCTGATAGCGCATGCGCCGGGCACGTTCGGCCATGCGGGGGCCACGCGCCAGCCCCTCAAGCACCAGCAGGCGGGCCGGTATGCCAAGACGGGTCAGGCGGGCCACCGTCTGATCGGCTTCCTGCCGCGACTCGGCACGCAGCCCATGGTCCACCACCAGCCCCGCCACGTCCTGCCGCCAGCCCCGTGCCAGAATGGCCAGCGCCATGCTGTCTGCCCCGCCCGATACCGCAACACAGACAGGCGTGCCCGGCCCCGGCCATGGGCCAAGCGCAGCCATACGGGCAGCAAAACGGGCCGGACTGACCGGTTCGGAAGGCTGCATGCGCCCTACACCCCTGCGGGCGATCAGCTACATTTGGCGCGCTTGCGGTAGACCAGTTCGGCCGCCTTGATGCGCGGTGCGGGCGTGGGGAATTCACTGGAAAGCTTGTCCAGCGCCTGACAGGCGGAGGCCTTGTCGTTCAGCGCCACCAGTGTGGCCGCAACGCCAAGCAGGGCGCTTGGCGCGCGCTGTCCGTGCGGCGCGCGGTTATAGGTATCGTAATAGGCAAGGGCAGACTGGCGATACTGCTTCTGCCCCGCCAGGGACTGCGCCATCAGATACTGCGCGTCGATCTGTTTGGGGGATTTGGGGCCGGAGAGCACCTGCTGCGCATCGGCCTGCGCCGTGGCGTAATCATGCTGCAGCAGCGCGTCATTGCCCGCCTTGAGCACATCATCGGGGCTGCGCTTGGCGGTGGCCGTGGCAGGAGCTGCGGCAGGAGTCATGCCACTTGCCGCCGTTACCGGGGCCGGAACCGCCGGAGCGGCATGCCAGTGCTGCTGCATGGCGAAATTCATGTCATCGATCTGCTTGCTCATGGCGGCATTCTGCTGCTGCACCTGATTAGTCAGCTGATCGATCTGCCCGCGCATCTCGCGCGTCTGTTCTTCAAGCGTGTTGACGCGGTCAAGCAACTGCAGGGTCAGGTTGCCGCTGTCACCCGCCGCGTGTGCGCTACCAAGGCAGGCCAGCGATACGCCACCTGCCAGCATGCCAGCCCGCCCCCACCATGACAGTCGGCCACGAACCGAAAGGAAACACGACATAACAGACTGCATGGACCATACCCTTCAAGCAATACTACGCACGTCTACCTAAAACAAAACCGGCCGAGCGATAAGCGCCCGGCCGGTTCCATACTGCCACATTCCGTAGAAGTGCTGGCAGAAACTTACTGCACCGCCGTGATGGCGTTACGGTTCTGGGCCCAGGAAGCCTCGTCATCGCCAACGGCGGTCGGGCGGTCCTTGCCATAGGAGATGGTGGTGATGCGTGATGCATCGACACCCTTGGCCACCAGGTAGTCATGCGCCGCGTTGGCACGACGCTCGCCCAGCGCGATGTTGTATTCTTCGGTGCCGCGATCATCGCAGTTACCGGCGATCTGCACATGCACCTGCGGGTACTTGGCGAGCCATGCAGCCTGCTTGTCGAGCGTTGCCTTCGCATCGCTGGACAGCGTGTTCTGGTTCAGCGCGAACAGAACGCGGTCACCTGCAGTCGCGACCAGATCGGCCTCGCTGCCGGGAACGGGGCCAACCTGCTGCTGCATGGCAGCGCCGGTGTTCGCGTTCTTGTTCGCATGGTCAGAACAGGCGGCAAGGAAGAGAGCCAGACCGGCTGCACCAAAAAGCTTCAGTTTCATTACTTTGGATCCTGGATCGGTTTCTTGTTTCGAAACCATTTGTTGAATTTCCGGATTTAAATATAGAACGGTCCCGAGTCTCGTTGCGCCCTGCCAAACAAATTGTAAAACAGAAACTCGCGATCGCTGGAAACCGCCACAAGCATAGCTGTCAAATCCGGTTTCAGTCAACGCGGAACAAACACATATCCGCCATTTGCCAAATGAGGAGGTTCTGGCAGTGTGTTTGTCCAACGTATTGAAAAGAATTACTTATTCAGGCCAGACCATGCCGGATCAGACGCGCTGCCCGCAGGCAGGGCACGTTCATGGAAGCCGGTTATGTCAATTGTATTGATACCTGTTGCAAATCCGGCACCATTTGCTCCGGCCGAGCTCTGGCGGCAGAACGCCAGCACGCGCCCGTTGGGGCAGAAAGTCGGGCTTTCCACCGTAAAGCCCTCGGTCAGGATTCGCTCGCCAGTGCCATCGGGCGCCATAACCCCGAGCGAGAAGCTGCCATTGGCAATGCGCGAGAACGCGATCAGGTCACCACGCGGCGACCATACAGGCGAGCCGTAGCGCCCGTGGCCGTAGGAAATCCGCTTCGCCTCGCCGCCCGAGGCACTCATGACATAGAGCTGCTGCGAGCCGCCACGGTCGGAGTTGAACACGATCTGCGAGCCATCAGGGCTGTAGGACGGGCTGGTGTCGATCGCCCCGGACGAGGTGATCTGCCGACGCGCCATGGTGGCAAGATCGACCACGAAGATGTCTGACCCGCTGCCGCGCGTGACCGACAGGATGACCGACTGCCCGTTGGGGGCAAAGCGCGGTGCAAATGAAATACCCGTAAAGTCACCAAGCAGGCGCTGCTGCCCGGTATTGAGGTTGAACAGGTAAACACGCGGCCTGTAGTTGGCATATGACATGAATGCCAGTTCACTATTGGCCGGGTTGAAGCGCGGCGTGAGCGTCAGCCACTGCCCGTTGGTCAGGTAGCGGCTGTCCGCCCCATCCTGGTCCATGATGGCAAGCCGCGTGATCTGGCGCGCACGCGGGCCGGAGCGGGCGATGTAGGCGATGCGGGAGTTGAAGTAACCCTGCTCGCCAAGCAGGCGGCTGTAGATCACATCGGCAATGACATGCGCAATGCGGCGCCAGTCCTGGCTGGCCGCCGTATAGGCCGTGCCCTGCAACTGCTTGCCGGTCAGCACATCCCACAGGCGGAACTCGACACGCAGGCTGCTGCCCTGCTCCACCACCTTGCCGGTCATGACCGCGCGCGCGCCCATCGACTTGTAGGTGGCGAAATCGGGCGTGCCCTGTGGCATGCTGGCGCTGATGGGGCGGAACAGGCCGCAATTGCCCAGATCGGCCGAGATCACATCCGTGATCTGCTGGGCCACGCCACTGCCAAGCGAGGGCAGGACAATGGGAATAGGGGCGGTACGCGCCTGATCAACCGTAATTTCGGCCGCGCCCGCATCCTGTGCATGAGCGGACCCTGCTGCGAATAGCGGCGTGGCCATAAGCCCCCCCGCAACACCCGCGCCCATGAACCCACGCCGGCTGAAGGCCGATGCCAGCCGTGCGGCATCATCATCCGGGATCAATGGCTTTACGCTTGACATCATTTTCCTCTCCTCGTCTTCGTCCGCTTTGTATCAGGGACGGAATACGAATTTCAGTTGCCGGGTCTGGCCCAGCAGGTTCTGTGGAATGGGCAGCTTGGCACAGGTCGGGCTGAGCACCGCATCACGCGCGCGTTCGGCCAGCGCGCGGTACGACGGGTCGGCCGCCATCTGCGCCTGTGTCTGCGGCGCGAATTCCACAAGCCGTGCCGTGCCGGTGCCATCCACGGTCACGACCAGATGCGCCACAAACTGGGCATAATTACGTGCCGCCGTATCTTCCGAGTAGCAGCGCCGCACGGAATTGCCGATGGCCTTCTGCTCGGTGGCGGTCATGGAACTGGTTATGTCGCCATCAGGCGAGCCACCACCATCGGGCGCGCCGCCCTGCTGCGGGTTGGGCCGGGCCTTGGGCGGATGGGTCTGCTTCTGGTCCGCGCGGAAGGTATCGAGCGTTGCCAGCAGCGAGTGCGTATCGGGCACATGCTTCTTGGCCTCGTTGGGCTGCGTGGTGCGTGACTGCTCCTGCACCTTGGGTGCCGCCGTCGGGTCAGGCTGCGCCGAAGGCGGCACGGGTGCATGCGCCTGCGCGGGGGCCGCCTTGGGCGGCGTGGGCGGCAGCGGCACCGCATCGGGCGACGGTGTCTGCTCACGCGGCGGGGTTGGCGCATCAGGCACGGGTTTTGACACCTGCTGCGGCGGCGGCATGGGCGGTGGCGGCGGCGGGGGTGGCGCTGCCTCCTCGTTGGGCTCCTTTTCGGGTGGCGTGGGCGAAGGCGGGGCCTCCTGCTTTACCGGAGCGGGCGCAGGCGCGGGCTTTGGGGCTGGCTTGTCGCCCTTATGGGGGGTTGAGGTGCCCGTATCGGCTGCGAATTCCATCTCGATGGTGGGCGGTGGCGGCGGCTCTTTGGGCACTGGTACCGGCAGCTTGAGCAGCACGGCCACCAGCAGGGCAAAATGAAGCCCGCCCGAAACCAGGATGGAACGCCGCATGAGGATGCGTTCGGAACGACGCGGTGGGACCACGATCAGACGGCTCCTGGTATCAGATTCTGTTTAGTGACCGGGTGGCTGCTGGGCCAGCAGGGCCACATGCGTAAAGCCGCCCGCGGTGATCTGCCCCATGATCTGCATGACACGGCCATAATCGATATGCTGGTCGCCGCGCACGAAAATACGGTGCTCGCTGTCATTCTGCGCAGCCGCCCTGAGCTGGTCCACCAGCTGGTCCTGCGACACGGGTTCATCGCCCAGATACAGGTCGCCATTGGAGCGGATCGACACCGTGATGGGCTTGGTGTCGGTATTGACCGGGGCCGCATCCGTCTTGGGCAGGTCCACGTTCACGCCGCTGGTCATCATGGGGGCTGTCACCATGAAGATGATGAGCAGCACCAGCATCACGTCCACCAGGGGCGTGACGTTGATTTCGGCCATGGGGCGCCGCTTGCGCCGCCGCCCCCGCAGGTCGCCCAGGCTTGCCCCCATGTTACGCGCCCCTTTCTTCCGACTGGCGCGACAGGATGGCGGCGAACTCGGTGCCGAACGCATCCAGCCGGTCCTCGAACACACCCATGCTGTTGCTGACCACGTTATAGGCGATCACGGCGGGAATGGCCGTAACCAGACCGATGGCGGTGGCGAACAGTGCCTCGGAAATACCGGGGGCCACGACAGAGAGATTGGTGTTGTGCATGGCCGCGATCGAGCCGAACGCGTGCATGATGCCCCACACCGTGCCAAACAGACCGATGAAGGGCGCCACCGGCCCGATGGTCGCGAGGAAGATGATCCAGCGGTTCAGCCGGTCCATCTCGCGCGTAATCGTAATGGCCATGGCGCGGTTGACGCGGTCCTGCACGCCACCATGCACCAGATCGATACCCGAAATGCGCGATGAACGCCGCCATTCGCCCATGGCTGCGCCAAAGACGGCGGCCATCGGGTGCACGGGCTTGGCGCCGTCGGATTCGTACAGATCCTCAAGGCTGCCTCCAGCCCAGAAGCGCTCCTCGAAATCGTTGGCCTGCCGGTTGACCCGGCGGATGGTGGTGAATTTATCAAAAATGATGGCCCAGACAATCACACTGCTGGTCACCAGCCCGATCATGACGAGCTTGACCACGATCGAGGCGTGCATGAACAGCGCCCACATCGAAAGATCACCCGCTGCAGCACCCAGATTCGCTGCATTAACCGCTTGGTCCAAATACGCCTCCTGCCCACCTTGGCCGTTCGCTCAAACACGAAGATTGCCCGTTTGGCAAGCCACGGCCAACCTGCTTTCCGCACAGCCCTGCACCACGGTCAACCCATGACACAAAAAGAACACACGCCTTGCATGGCTTTGTCACGTTCAGCCGATCAGCCCGCGCAACAGATCACGCCATAACGGCGGAAATCGGGCCGCGCGCCCATCGGCTGCCCGCACGCAGGCCAGCCGCACATCCAGCGTGCCACAATCAAGTTTTTCAGCCGCGCCCGCCCGATGAAAGGTCTGGAGCAGCCTGCAGCTCGCGGCGCCGAGTTCCGTCAGGCGAGTCGTAACGCACACGATGTCATCAAGCCGCAGGGGCGCACGGTAGTCCATGGCGGCATGGCGCACCACGAAGGCCAGGCCGAAATCCCCCAGCAGGTCGGCGGCCGAGTGGCCCTGCGCGCGGATGGCCTCGGTGCGGGCGCGCTCGCCAAAGGCGAGGTAGCGGGCGTGATAGACCACGCCGCCCGCATCCGTATCCTCGTAATAGATGCGGAAATCGATACTATGCTGAACCATCAGTCCCCCTCCCCGAGCAGGTCGCCCTGGCCGGGCACGCGGGCGGGGGGCTGCAGGCCAAGATGCCGCCAGCCCCGCTCGCCCAGCATGCGGCCGCGGCTGGTGCGTAGCACAAGCCCTTCCTGAATCAGGTAAGGCTCGATCACGTCTTCGAGCGTGTCACGTGCCTCGGCCAGGGCTGCTGCCAGCGTCTCGACCCCCACCGGGCCGCCATGATGGTATTCGGCAATGCGGCGCAGGTAGCGCCGGTCCATGCCATCAAGCCCCATCGAATCGACCTCCAGGCGGGACAGCGCCGCATCGGCCAGCGCGCGGTCAACCGGGCCGCGCCCCGCCCGCGCCACGGCGGCGAAGTCACGCACCCGGCGCAGCAGGCGGCCCGCGATGCGCGGCGTGCCGCGCGAGCGGCGGGCAATTTCCTCCGCTCCCTCCGGTGTGAGGTCGAACTCGAGCTTGCGCGCCCCGCGCGCCACGATCTGGCATAGCTCCTCGGGCGTGTAGAACACCAGCCGCAGCGGAATGCCAAAGCGGTCACGCAACGGCGTTGCCAGCAACCCGGCCCGCGTGGTGGCGGCAACCAGCGTGAACGGCGAGAGGTCGATGCGCACGGAACGCGCAGCCGGCCCCTCGCCAATGATCAGGTCAAGCTGGAAATCCTCCATCGCCGGGTACAGCACTTCCTCGATGGAAGGGTGCAGGCGATGGATTTCATCAATGAACAGCACGTCTCGCGGCTGGAGATTGGTCAGGATGGCGGCCAGATCGCCCGCGCGCTGGATGACCGGCCCCGACGTGGCGCGAAAGCCCACGCCGAGTTCGCGCGCCACGATCTGCGCCAGCGTGGTCTTGCCCAGGCCCGGCGGGCCGTGCAGCAGCACATGGTCCAGCGCATCACCACGCTGGCGGGCAGCGGCGATGAAAATGGCAAGGTTCTCGCGGCTGGCCTTCTGCCCGGTGAAGTCATCGAGCGTCTGTGGCCGCAGGCTGCCTTCGTTGCCGTCTTCCTCCGCCCGGCGGGCGTCGATCTCGCGCTCGGGGTGCTCACTCATCGGGCCAGTTCCTTCAGCGCGTCACGGATCACGACATCAAGGTTCACATCACCCTCGAAGCGGTCGATCACGCGCTCGACCACAGGCTGCGCCTCCGCCCGCCTGAAGCCAAGGCCGGACAGCGCCAGCACGGCATCCGCCGCAATGCTGCGTGGCGTGGGCACCGTAATGGTCACACCCGGAACGCCACCGCCTGCGGGCGCGCCGGTGGGCATGCCCTCGCACTTGTCGCGCAGTTCGGTCACGATGCGCTGGGCCAGCCGCGCCCCCACGCCCCCCGCGCGGGTGAGCATGGTCTTGTCGCCACTGCCGATGGCCATCATCAGTTCGGCTGGCGGCAGCACCGACAGGATGGCCAGCGCCACCTTGGCCCCAACGCCCTGCACGGTGGTGAGCAGGCGGAACCATGAACGCTCCGATGCCTCGGCAAAGCCATAGAGCAGGATCGCATCCTCGCGCACCACGGTCTCGACCAGCACAAGGGCGAGTTCCGGCGGCTGCGGCAGGGCGGCCAGCGTGCGGCTCGAGGCCTGCACGAGGTAGCCCACGCCGCTGACATCAATCACGCAGCGATCGGCCTCGACCTGCGCGAGCAGGCCGCGCAACTGCGCGATCATGCCATCCTCGTGGCATTGGCGATGTGGGCGGCACTTGCGCGATGATGCGCATGGCAGATGGCCACCGCCAGCGCATCCGCCGCATCGGCGCGCCTGAGCAGGGCAGTAGGCAGGATACGGCGGACCATCATGCTGACCTGCTCCTTGGTGGCGGCACCCGTGCCCACCACCGCGCGCTTGACCGTCTTGGCGCCATATTCGGCTACGGGAATGTCGAGCAGCATGGGCACCAGCAGCCCCACGCCACGGGCATAGCCCAGCTTGAGCGTGGCAGCACCGTTGCGGTTGACATAGGTTTCTTCCACCGCAGCTTCATCGGGGGCGAAGTTGCGGGCCAGCTCCAGCAGCGCATCATGCAGGTGGCGCAGCCGCTCGGGCACGCCCAGCGCCGCATCGGTGGCGATCACGCCATCGGCCACATGACTCAGCCGGTTGCCCTGCGCCGTAATCACCCCCCAGCCCGTAAAGCGCAGGCCGGGGTCGATGCCCAGGATGCGGACCACAGGCCGGGTCAGGCCGAGAGCTTTTCGGCCACGTCGTCCGGCACGTCGAAATTGGCGTACACGGCCTGCACGTCGTCATGGTCTTCAAGCGTGTCGATCAGCTTGAATACGCTGCGCGCCTTGTCCTCATCGAGTTCGACAGTGTTGGACGGCCGCCAGTCCAGCTTGGCGGAGGCGGGCTCGCCAAAGCGGGTTTCAAGCGCGTCACGCACGGCGAAGAAGGATTCGACCGGGCAGGTCACTTCATGCATGCCGTCCACGGTCTCGACATTCTCGGCCCCGGCTTCAAGACCCGCCTCGATCAGGTCGTCCTCGCTCGCGGCATCGAGCGGGTAGGCGATCACGCCCAGGCGGGTGAACATGAAGGAGACCGAATTCGTCTCTCCCAGCGAGCCGCCATGCTTGGAAAACGCGGCCCGCACGTCAGATGCCGTGCGGTTGCGGTTATCGGTCAGCCCTTCCACGATCACGGCAACGCCTGCCGGGCCGTAACCTTCGTAGCGGACCTCGGTGTAGTCATCGCCGCCGCCTGCACCGCTGGCCTTCTTGATTGCGCGCTCGACCGTATCCTTGGGCATGTTGACCTCACGCGCGGCCGAGATGGCGGCACGCAGGCGCGGGTTCATGGCCGGGTCGGGCATGCCTTCGCGCGTGGCCACGGTAATTTCACGGATGACCTTGGCAAACTGCTTGGCGCGCTTGGCGTCCTGTGCGCCCTTGCGGTGCATGATGTTCTTGAATTGGGAATGACCTGCCATCGTTCGTCCCTGATCGTGCTGTTCTTGTTACTGTCTTGCTTGTCTATCGGCCCGGGTGGGCTGGCTGTTCAGACCAGCCGCCCGTGGCAATGCTTGTATTTCTTGCCCGACCCGCACGGGCAGGCCGCATTGCGCGAGACCTCGCCCCAGCTTGAGGGGTCATCGGGCATAATGGCCGCAGCCCCGATCGGCCTGCCCATGGCGGGGTCGGGCAGGTTGCCCGCCGCATCCGGCATGAGGCCGGGGCCCGGCTCGTTCTCCAGCCCCGGCACCTCGGGGTCGGCATGGATTTCGGCAACACCGGCGAAGGGGTTGTCGATGGGCGGCGGCGCGATTTCCACCCGCGCCATGGAGGAGGTCACGCGCGCGCGCAGGTGGTCGAGCATGGCGTTGAACAGTTCGAACGCCTCGTGCTTGAACTCGTTGAGCGGATCCTTCTGCCCATAGGCGCGCAGGCCAATGCCCTGGCGCAGTTGGTCAAGGGCGAGCAGATGCTCCTTCCACACCGCATCAAACGTGGTCAGCAACACCTGCTTTTCCACAAAGCGCATGACGGAAGGGCCAAAATTGGCGGCCCGGCTGGCCTGCGCCTGAGCTGCCGCCTGCTCGATGCGCTCGGTCACCACCGTGCCATCCACGCCATCTTCCGCAGCCCACTCGGCAATGGGCAGCGTAAGGTTGAGCGCGGTCTGCACATCGTGGGCCAGTTCATCCTTGAGCCACTGCTCGGGGAAGGATTTCTCGGGAATGCGGCGGGCCACGATCTCGTGAATCACGTCCTCGCGCATTTCGGTGATGATGGGCGAAAGATCTTCCGCCGCCATGTATTCGCGGCGCTGGGCGTACACTTCCTTGCGCTGGTCATTCATCACGTCATCATATTTGAGCGTGTTCTTGCGCATGTCGAAGTTGCGGGCCTCGACCTTTTTCTGCGCGCGCTCAAGGGCCTTGTTGATCCAGGGGTGAACGATCGCCTCCCCTTCCTTCAGGCCCAGCTTCTGCAGGATGTTGCCCATGCGGTCGGTGCCGAAGATGCGCATGAGGTCATCTTCAAGCGAGATGAAGAAGCGTGAATTGCCCGGATCACCCTGCCGCCCGGCACGGCCGCGCAGCTGGTTGTCGATGCGGCGGCTTTCATGGCGCTCGGTGCCGATTACGTACAGGCCGCCCGCCTTGCGCACGATATCGTGATCGCGCGCCACGGTCGCGCGCAGGGCCTCTTCCTGCCGGGCGCGCTCTTCGGGATCTTCGATGCCGCCAAGCTTCTGGCTGATCAGCATGTCCACATTGCCGCCGAGCTTGATGTCGGTGCCACGCCCGGCCATGTTTGTGGCGATGGTAATGGCCCCCGGCGCACCAGCCTGCGCCACGATCTCGGCCTCGAGTTCATGGAAGCGGGCATTAAGCACGCTGTGCTTGATGCCATTCTTGCGCAGCAGCGAGGAGAGATGCTCGCTCTTCTCGATCGAGGTCGTGCCGACAAGTACCGGCTGGCCCGAGGTATTGCTGATTTCCTTGATGAGGGCTGCAACCGCCTCATACTTCTCGCGTGCGGTGAGATAGACCTCGTCATCATCGTCCTTGCGGGCGACGGGCAGGTTGGTCGGGATCTCGATCACGTCGAGCTTGTAAATGTCAGCAAACTCATCGGCTTCCGTCATGGCGGTGCCGGTCATGCCCGACAGGCGCGGATACATGCGGAAGTAGTTCTGGAAGGTGATGGAGGCCAGCGTCTGGTTTTCCTGCTGCACCTCCACGTGTTCCTTGGCCTCGAGCGCCTGGTGCAGGCCATCGGAGTAGCGGCGGCCTTCCATCATGCGGCCGGTGAACTCATCGATGATGACCACCTTGCCGCCGCTTACGATGTAATCCACATCACGCGTGAACAGCGTATGCGCGCGCAGCGACTGCTGCACGTGATGAATCACTGCCACGTTCTGGCTGTCATACAGGCCGCCATCATGCAGCACGCCCGCATTGCGCAGCAGCTCCTCCACCTGCTCGGCACCCTTTTCGGTCAGGATGACGGAACGGAATTTTTCGTCCTTCTCGTAGGCTTCGGGGTCGGCCACGAGGGCGACCATTACTTCATCGACCGAGCGGTAGAGACCGGAACTGTCTTCTGCCGGGCCTGAGATGATGAGCGGCGTACGGGCCTCGTCAATCAGGATCGAGTCGACTTCATCGACGATGGCATGATGGAAGGGCCGCTGGACCATGTCTTCCACGCGGTATTTCATGTTGTCGCGCAGGTAGTCGAAGCCGAATTCGTTATTGGTGCCGTAGGTGATGTCGGCCCGGTAGGCGGCGCGGCGCTCGTCCTCGGGCATGTTGGGAACGACCACGCCCACGCTCAGGCCGAGGAAGCCATATAGTTTGCCCATCTGCTCGGCATCGCGGCTGGCGAGATAGTCGTTCACGGTCACGACATGCACGCCCTCACCCGCAAGCGCGCTGAGATAGACGGCAAGGGTGGCGACAAGGGTCTTGCCCTCACCGGTGCGCATTTCCGCAATCTTGCCATCATGCAGCACCATACCGCCAATGAGCTGCACATCGAAGTGGCGCATGCCCAGCACGCGCCTGGCTGCCTCGCGGCACACGGCAAAGGCTTCGGGCAGAAGGGCATCAAGGCTTTCGCCCTTGGCGATGCGGGCGCGGAATTCCGGTGTCTTGGCGGCGAGGGCGGCGTCATCGAGCGCCTGGACCTGCGGCTCGAGCGCGTTGATTGCGGGCACGCGCCGCTGATACGATTTCAGCGCCCGGTCATTGGCGGTTCCGAACAGGGCGCGGGCAATACTGGCGAACATGAAGACCTTCCCGGAATGACAAGTCCCGCACGCCCGCGACAGAGGAACCGGCAGGGGCAGGGCAGGCGTGCGGATAAAATTCTCGCGCGGAGACATGAGATAGGACCCACGCCGCCACGGGTCAACCGATGGACCGCAGCGCCATGGAAAAAGCGGGGGAAAACGGCCATCCGCCATACGGCCCTTGCAGGCAGGGCCGCCCTTCGCCATGATGCCTGCCGAACGCGTTCATAACTAGGGTTTTTTGCACATGCGGACTATCAGTCCGGCAAAGGCTGTCGCAACGATGGCCCTGCTTGCTTCCTCTTTCATCATTCCTCCTGCAATGGCGGCCTCCCCCGCGCCGGCGGCGCCCGCCGCACCGGCCACGGCGGACCAGAATCCGCTGCTTGCCAGCGTGAACGGGCAGGATATCCGCCTCAATGACGTGCGGCAGGCCATGGCCACGATGCCCGAGCAGCTGCGCAAGCTGCCCGACAACATCATCGTACCGATCCTGCTCAACCAGCTCGTTGACCAGCGCGCCATCCAGCTTGCCGCCACCAAGTCCGGGCTCGACAAGCAGCCCGACGTGCAGCAGCAGATGCAGCAGGCCTCGCAGGGCGCGCTGCAGAATGCCTACCTGTCGGCGCAGGTCGCACCGACCCTGACCGATGATGCAGTCAAGGCGTATTACGACAAGAACTACGCCAACAAGCCGGGCGCTGAAGAAATTCATGCCCGCCACATCCTGGTCCAGACCGAGGCCGAGGCCAACGACGTGATCAAGCAGCTCAAGGGCGGCGCCGATTTCGGGCAGCTGGCCACCAAGCTGTCGAAGGATCCCGGCTCGGCCAAGCAGAATGGCGGCGACCTGGGCTGGTTCAAGAAGGGCGACATGCTGCCCACCTTCTGGGATGCGGCATCTTCCATGCAGCCCAACAGCTACAGCCAGACCCCGGTGCACACCCAGTATGGCTGGCACGTGATCCAGGTGCTGGGCAAGCGCACCGCGCCCACCCCCACGCTTGACGCAACGCGCGACCAGATCCGCCAGAAGCTGATCCAGGACGGCGTGCAGAAGGCGGTTGCCAACGCGCTGGCACAGGTCAAGGTCGTGCGCTACGGCCCCGACGGCAAGCCCCTGCCTGAAAACCAGCCCGCCCACTAAAAGCGGCCTGCCGCGCGGCGGGGCGCACACGCCCTGCCGTGCCACCTGAATTCTTTCCCCGCCCCTGCACCGGAAGCCGAACGACCATGGCCAAAGCCCTGCCCGTCTCCCCCCTTGCCCAGCCTCTGCCCGAACTGCCGCCGCTGGCTGGCGTGCGTTTTGGCGCAACCGAGGCCGGTATCCGCTACACGGGGCGCACCGATCTGGTCATGGCTGAATTCGCACCGGGCACGACGGTGGCGGGCGTCTATACAAAAAGCAAATGCCCAGGTGCTCCGGTGGACTGGTGCCGCGCGGCCATGGCCGATGGCCGGGCCCGCGCGCTGGTGGTCAATGCGGGCAACGCCAATGTCTTTACCGGCCGGGCCGGGTTTGAGGCGACGCAGGCCAACGCGGCCGATGCCGCGCGCTTGGTCAACTGCGCTGCCAGCGAGGTGTTCCTCGCCTCCACCGGCGTGATTGGCGAGGTGCTGCCCTACCAGAAGATTTCGGCCGCCCTGCCCGGCCTGTACGCAACACTCTCGGCCAATGGCTGGGCGGATGCCGCGCGTGGCATCATGACCACCGACACCTTCCCCAAGGCCGCGACCCGCACGGCAAAAATCGGCGACACCACGGTGCGCATACAGGGCATTGCCAAGGGCAGCGGCATGGTCGCACCCGACATGGCCACCATGCTCGCCTTTGTCGCAACCGACGCGAAGCTGCCTGCCAGCGTGCTCCAGTCCTTCCTGACCGAGGGCGTAAACCGCAGCTTCAACTGCATCACGGTGGATTCGGACACCTCCACCTCCGACATGGTGCTGCTGTTCGCCACAGGCCAGGCTGGCAATGCCGAGATCACCGACCCTGCTGCGCCCGAACTGGCCCATTTCCGCGCGGCCCTTGATTCGCTGCTGCTGGAACTGGCCCTGCTCGTCATCCGCGATGGCGAGGGGGTGACGAAGATGATGCATATTGTCGTCACCGGCGCGACGTCGGATGAATCGGCCCACAGGGTCGCCATGGCCGTAGCCAACTCGCCGCTGGTCAAGACCGCCGTGGCAGGCGAGGATGCCAACTGGGGCCGCGTGGTCATGGCGGTGGGCAAATGCGGCGAGCCCGCCAACCGCGATACGCTCTCCGTCGGCATTGGCGGCACATGGATCGCCGAAGGGGGCACCGTGGTGCCCGACTACGACGAAACCCCGGTCGTGGCTCACATGAAGGGCAAGGAAATCGAGATCACGATCGACCTTGGCCTGGCCAACGGCACGGCGCAGGCATGGGGATGTGACCTCACGCATGGCTATATCGACATCAACGGCTCCTATCGCAGCTAACAGGCACTGATAAAAAAGTAAAAGTTTTTGGGTGCCGCCTTTTTTCAAAAAGGCGGCGTTCTTTTCTCAGCTTTTGGGGAAAAACTTCACCAAGAACTTTCTTGGGTTTTTATACAGCCGCCGGGCCTGCCTGATGGGCAGCGCGTTTTTCCTGCTTCCGCTGCGCAGCGAGCAATGGCATTGCTGTACGGGTAAACCTCTTGGCAGCCAGACAGGAATGCCCTGCATGACGAACCCGTTTTTCCGCCCTGCCTCCCCCACCGAGATCTGGACCTATGCCGGGTTCTGGATGCGTGTGGTTGCCCATGTGATCGATGGCATCGTGCTGTGGGCGGTGCTGGGGCTCATGGGCCTGCTGCTGGTGCCGCCAAGCCTTTCGGTGTCGGTGTTCGACACGCAGGCGACTGGCGGCAGCGGCGGTGACTACCGCATCTCCTACATCGAGCCCGCGGGCTACACGCAGGCTGACTACACCATCGTCTCGGCCATGCCCCACCTGCACTGGAACGGGAACGGGCTGTTCGAGCTGGCGTCGATCCTGCTGCCTGCACTCTATTTCATCGTGTTTGAATCCTCGCGCTTTCAGGCCACGCCCGGCAAACTAGCATGCCAGATGCGCGTGACCGACCTTTACGGTAACCGGGTCACGCCGCTGCGCGCGGCGGGGCGCTATTTTGGCAAATATCTTTCGGCGCTGCTGCTTGGCGTAGGCTTTCTCATGGTCATGTGGACACAGCGCAAGCAGGCACTGCACGACATTCTGGCCGGCACCTGCGTGATCCGGCGCGAAGCCCGCGCCCTGGCCCCACAGCCCCCGCAATGGGGCTGAAAAACGCAAAAAAGGCATGCCAAGAATGCAACCATGCAGGCTTTGGCAATCTTTTGTCCTGATATTGCATGCTTTCAGGCGGTAAGATGGCACACCCCCGCACAGTGATGGGCGGGGGTGCTGTGTCATTCGACAGGGGAGCCTGAACCCGCCCCGGCGGGGTTTTATATTTTCAAGGAGGTGAACAATCGGCATGTCAGCCCATTTCACGACGCGCGCCCATCCCGTATCCAGACAGTCCCGACGGGGCGGCATCCTGACAGTGCTGGCGGCTTTCCTGCTCGCCCTCCTGCCCTGCATTCCCCACGCTCATGCCGCCGATCCCGGCACGGCGGCCGCCCAGGCCACGGGGCAGACCATCACCGCCCAGCAGGCCCAGCAGGTGCTCTCGGTGATGAACGACCCGCAGAAGCGCGAGGAATTCACCAAAACCCTTGATGCCATCGCCAAGGGCCTGCCTGCGCCGACCACGCCTGCCACAGCGCCTGCCCCTGCTCCGGCCCCCGCCAAGAAGGCCGCCGCCGCCAACTCCGATGTTGAAGTCGAGCCCGGCAGCATCAGCAGCGAAACCATGAACGAGCTGAGCCATATCCGCGATATCGCGTTGAAGCAGGGCCAGAACTTCATGGCGCTGTTCGCCGATCTGGCCTTTGTGGGGCGCTGGGTTCACTCCATCCTGTCCAATGCGGATTCGCGCCAGATCCTGCTTGATGCGATGGGGCGTGCGGGCATCATCTTCATTCTCGCCCTCGTGGCTGAGCGTGGCCTGTCCATTGTGCTGCGCAAGCCGCTAGCCAGTGTTACCGCGCGCGCGGTGGCAACCGAGCAGCGCCTGAACCAGCGCCTCGCACGTGAGGACGCGGCAGATGCAAACCAGCCCAGCCCGCCGCCTGCCACCGCGGCCGATGCCCAGGCCGAACAGCAGACCGAGCAGACCCGCGAGCAGGATGACCGCCAGCAGCATGAAACGCTGCGCATCATCACGCGCATTCCCTACTCGCTGCTGCATTTCCTCATCAAGCTGCTGCCGGTCGCCCTCTTCTTCGGGCTGGGCTATGGGGCCTCCGCCCTGTTCACCACCACCCACCAGGCGGCGATGGTCACCATCACGCTCACCAACGCCTATGTCATCGCGCGCGTGATCTACCTGCTGCTCGAGACCGTGTTCGTGCCGCACTCGCCCACCATCCGCCTGTGCAGCGCATCCGATGCGACAGCGCGCATGGTCACGCGGTGGTGGAACTTTCTGGTGGCGGCCCCTTCCATCGTGGTCTGCCTGTCCACGCTTGGCGGCGTGTTCCACATGCCCGCCCGTGGCACCGAAGCCATCATCCGCGCGGTGGTGCTGATCGAGCATATGCTGATCGCCGTCTTCATCTGGCGCATCCGCCACCATGTGGGCGCGGCCCTTCAGCCCTCGGGCCGGCTGCGTGAGAAGCCGTTCTGGATGTTCGTGGGCAAGATGGTCCGCTTCTGGTGGATCCCGGCCATGTTCTTCGACTTCGCGCTGTGGCTGGTCTGGGCCACCCAGATCCAGGGCGGGTATGCCTGGATCCTGCGCACGCTGTCGCTGACCATCGTGGTCATTCTGGGCGCGCGGCTGCTGTCGGTGCTGGCCTTCAGCCTGCAGAACAAGATCTTCCACGTGCCCGAGGCGACCGAAAAGCGTTATCCCGGCCTGCAGGCCCGCGTGGACTACTACTACCCCATGGCGCGGCGCACGCTGTCGGTGCTGCTGGTGTTCTTCACGATCGTGCTGCTGCTCCAGTCCTGGGGGCTGCCGGCCATCCGCTTCTTCGTGCATGGCTCGCTGGGCACCAAGATCGTGGGCGCGATGCTGACGATCATGATCGCCTACACCATCGCCATCGTGGTGTGGGAGGTCGCCAACGCCACCCTGCAGAACCAGATCACCCGCTTCGAGACATCGGACCAGGCCTCACGCGCGACACGGCTGCGCACGGTACTGCCGATCATCCGCACGGTGCTGCTCACCTTCATCATCATCATCGTGACGGTGACCACGCTGTCGCAGATCGGCATTAACGTGGCCCCCCTGCTTACGGGTGCGGGCATCATGGGTGCGGCCATCGCGTTCGGTTCCCAGAGCCTGGTCAAGGACTTCATCACCGGCTTCTTCATGCTGGTGGAAAACGCCATGCAGGTGGGTGACTGGGTTACGGCGGGCGCCGTATCGGGCACGGTGGAGCATCTGTCCATCCGCACGCTGCGGCTGCGCGCGGTGAACGGGGACCTGCACATCATCCCGTTCTCGTCCGTCACCTCGATTGCCAATACCTCGCGCGACTACAACCTCGTGGTGGTCAGCTTCATGCTCGACCTGTCGGAAGACCCGCACCGGGTGGCCGCAATTTTGCAGGATGAACTGGCGATCCTGCGCAAGGACCATGTGTATGGCCCGCTCATCAAGTCTGACTTCTCCTTCCTCGGGCTGGAGCAGGCTGATGGCAATGGGTCCAAGTTCCTTGGCTCCATCCGCACCGCGCCGGGGTCGAAGTGGAAGGTCTACCGCGAGTATTACAGCCGTCTGAGCGCGCGCATGGTGAAGGAACAGGTCAAGTTCCCAATCCCGACTTCGATGAACCTGCTGACCAACGGCCCCTCCGGCAAGCTGCAGATGCACATGGAAGAAAATTTCCCCAAGGCCGCTCTCGAAAAGCCTGCTCAGCCTGAAGCCAAGGATAGCACGGCCGCCAGCCCGGAGGGTGCAACCGATGCCCCCAAGGGCGAAGCCGCCAGTGCTGCCCCCGCGCCAAAGGGAAATGACTCCACCCATGGCTGAAGATACAGCGGGCATACTGGCCCACCTCGAGGCTCCCCTGCGCGCGGATGGCTTTGCCTTCGTGCCCGCAGGGGCCATGCGCGCCCTGCTGTGCCAGCAGGCCGTGGCGGACTGGGCCAGCTTTGCCGCAAGCTGGAACCGGCTGGGGCTGGACCGCTACATGGCTGATGGCGGTCGCTACCGCCGCCGCCGCCACGCCACCTTCGCCATCAGCGCCGAAGGCATAAGGCGCAAGAAGCACCAGCCCCATTACCAGAGCCGCGACTACAACGAACTCAATGGCGGCATCGAGCGCTGGTTCCGCGCCATCGAGCCCGAGATGGGCAGCCACCCTGCCCTGCTGGCCATTTTGCGGCTCATGCATCGCATCGTGACCGACCTGAGCGAACCCGCGAGCCTGCCCGATGTGTGGCACACCGAGGTGCACCAGTTCCGCATCGAAGCATTGGAGAACAGCCCCGGCCAGCCCACGCCCGAGGGCCTGCACCGCGATGGCGTGGACTGGGTGATGGTGATCATGGTGCGGCGTGAGAACGTCATGTCAGGCGAGACCTCCATCCATGACCTGCAACGCACCCTGCTTGGCGGGTTCATGCTCGACCAGCCGCTTGATACGGCGGTGGTCAATGACAACCGCGTCTATCATGGCGTGACGGCCGTGCGCCCGCTTGACCCCGCCCGACCGGCCTACCGTGATGTTCTGGTCGTGACGTTCCGCCATCAATGAGGCAGGCGGGGGCCGGGCAGGCAGGCCCGTGGCGGCGCTTTGCCCTGCTGGCCCTGCTGGCGATCGGGGTAACGGGGGGTGGGCTCTACCTGTTCATCATCACGGTTGACCCGTGGAACATTCTGCCCTTCTCGCCGCCTCTTGCGCGCATACCCGTCACCTCCAACGCCCGCTACACCATGCCTGCGCTGGCGCGCGCGCCGCAGTTTGACTCCGTCATCATCGGCACCTCGACCAGCCGCCTCATACAGCCTGCCGTGCTGGGACCGGAGCTGGGTGCACATTTTCTCAGCATGGCCATGAACAGCGCCAGCCCGTGGGAGCAGTCGCGCGAACTCGATGCCTTCCTGCGGGCGCACCCGGCGCCGCGCATTGTCCTGATCGGCATCGACGCCGCCTGGTGCCACCCCCGCCCCGGCAGCCTGAGCGGCCCCAACCGCCCCTGGCCGGAATGGATGTACGGCCACCCGCCAGCAGCAGGCTACCTGCACATGGCCAGCCTGTATGCCCTGCAGGAAGCAGCCAATGAATTCCTGTGGCTGGCCGGGCGCAAGCCCCAGCGCTTTGGCGCGGATGGCTATACACGCTTCGTGCCCCCCGACAGCCAGTACGACCCCGCCCGCGTGCAGGCCATTTTCAGCCGCTGGGCACCCCCAGACAACACGCCCGCCCCGCCCGGCATGGCACAGACGCCACCTGCGGGCATGGACCTGCTGGCCGATATGCTGGCGCGCATGCCTGCCATCACGCGGCGCGTCGTGTGGTTCCCGCCTGCCTCAACCTTTCTGCACGGCACGCCTGGCAGTGTGGCCGATGCGCGGCTTGCGGCCTGCCGTCTGGGCGTGAGCCGGGTGACAGCCCCCCGCCACGACACGCTGGTGCTCGACTTCAACCATGACACCGCCCTGACCAGAAACCGGGACAATTTCTGGGATCCGCTGCACTACCGCCAGCCCGTGGCCGAGCGCATCATGGCCGACATGACCGCCGCCATCATGACCGGCCATGTGAACGATCCGGCAGTGGAAATGTCCTCCGCCCATGCGCCGCCCTGAGCACGGCCCGGCCAAAGCCATGCGCTCCCATCGCGGAGCCTTCACGGCAGCAGGGCTTGTGCCGGGCGGGTCATCTGGTATGGAAAACAGAACACCGTGAGAGACCCGCCACCTGCCTGCCAGCAAACAGGCGGATGACGAGAACCGGGATCGTTTTGTGCATGCCGCCCCGCAACCGGGTGGGCGAGGTTGCGGCACTGAGGTTGGAGAGGCTGGTGAAAACGTCCGTCAATGGTGCGCCGCAATGGCATCTGCAGCCCGAGGCGAACCGGACCCTTGTCACATTGTCCGGGGACTGGATTGCACAGCAGGGCCATCTTCCCGACTTTCCGGAATCCGGGTTCAGGGATGTGCCACACGGCGAACCGGTTGAATTCAGCACCGATCAGCTTGGCAAATGGGATACCTCGCTGATCAGCTTCCTGTGGGAGCTCAAGCGCACCGCCCGTGAAGACGACGTGCAGCTGCGCATCGACACCCTGCCCGAATCCGCGCGCAAGCTGCTCGACCTGCTGCCCGAAATCCCGCCCACGCCCGCGCCATTACCACCGCATAAATTCCAGCCTGTCACCGCCGTGGGCCAGCTCACGCTCGATACGCTCAACGAGGTCGGCTGCGTGAGCGAAATGGGGGCTGCAGCCGCCAAAGGCGGGTTTGCCGCCGTGGTGGGGCGCGGCATGATGCGTACCGTCGACCTCATGTCCGACCTCAGTGCCGCAGGGCCTGCGGCACTGCTGATCGTGGGCGTGGTCAACTTCCTTGTCGGCGCGATCCTGGCCTTTGTGGGATCGGTGGAACTGCACAAATTCGCAGCCGACATCTATGTGGCGAGCCTCGTCGCCATTGCCATGGTGCGCGAGATGTCGGCGGTGATGACGGCCATCATCATGGCGGGCCGCACCGGTGGCGCCTATGCCGCGCGCATCTCCACCATGCAGGCCAATGAGGAAATCGACGCGCTGCAGGTGTTCGGCATTCCGGTTTCGAGCTACCTGATCCTGCCCTCGGTGCTCGCGCTGGCCTTCACCATGCCGCTGCTTTACCTGTATGGCTGCCTGATCGGCATGCTCGGCGGGTTCTTCGTCTCCTACATCATGCTCGATGTCTCGCCGCTGGGCTATTTTCATGAAACCCTGCAGGCGCTGCCGCTTGACCAGTTCACCTTCGGCTTCATCAAGAGCCTCGTGTTCGGCACCTTCATCGGGCTGACAAGCTGCCGCATTGGCCTCAAGGCCGGGCGGAGTGCGGCTGATGTGGGCATCGCGGCCACCAAGGCCGTGGTGGTGGGCATTGTGGGCGTGATCGCGCTTGATGCGGTCTTCGCGGTTATTGCCAATGTTATCGGGATCTGATCGCCATGAATAACCAGATGCCCTCCACCGATGACCGCCCCGTCATGATCGACGTGAATGACGTGACGCTGGCCTTCGGCCCGCGCGTGATCCAGCATGATGTCTCGTTTCAGGTCCGGCGCGGCAGCATCTTTGCCGTAATGGGCGGCTCGGGCTGCGGCAAGAGCACGCTGCTCAAGAGCATGATCGGCCTGCTGCGCCCCACGCACGGCACCTACATGGTGCAGAAGGACAATTACTGGGCCGGCGATGATGACAGCCGCGTGCGGATCGGGCGCCGCTTTGGCGTACTGTTCCAGAGCGGGGCGCTGTGGAGCTCGATGACCGTGGGCGAGAACGTGGCCCTGCCCATGCAGATGTTCACCAAGCTTGAACCGCACGTGATCCGCCAGCTTGTCGAGCTCAAGCTGGGGCTTGTGGGCATGCTGCATGCCATTGACCAGTATCCATCCGAGCTCAGCGGCGGCATGCGCAAGCGCGCGGGGCTGGCGCGCGCCATGTCGCTCGACCCCGATATCCTGTTCTTCGACGAGCCTTCTGCCGGTCTCGACCCCATTACCTCGGCAAGGCTTGATGAGCTGATCCTGAACCTGCGCGACGGGCTGGGGGCTACGATCATCATCGTCAGCCACGAGCTCTCGAGCCTGTTCCATATTGCTGATGATGGCATCTTTCTTGATGCCGACCAGAAAACTGCCATCGCCCATGGCTCGCCCACATGGCTGCGCGACCACTGCACCGACCCCACGGTGCACGCCTTCATGCACCGTGAGCAGCTGGACAGTTCCAGCACCCATGGAAACGGGTAATGCCGATGCCCGGCAGGCAGACACTGATCGGCGCGGTCGTGCTCGGGGTGGCGGCCGTGGGGCTTGGCGTGCTGACGGTCAAGGGCGACCTGCCCCTGCCCGGCCGCAGCAGCGAGGCCGTGGTGGTGTTTGAAAGCCCCACGAACGGGCTGGATATTGGCTCGCCGGTCAATTTCCGCGGGGTGCCGGTGGGTGCTGTCGAGCGGATTACGGTCAAGGTGGACCCGGTCGACCACCACACCTACATGCCGGTCTATATCCTGTTCGACCCGGATCATGCGCCGGGGCGGGGCGACCTGCCGCCGCTGCCGCAACTCGTGGCCAACGGGCTGCGGGCGGACATGATGCTGCACAGCCTGGTCACGGGCCAGACCGAACTCGATCTTGACCTCGACCCCGACACGCCCGTGCGCCTGCACCCCGACCTGACCGACCTGCCGGAAATACCGATGGGCCAGACCGCGCTGCAGCAGCTTGAAGCGATGATGGTTTCCACCTCCATGGAGGGGCTGCGCCATGACCTGGCCACCGCCCTGGCCAGCGTGCACAGGCTCGTGGCTGACGTGAACGCCACCATGCCGGGCATGATGACCAGCATTCATGATACATCGGCGCACAGTGAGATGGCGGTGCGCCAGATCCGCGCCACCGTGATCGATGCGGAAAACCGGGCCAGCGTGAGCATAAACAAGCTGGACAGGCTGATTGCCACCAATACCCGCCAGTTTGAAGGCCGCCGTGCCGAACTGCTCACACTCATTGCCAACACAAGGCAAACCATGGCGCAATCGCGTGAAACCCTTGCAGGGCTGCGCGCACTGCTCGATCCGCAGTCCCGTGACATGCTCAACCTGAATGATACGATGCGTGACGTAATGGAAGCCGGCTACGGGCTGCGCGGATTCGCCAATGAAGTCGAAAGTAATCCGCAACTTCTGCTGATGGGACGCAATCAATGAAAACGCGCCAGCCCGCTATCTCCCTTTCGCGCCTGTATCCGGCCCTGCGGGCGGGTGGTGGCCTGCTGCTCTCGGCCATGGTGCTGTCGGCCTGTTCCTCAGCGCCCGTGCGCTTTTACACGCTGGGCGCGCCTGCCATCGCCACGGGTGCGGAAACCACCTCCACCACTCCCATTACCGACAGCACGCCGGTCATCGAGGTCGAGCGGACCCGCCTGCCCGACTATCTGGACAGCCAGGACATCATGGTGCGCAACGGCCATGAAATCGAGCGCAGCGGGCTTGGCCGCTGGGCCAGCCGCCTTTCCGTGGGGGCAACCGACCTGATCACGGCGCGGCTTGCGCAGAAATGGCCGAACCTGTTCGTGACCGACCAGCCCCAGCCCGACCGCCCCACCTGGCGGCTGCAGCTCAATATCAGCCGCCTTGATGTCAGCCGCGATGGGTCCTCCGCGCTGAATGCGGACTGGGCCATCATTCCGCAGGATTCGCGCCAGCCCATCCAGCGCAACCGCACCGTCATTCTGGGCAGCGGGGCAACCGGCAGCAATGAAAACATTGCCAAGGTGACCGAGGGCCTGCTGAACCAGCTCAGCGACCGCATCGAGGCCAGCTGGCCCACAACGGCAGCGGAACCTGCCGCCAGCACCCGCCACCACGGGCGGAGCTGAGGTCTATTTTGGGAGAAGCCTGTTTTAAAAAGCTTCAGGAAACGCCGCCTTTTTTCAAAAAGGCGGCACCCAAAAACTTTTGTCCGTTTTAATTCACTTCACCATGGAATATTTTTAAATACTAAAAACAGGCCCTGCCCTTATTGGTATTGATATAAAAAACATCCCCGATCTTCACTATTTTCATAAATCTTTTTACGTTTACTGAAATACAGATTGCGGGGTCAGAAACGACCTGAAAAGGCCCGTTCAGAAAATATCCTGCATTCATCAGCAAGCTTCAAGAAACGCTGACCGTTTGCAAACGCAGCTTTTGCCACGGACTGGAAGACAGCACGGAACCTTGAAGGGCGCTACGCATTGGGTTCGCTATACCTTTGTCATTGCGGGAGTGTGCCCTTCATGCCGTGTATCCGTTACCTGCTGCGTGCCTTTGTGCTGCCTGTCGTCATCATGGGGCTGCCGGGCGTGAGTGCGGCATGGGCGGAAGGGGGGCCAGTGATTCTGGCGCAGCATCCCGGCACCGAACTCGACCGGCAGGCCCGGCTGCTGGTCTCGCCCGATTTGCATGATGCCGCCATGCAGAACGAACGTCCGGTGCTGCTGACAGGCTCGGGCCGCCTGTCGGATGATCCACCGCGCACGGCGCTGTTCGTGCAGTTGCAATCGGCCAGCCTGTGCGGCTCGGCGGGGTGCTCCACCTCCGTTTACCTGCCGGACGGGCGTAAATGGATACAGGTTCTGGATTCCGTCAGCGGCCCGATCACCATCACGCCCGAAATGCATGAGGGCATGCACGACCTGCTGGTCGATGGCACAGATCGGTGGGTCTGGAATGGCAGCACCTATGCCGACACGCAGGCTACGGCCGAACCCACCCCAACCCGATAAAAAGGCAGAAAGGCCAAAAGTTTTTGGCAAATCTTTTTTCAAAAAGCTTTGAAAGACGCCGCCTTTTTAAAAAAAGGCGGCACCCCGAAACTTTTACTGTTTTAAATCACTGTTCCCAGATTGGGTAACCCAATACGGAATACAGTCATTCCCCTGTGGATATACGTCCCGAAACACTATTACGTGCAGAAATGCACCACAGAATGCATCCTATCTGGCACCATTATTGAAAACTACTGCCGCAGGCTGATCATTATCTTGAAAATGATCGGGACAGGCAGAGTGAATGCGCCCTGTCCGACTGCAGTATTGAAAATACGCAGACAGATCATGATGGCCACGATCAGGATAACGATCTGTAAGGGAAACTGGAGCGGGTGAAGGGAATCGAACCCTCGTATGCAGCTTGGGAAGCTGCCGTTCTACCATTGAACTACACCCGCAGGCCCGCCCTCTATACTGCACAAGCATGGCAGATGCAATCACCCCTTTAGGGGGCTGGCCAGCAGTTGACGCACCCGGTCCTGATCCGCAATAAGCATGCATGCCCGGGCAAGGTTGCGCCCGTGCCCTCGTGATTTGATACGGCCGGCTTGCGGCGAGGTAAAACATACGCGCTAAAGAGGCCTGATCCCGCCGGTGACAGGGCGCGGGCATCATGGTTTCCACGGTCGTGCGCCGCCTTCGGGCCAGACTGCCGGGCATCAACCGGCGCTGGCCTGCCTTCACACCACCCTGTTTGCAGGAACTGCCACCCACCATGACTGACCAGCCCGACCCCAAATCCTTCCGCCCCGCAACGCGCCTGATCAACGCGGGCCTCGAGCGCACGCCCTATGGCGAGACCAGCGAGGCGATGTTCCTGACCTCCGGCTTTGTCTATGACAGCGCCGAGCAGGCCGAAGGCACCTTTACCGGCGATGTCTCGCACTACCAGTACACCCGCTTTGGTAACCCCACGGTAGCCAACCTCGAGCGCCGCCTGTGCGACCTTGAAGGCGCTGAAGCCTGTGCCCTGACCTCCACCGGCATGGGCGCCGTGTCATCGGCGCTGCTCGCACAGGTGCGCGCGGGCGACCGCGTTGTGGCCTCGCGCGCGCTATTCGGCTCATGCCACTGGATCGTCTCCGAACTGCTGCCGCGCTACGGCGTGGAGACGGTGTTCGTCGATGGCGGCGACATGGCAGCGTGGAAGGACGCACTGAACAAGCCCACCCGTGCCGTGTTGCTTGAAAGCCCGTCGAACCCCATGCTCGACGTGCTCGACATCCGCATGATCTGTGACCTTGCCCACAAGGCAGGGGCCACCGTGGTGGTCGATAACGTGTTCGCCACCCCGCTCTACCAGAAGCCGCTCGAACTCGGGGCCGACGTGGTGGTGTATTCATGCACCAAGCACATTGATGGCCAGGGCCGCGTGCTCGGTGGCGCCGTGCTGGGCGCGGAAAAATGGATCAACGAGGTGCTGCGTCCCTTCCAGCGCAATACCGGCAACAGCCTCTCGCCGTTCAATGCGTGGGTCATGCTCAAGAGCATCGAGACCCTGGCCCTGCGCGTCAACGCCATGACGCAGAACGCCGCGAAAGTAGCCGACTTCCTGGCCACAGCTCCCGGCATTGCCCGCGTGTTCTATCCCGGCCGCAAGGACCACCCGCAATACGAACTGGCCAAAAAGCAGATGGCGGCGGGCTCCACACTGGTGGCGTTTGAGGTCGAGGGCGGCAAGGCGGGGGCGTTTGCTTTCATGAACGCGCTGCGGCTGATCTCGATCTCGAACAACCTTGGCGATGCCCGCTCGCTGGTCACGCACCCGGCCACAACCACCCACATGAAGCTCGCACCGGAAGAGCGTGCCCGCCTTGGCATTACCGATGGCGCGATCCGCTTCTCGGTCGGGCTGGAAGATGCCGATGACCTGATCGATGACCTCAGGCGCGGCCTCGCGGCGCTGGCCAACCGGTAAGAGCAGGAGCGTCGCCACCATGAGCAAGAACAGGCCCTTCCTTCCCCCCGGCGGGGAAGCCGCTGACGCCGCACTGGGCGAGACACCGGACAACACGCCGTGTTTCGAGGCGACGACCGACAGGGTGCGCGTGGTGGTCCAGACCTTCTGGCTCGATGACCAGTCCGAGCCCGATGAGCACCGCTATGTGTGGGCTTACCGGGTGCGGATCGAGAACCACGGCGATACGGCGGTGCAGCTCCTGCGCCGCAGCTGGCGCATCGTGGACGGGCAGGGCCGGATCGAACGGGTGGAAGGCGAAGGCGTGGTGGGCGAGCAGCCCCTGATCGACGCCGCCGCCAGTTTTGAATACATGTCAGGCGCCGCCCTTGAAACGCCAACCGGCTTCATGGGCGGGCAGTACCACATGATCCGCCCGGCCAGCCGGGAGCACTTCGATATCAGCATTCCGGTCTTCAGCCTCGACAGCCCGCACCACCCGACCATCCTGCATTAAGTTTTTCCTCCGTGGCCTGTCCCTGCCGGGCGGGCCCCTGCAACAAGAACCCACAGCATGACCCCCATCGATTCCCGCCCCACCCGCACGGAAGCAGAAGAGGCCGTACGCACCCTGCTGCGCTGGGCGGGCGAAGACCCCGACCGCGAAGGCCTGCGCGACACGCCTGCCCGCGTCATCAAATCCTATGGCGAATTCTTCGCAGGCTATGCCGAAGACCCGGTGGACATGCTGCGCCGCACCTTCTCCGAGGTCGATGATTATGACGAGATGGTGCTGCTGCGCGATATCCGCGTGGAGAGCCATTGCGAGCACCATATGGTGCCCATCATTGGCGTGGCGCATGTGGCCTACCTGCCGCGCAAGCGGGTGGTGGGCATTTCCAAGCTGGCCCGCGTGGTCGACGCCTATGCCCGGCGCTTCCAGATCCAGGAACGCCTGACCGCGCAGATTGCCAACACCATCAACGAGGAACTCCAGCCCTATGGCGTGGGCGTGGTGATCGAGGCGGCGCACCAGTGCATGACCACGCGCGGCGTGCACCGCCCCGGCGTGTCGATGGTGACCAGCCGCATGCTCGGCACGTTCCGCACCAACTCCGACACACGGCGGGAATTCCTGTCCATTCTCAACCGCCCGGCCATGAGCAGCGCGGGGATCTGAATACAATCAGAAATTTCTGGTGAAGCTTTTTTCAAAAAGCTTCACCAGAAAACTTTTCTCCGCTTTTAAGCGAGTGTGACCTTCGCCCCCAACACGGCAATGAACTGCGCCAGCCAGGCCGGGTGCGCGGGCCATGCAGGCGCCGTAACCAGCATGCCATCGGTCACGGCGGCATCAATGGCAATATCGGCATAAACGCCACCCGCCAGTTCCACATCGGGGCGGCAGGCGGGATAGGCGGAAACCCTGCGGCCTGAAATGATGCGGGCAGCCGCCAGAAGCTGGGCGGCATGGCAGATCGCGGCCAGAGGGCGATCGGCAAAGGCGCGGACGAGTTCGATCACCTGTGCATCGAGTCGCAGATATTCCGGCGCGCGGCCACCGGGCAGGATCAGGCCCGCGTAATCAGCGTGGCTGATCGCATCAAAACCGGCATTGAGCACGAAGCGGTGGCCCGGCTTCTCGCTATAGGTCTGCGCCCCCTCAAAATCATGGATGGCGGTCAGCACGTAGTCGCCCTTTTTTTTGCCGGGGCAGACCGTATCAACCGTGTAGCCGAGCATGGTCAGGGCCTGAAAGGGCACCATGATCTCGTAATCCTCGACATAGTCACCCGCCAGCAACAGCAGCTTTTTTGTGCCTGTCATGCCTTTTCTCCTCAGCCTGCCTTAACCCGATGCCGCCTTTTTCAACCAGAACGGCATCCGGAAACCTTTATCCTTTTCCCTGCATTTCGCGCATCAGTCATCATGTCCGGGCGGCAGGTGCTCGCGCAGGCGGGGCATGAGCTCAACAAAATTGCAGGGCACATGACGGCTATCAAGTTGCCAGACCAGAATGTCATCCCACCCGTCCTTCACCGCGCCGGTCGATCCGGGCAGGGCGAACAGGTAAGTGCCTCCTGCCACACCTGCCAGCGCACGGGACTGGATGGTGGAGGTACCGATCTTCTGGTACGACAGCATGCGGAACAGTTCGCCAAACCCTTCGATGCGCTTCTCGATCACCCGGTCAAAGGCTTCCGGTGTGACATCACGGCCGGTCACACCCGTGCCCCCGGTGGAAATGACCACATCGACCTGCGGGTCGGCAATCCAGCCCGACAGCGTGGCCGCAAGCTGCCCCGCATCATCGGGCACGATGGCGCGGGCAGCCACTTCATGGCCCGCCGTGGTGATGCGGGCTGCCAGTATATCGCCCGACCTGTCCGTCTGGGGCGTGCGGGTATCGGATACCGTGAGCACGGCGATGCGAACGGGCAGAAACGGTTTTTTCATATCAAGGCGTGACATGGGGCCATGTTCAGCATTCCCACGGGGTTGCGTCAACGGTCGGCCGGACGGGGTACGATATCATGGGCCCGGATAGGGCAAATGAGTAATATGTGAGAACAAACACGAAGTTCTGATGTATTTGTGCATTGCACAAAAAAAACACCCTAAGGAATAGTAACATTTTACATAAATCTATTGATATAACAAAAAAAAATATCTTTACCAATATTTTGCAAAATATTAGTTTTTACACAATTCCCCTGCCAAGGTTTATATTCGGCATGAAATATGCTATCGATATGCGAATGACCCGAAGATTTATCCGCTCTTTTGCGCTTTTCCCCCTGTTTCTTCTTGCCTTTTTCACCTGCGGTGAAGGTGGTGCGTGGGCACAGGCCATTCCGGGAGAAGGCCAGGGCGTTGTCGGCGCACAGCCCAGCCTCAACATCAACTCCCGCCGTAATGTTACGGTGCAGGATCCGGGGCTGTTTTACAGCGCGCCCTACGGCAACCAGCACTTTTTTGGCGACTGGGCGGGGCTTCAGCCCTACCTGCAGAAGCACGGCGTGCATATCGAGGCCGACGTGCATGAGGAACTGGCAGGCAACTTCCGTGGTGGCGCCAAGCAGGGCGTGACCGATGCAGGCCAGGTCGGCGTGGAAATCGATATCGACTGGCACAAGCTGGCAGGCGCGCCCAAGAATTTCTGGACCCATACCATGATCGTGAACGGTCATGGCCGGAATGCCAGCACGGACTACATCCACGATTCGCTTGCCGGCGTGCAGCAGATCTACGGTGCGCGTGGTAACGTGGTCGCCCACCTTGTGTACATGTATGCCGAACAGTCACTGTTCCATAACCGGCTCGACATCAGCGCGGGCTGGATTCCGGTGGGCAGCTTCTTTGCCGCATCCCCCCTGTTCTGTGACTTCATGAACGTGTCGATCTGCGGCAATCCCGCGCCGGGCAAATACGTGCCGGGCGGGCGTGACTGGCCTTCGGGCAACCTTGGCGTGGTGATGCGCGTCATGCCCACGGTCGATACCTACATCATGGCCTCGATGTTTGCCGTCTCCCCGCATTCCTATAACGGTGGCATCTCGGGCTGGGCCTGGGCGCAGAGCGGGCTGGGCAAGTTCTCCACCCCGGTGGAATTCGGCTGGCTGCCCGAATTCGGCAAACACCACCTCGCCGGTCACTACAAGGCGGGGTATGGCTATGACAACTCGCAGTACAACGACCTGTATTCCGACATCAACGGCAACTCCGCCGTGCTGACGGGCCAGCCCTTCCGCAAGCAGTCCGGTGTCAGCACTGCGTGGTTCCAGGCCGACCAGATGTTCATCCGCAACGGCAAGGGCCCGACCAACGGCCTGATCGCGCTTTCAGGCTTCATGTATACATCGGGCAAGGTCTCGGCGATGAAATACCACGCCTGGGCCGGCATGGTGGAAACCGGCGCCGCATGGGGCCGCCCGCTCGATACGGTGGGTGCGATGTTCCATTATTTCGAGATGAGCCGCGCCTCGGTGATGCAGCAGGAATCCTCGGCGCTGGCAGGCACGCCCTACCTGAACAACCAGTGGGGTCCGGCCTGGGGCATCCAGACGCATGAGGATGTGTACGAAGTCTTCTACAACATCCACACCGCGCGCGGCATGAGCTTCCAGCCCGATTTCCAGTATATCAACCGCCCCGGCGGCACTACCACCTATCATGATGCGGCGGTGATGGGCCTGCAGTTCAACTGCATTCTCTAACCCACCCTTCATCAATACGTGCCCAGGCGGTATGGGAGAGGGATCATGACCGATCCCGCCTCCCTTTACCGGCTGGCCCACGCAGCGCTGGCCCAGTACCCGCTGCGTGATGCGCAGCCCAGCCTGCTTTCCATTTCAGAAAACGTCGTCTTTCGCATCGATACGCCATCCGGCCCGCGCCATGTGCTGCGCCTGCACCGGCCCGGCTATCATACCGCCGCCGAGATTGGCAGCGAACTGGCATGGCTCGATGCCCTGCATGCCACAGGTCTGGACGTGCCCCAGCCCCGGCCCGGCCTTGATGGCGGGTGCATCCGCACCCTTTGCGGCCCCGATGGCATGCCTCGCCATGCCGTGCTGTTTGACTGGATGGAGGGCACCGAGCCCACCACCGATATCGACCCCGCCGCCTTCGCCCGGCTGGGCTACGTGACAGCCCGCCTGCATGCCCACAGCCGCCACTGGCAGCGCCCGCCCGGCTTCACCCGCAAAATCTGGACCCCTGCCACCATGACCGGCCCCGATGCCCTGTGGGGCCGGTGGCCTGACGCGCCGGGCATGACCGATACGGCCCGCGACCTGATTGCAGGCTGCCTGCGTACGGTTGCAGACCAACTGGCTGATTATGGCACCAGCCCTGCACGATTCGGCCTGATTCATGCCGACCTGCGGCTGGCCAACCTGCTAGTCAGCGGTACGCAGACCCGCCTGATCGATTTTGATGACTGCGGCATCAGTTGGTTCATGCACGATCTGGCAGCAGCGCTGAGTTTTTACGAAGACCATCCGCAGGCCCCGCGCTGGGTTGACCACTGGTTGGCGGGCTACGGCGCCACGGGCGACCTGACGCAGGCTGACCTTGATATCCTGCCAGCCCTCGTCATCCAACGCCGCATCCAGCTTCTGGCGTGGACCGGCACCCATGCCCAGACCAGACAGGTGCAGAGCCTGGGCCAGGACTGGTCGGAGCGCACAGTCGCCCTGTGCCATGCCTGGAAGAAGGGGCAGTTCCTGCGCCATATCGGCTGAGAGTGCAGGCAAGTCACCTGATTTTTTTAGCCAGAGGACAAAATTTAGATAATTTTTTAATTCCTGCCAGTCGATAAGACGCTCACATTACTTTGCGGAAAGGTTCAGGGAGGAACGTGGTCCTATTTCTGAGTTCCATATGATAAATTAAATGTGAACGAAAAAATGAGCTTTCCGCGCCAGTATGTCTTTTATGCCTCAATTCTGACATGTATGAACATTAGGTAATGTGTCGTTCGGTTAACAACCCGACTCACCGGAGATTGTCCTGTCCTTGGCACATAACGGAAAAACAGCAATGACCCCTGCAGTTGATACGATCGCCCCGTCTGCCGCAGCTTCATCCATCGCAGCCGGTGCCCTTCCGTTAATTACGGATGAAATTCCGACCCGGTCCCTGACCACGCGCATGATCCATGCCCGCCACCGCCGCGCGCTGCTCGATTATGCCCGCACGCTCGATACGGCAGCTGACCCGTCCTGACCCTTCGCCTATCTGAGACCGGATCGCCCCCGGTAACCACGACAAAAATCAAACTTTGTCATTTTTTACAATTCAGGGTTGCCTGAAGTGTCAGTCCCTCCACCGCATGGCGGGTGGGGGTTGTCAGGTTCTCCGGCAGGGCATCGAGCGCAAACCAGCGCGGGCCCTCATGCTTGTCCGGCTCCATCAGCCGTGGCTCGCCCTGCCATGACGTGACCAGATAAACCGGGGAAACCCAGAAATGCCCCGCCGCGGTGTCGAGTTCCTCCACCAGGCATAAGAATTCAGGGGCTTTTACGATCAGCCCTACTTCCTCTTCAATTTCCCGCGCCATCGCCTGGCAGGTCGTCTCGTTCGCGTCCACCTTGCCACCGGGCAGGCCCCAGTAGCCTGCCTGCGGCTGGCGCAGGCGTCTGAGCAGCAGAATTCGCCCTTCCTCATCAATAATGGCCGCGCCACAGCCCACGCGCGGGCCGGTCTGTCCGGTCATGTCGGCCATCCTCTTGCAGTTGATGCGTGGCCCATACAGCAAGGGGGCGCCCGTAGGCACCCCCCGCTTTCAGGCCATGAAGGCGTAGGCGCTTCAGCGCGCGGCAGGCGGCCGGGCGTTGGCGGAAGCAACACGCCGCCCCCACGAGATCAGGTCGCTCGTACAATCATCACGGTCGATCTGGCATTCGATCAGGGTCGGGCCTTCCCTGTTGGCCAGGGCTGCGGCAATGGCCTTTTCCATCTCCGCACCCGTGGTGGCGCGGAAGCCCAGGCCGTGACCGTCCTCGGCGTTGAACACCTTCATCAGACCGGCATAATCCCAGTTCTTGACGTTGTTGTACGGACCGTCATGAATCTGGACTTCGATGGTGTAGCCCCGGTTATTGACCAGGAAGATGATGACCGGCAGCTTGAGCCGCACCATCTGCGCCACTTCCTGCGCGGTCAGTTGAAAGGAGCCATCGCCGATCATGGCAATGATCCGCCGCTCCGGCTCGGCCACGGCGTAACCGAAGGTGGCGGGCACGGACCAGCCTATATGGCCCCACTGCATTTCCAGTTCCACGCGCGCGCCACGCGGCAGCTTCATCTGCATGGCGTTGAACCACGAATCGCCCGTCTCGGCGATGACCGAGGTGTTGGATGTCAGCAGCGCCTGGATCTGGCGCGCCATCTCGGCGCGGACCAGCGGGGCATCGGGGGCTGCAGGCGCCACCGGCGCTACAGGGGCCTTGATGCGGTTGTATTCAACCAGCGTTGCATCCTTTTTGGGCTGCCCCTTGATGCGGGCAATCAGCGCATCGATCACGTCGCGCAGGTGCACGCCATCATAGGTGGTGCCCGCCGCCTCGATATGCCGCGCCTCCATCAGCGCCACGTTGTCGCCCCTGGGCCACGCGGTCCAGCCAACGGTGGAGTAATCATTGAACACCGGGGTCAGGCACAGCACGCCATCCGCCCAGTCAAAGATCTGCTGCGCGCCGGGGCTGCTCACATCACCCCAGTAAGTACCGGCATAGGCCGGATGATCCTCGGGGAAGAAGCTCTTGGCCGCCGCCATGCTCACCACGGCGCAGCCCAGCGCATCAGCCAGGCGGATCGCCGCCTCCTCGCAGCCCGCGGCCCGCAGGCGGCTGCCGACGAGAATGATGGGCTTCTTGCGCGCATCAAGGAAACGGGCCAGCGCATCAACCGCCACCTTCAGCGTGGCCGGGTCGGAGGGCACATCGGCCAGGATGGCGCTGACCGGGCCGGGGCGCGAACAGGGCTGGGAGGCAACGTTGCACGCGATCTCGATATAGGCGGGCTTCTTCTCGCGCAGCGCCGTGCGGATGGCGTGGTCGATCTGCACCGGCGCGTGCTCGGCCGCGGTGATGGACACGGCGGCACAGGTCAGGCGTTTGGCAATTTCAAGCTGGTAGCCATAATCCGGCGTGCCGGTGGTGTGGTGCAGGATGTGCCCGCTGCCGTGGTCGTTTGAATTGGGCGCACCCGAAATCAGGATGACCGGCAGGTTCTCGGCATAGGCGCCGCCAATGGCGTTGAGCGCAGACAGCGCGCCCACGCTGAAGGTGACCACCGCAGCGCCCGCCCCATTGGCACGGGCATAGCCCTCGGCGCTGAAGCCGCAGTTCAGTTCATTACAGCAATAGACCTGGCGCAGGCCCTCGATTTCAAGAAGCTGGTCGAGCAGGACGAGGTTGTAGTCACCCGCCACCGCAAAATGGTCCTTGAGCCCGATCTGCGCCAGGCGTTCACCAAGGTAATGGCCAACTGTATATGTCATTATGACGACTTTCCTTCCCTTGCGTGGCGGGCGCGGCGCGCCGCGCCTCTCCCCCAACGGGGGGAGGATCCACATGAATGGCCCGCAGCCGGGCCATCATGCCAAAAGCACGGTAAGGCTGTTCGCGCCTTACCCCACGCTTTCGGCAACCCAGTTCCGGCGCTTGGTCGCCTGACCAATGCCGGGATTGAAACAGTTGCACGGGTCAAGCTGGCGGTAATGGGCCAGCACGTCCTCAGGTGCCTGATAGAGATGACCGAAATTATGCTCCGCCGGGTAGCGCGCGCCGCGCCTGTCCAGGCCAGGCAGCATGCGGTGCTCGAGCGCAATGCAGTCATAACCCTTACGCACCACGTAATCCTGATGCATCACGTGGCACAGGAAATGGCCGTAGTACAGCTTGACGATGATCTCGTCCTCGATGTCCTTGGGTAGCACCTCGAACCACTCGCGGTCGTTGCGGCGCAGCGCCACGTCGAGCGCTACGATGTTCTCGGTCGTGTCGGTATGGACATTGCGGTACCGCACGGCGGCACCCGCAGCGGCAAAGCGGTGCAGGAAGGCCTTGGCCCCTTCATCGGGCGTGCATTCAAAGAATTCGCCTTCATGCGTGGCGAAATGGCTTTTGAGGAAGTCACGCGCCTCCTGCGCGCCCGAGGCGCTGACCTTGAGCATGAGGTGATGCTCGAAGCGGTCGCGGTAATCACGCATGCGCGCGGGCAGGTGCTGGGGGAAAAAGTTGCTCATGAACTGCATGAACCGGTCGCTGAAATGCTTGGGCAGGAAGCCGATCCTGTCCGCGATGCGGTCAAACGCATTTTTCATGGCGAACATGGCGGGCAGGCGGCTGGTGCCGATCATGCGGATGATGACGAAGGTGTCCTTGCCGTATTTCTCGGCAATGTTGAACGCATCACGGTGCAGGTACTCGCCTGCGATCGGCAGTTCCTTGAATTCCGACAGGATATGACGGCGCACATCTTCGAGCACATCGGTCTGGTTGGTGCCCATGTAGAAAACGACCGGGTCCTTTTCCGCCTCGAACGTGTCAAGACGCACGGCGAACAGGCCAAGCTTGCCAGCACAGCCTGACCCTTCGTGCAGGCGCTGCAGGTCGGCATTGAAGCGCGCGGGCGTATCGGCGTTCACGTCGCGCACATGGGTGGCGTAGCCATCATCATGCCCGCGCCCGGCCTGCCAGTTGATGCTGGCATCAGGGAAGTTGCCTTCCTCCGCGTGCTTGAGAATCTCCTCGGGGTCGGCGCCAAGCTCGATGCCAAGATGGTTGACAAGCTGCAGTTCGCCCTGCGGCGAGACCTGGGCAAACAGCGCCATGTCGGTATAGGCTGGCCCGCGGCGCACCAGCGCGCCACCGGAATTGTTGCTGACCCCGCCAAAGACCGACGCCCCGATGCACGATGAGCCAATGACCGAATGCGGCTCGCGCCCGATGGGCCTGAGCATGGTCTCGAGCTGGTCGAGCGTGGCGCCCGGCAGGCACACCACCTGCCTGCCGCCGCCGATGAGGTGAATCGTGCGCATGCGCATGCTGTGCACGATCACGATATCACGGTCATAGGTATTGCCATCAGGCGTGGAGCCGCCAGTCAGCCCGGTATTGGCGGCCTGCATGATCACGATCACGCCTGCTTTCACGCAGGCCTGCAACACACGCCACTGCTCCACCAGCGAGCCGGGCATGACGACCGCAAGGGCACGCCCCTCACCAAAACGGAACCCCCGCCGGTAAGGAAGGGTTGCGCCATCCTCGGTCAGCACATGGTGGTTGCCCACGATCTGCTGGAGTTCCGTAACCAGTTGCGCGCCCGTTGTGGATGCCATGTCCTGTGCCGCTTTCAGCATTTTTACTTTTCCTCGATGTCATTTCCTCATGCCCGCACGCCAGTCACGGCCTGGGGGCATTCGTAAAATGATGTTTTATAGTCTGGCATGTTCCGCATCGGGCGACGTGCGCATAAAATGCTGAGGTCGCATGCCCAAACAGAACGGCCCGCCCGCCGGTCAGGGCGTGGCGGGCCGGTTTTCAAGTGCGCGGGGCCGGGTTTTACGCCGCGGCCGAGGTCTCGCCCAGTGTGGCCAGCGGCTTCATGAGCAGATGGTTCTGCGAATAATCCACCGGCACCGAAATCACCACCGGACCTTCAATTTCCATGGCCTCGCGCAGCGCACCCGCCACGCCATCGGCGGAATGGACGGCAATGCCGTGCGCACCGCACGAACGGGCGAACATGGCGAAGTCGATCGGCCCGAAATCCACGCCCGAGCCGCGACCGTACTTCTTCTTCTCCTGCATCTCAACCATGTTGTAGGCCTGATCGACCCAGACCATGTGGATGAGGTTGCACTTGAGGCGCACCGCCGTTTCCAGCTCCATGCACGACATCATGAACCCGCCATCGCCCGAAATCGAGATGACCTTCTGCCCCGGATTGACCAGACTTGCGGCAATACCCCACGGCAGGCCCACGCCCATGGTCTGCTGGCCGTTGCTGATCAGCATCTGGCGCGCGCGGAAGGACAGCAGGTAACGCGCCAGCCAGATGTGGAAGGTACCCATGTCGAGGCACATCGTCACGTCCGGGGTCACGAACTGCTCAAGCTCGCGCACGATCTGCAGCGGGTGAACGGCGGTGTTGGACGTGCTGCGCGCGCCCGACAGGGCGGCAAGGCGGGTGGCGTGATACTGGCTCAGGATCTCTTCAAGCTGCGGCGCACGCGCAAGCTTGCCTGCCTGTGCCGCCAGCGCGCGGATGGAGGCGGCGATGTCGCCCACCAGTTCCACCGCCGGGTCGTAATGCGTGTCGAGCTCGGCGGCGACCACATCGACATGCACGATCTTGCGGCCGTTATCGACATTCCACAGCCACGGATCATATTCGATCGGGTTGTAGCCGATCGAGATCACGAGGTCGGCCTCATGCAGCAGCTGGTCGCCCGGCTGGTTGCGGAACAGGCCCACGCGGCCGCCAAAGCGGTCGGACAGTTCCTGCGACACCGCACCGGCAGCCTGGTAGGTGCCAATGACCGGCACGCCCGTGGTCGCCACCAGCGCGCGCACCGCGTCCGACACATCAGGGCGGCTGGCCAGCAGGCCGAGCAGAATGACCGGACGCTGCGCCTTGCGGATTAGGCCCAGCGCCTCATTGATGGCCTCGGCCGGGGCTGCGCCATTCCTGGGCAGTTCGCGCCCGGCCAGCACCTTGCCTTCCGCCGGCATGGACAGGATGTCCATCGGCGTGCTGACGAAGGCAGCACCCGGGCGGCCGCTCTCGGCAAAGCGCAGCGCGTTGGCGATGGATTCGGATACGGCGGCAGGCGAGGTGATTTCCGCGCTGTATTTGGTAATCGGCTGGAACAGGGCCACCGTGTCCATGCTCTGGTGGGTCAGCTTGAGGCGGTCGGCCAGCTTCACGGCACCACCAATGGCCAGCACCGGGTCGCCTTCTGAGTTGGCGGTGGCAAGGCCTGTCACGAAGTTCGAGGCGCCGGGGCCCGAGGTTGCAATGGCAACGCCCGCCTTGCCGGTCAGGCGGCCAATGCCCCCGGCAATGAAGGCGGCATTCTGCTCATGGCGGGTCACCACCGTCTCGATCGGACTGTCGACCAGCGCGTCGAACAGGCGGTCCACCTTCGCACCCGGAATACCGAATACGTGGGTCGTGCCGTGAGCCACCAGGTTGCGCACGATCATGTCCGCCCCGCACTCAGGCGCGGCCGATTGGGTCTTGTCAGTCATTGGTTCAGCTATCCTGAAAGATTATGTGCCGCAGCCTTGGCTGCCGGGCAGGGAAATGGCGGGAGGGATAATCCCTCAACCGCCCTCGGCCACGCGAATGGCCTCGTGAATGTTCTCGGGTGACAGGTTGGCCTTCGCGAACTGCTCGGTGCGGGGCAACTGGATCTCAACATCGGAGATGATGCCAACCTCGAGCTTGCCCTTGAGCACGGCATAATCGGTCAGATGGCCGCCACGGCGTCCGTCTTCGGTCAGGAAGTGCAGGTGATAGCCCGCCACGTTCACGCCCTGCATGTAGCCCGGCGTGCGGAAGCCGAGCATGGTGCCCGCGGCGGCACCGAGCTGCATGGTCGGCTGGCGGCTGACCACCTCGAGCATGGGCGGGTACGGATGGCACTGGCAGAACACGGTGCGGGTCTCGACACGCTCGAACAGGCCGGTGAAGCGCACGGCGGCAAACAGGTTGGGGTTGTTGACCAGACGGTCGACAATCGCCTCGAAGCCTTCCTTGTCCTGCGCGGTGTCGATCATGTACTCCTTCTCCGGGTTGAAGAAGGTGACGCAGGCGAACGGGGTCTTGAGATCGCCCGGCACGCGACCGGCCTGCCCATCGGCGCGGAACTGGTGGATGACGCTGTCATTGACGATCATCTCGCCATCGAGCGCGTTGAACGTGCCCAGGCCGAAATTGCCGTGCAGCAGCAGTTCATCAAGCGTGGTTTCCCCATCATAGACGGCATCGAGCAGTGCGGCCATGGTGGAGGTCTGGTACAGGCGGTTCATGCGCGGACGCACGCCCGTCGCGTCAGCGGCGCTGGAGCGGGTATCGATATCGCCTACCGAGTAGCATTTCAGCTTCAAGACCTGGGTCTCCTGCAACGGGGCGGCGGCGCGGCGGCACGACCTGCTTCCCGATCATGTGTAGATGGCACGATGATGGTGCTGCAGGTTGTTCAGTACGTCCAATATATATTCAAGGCTACTTCCATATATAAAAAATATGGATTGGCGCGGACCGCAGGGCCGCCACACGGGGCTTGCCGCTTGCCCTGCCCGCGCCCCGCCTGCATTGTGAACGCTAAATGAACAGGCAGGATGACCGATGATGAAACCCCTCTACATGGCGATCGCAGCGCTGGGCCTGACCGGCGTGATCGCGGGTGCTGGCGTGGCGCGCGCCGACCAGCCCGACCCCAAACCTCCCTATGGCCCCGGCGCTTATACGGGCGAGTGGACGGCGCTTGGCCTGCAGCCCGTCACCATCGCCGCCAACAAGGCGCTCGGACCTGCGGCCCGGCTTTACCTGAAGCTGCCGGATTCGCTGGGCAAGATCACGGGGCTGACGGGCCGCACCATCGAGCTGAAGGTGCAGGATGATACCTCGCTGCGCTCGGTCAATGACGACCCGCGCACTGTCTTCCGCCTGATCTCGCCCAATGCCGCCGACCTGCAGATGCAGGGTGCGAAGCCGGGCCAGAAGCTGGACCTGCCGCTCAGCCGCGCGGACTGAGCCATGAAAAAACCCCCCGTGGCCGGATGCGGGCACGGGGGCGGGCTGTGTGTCAGTGTCAGTCCTGCGCGCTGGTCAGCAGGCCGCGCAGGCGTGAACGCAGTTCGTTCTCGCGCGGGATGCTGATCGCCTCGCGCAGGCGCAGCATCTGGCGGCGGGCGGCATAAAGCTGGTCGAGAAGAGACAGCACCACCGGCATGCCTTCGTCATTGATGCCCATGTCATCGCGCAGTTCGACAATCAGCCGGGCCCGCGCCTCGTCGATTTCACGAAACAGGTAGTGCCCCGGCGCGCCCTCGGGCCGCAGCCAGTCGCTATCGATCCATGCCTGCACGTCCTGCTGCGGCACGTTGCCAATGCGCAGGCACAGGGTCTCGATCGTAATCATGCCTTCTTGCCCTCCGCAGGCTCCGCCTTTTCGCCCGCCGTGCCCTTGCGCAGGAATTCCTCCAGCGCCGGGTCAACCTTGCCCAGGGTCACCACCAGCTTGACATACAGGTTGCCCGCCTCGGTCTTGCCATGCGCCTTGACCCCGCGCCCGCGCAGGCGCAGCACGCTGCCACTGTCGGAATGGGCGGGCACGTTCATCTTCACCGACCCCGCAGGCGTGGGGATGGTGATGCTGCCGCCAAGCACCGCCGTTTTCAGGTCCACCGGCAGCGACATGCGGATGTCGTTGCCATCACGCGTGTAGGTGCTGTCGGGTGCGACGGTGATGGTGATCAGCGCATCGCCCGCAGGCCCGCCCTGCTGCCCCGGATCACCCTTGCCGCGCAGGCGCATGACCTGGCCATCGGTCGTGCCGGGGGGAATCTTCACATCAAGCTGCGCACCACCGGGGAGCGTGATGCGCGTGGTGCCGCCATTGACGGAATCAAGAAAGCTCACGGTCAGCGCGTACTGCCGGTCAGCACCCTTCATCGGCCCCTGCGGCCTGCGGCGGAACCCACCGCCGCCACCGCCAAACATGCCGAAGATATCGCCCAGATCATCTTCCGAGAACTGGCCGCCACCGTAATGGAAGCCCTGCGCCCCTTCGGCATGGTCGCGGTAGCCACCGCCGCCACCAAAGCCGAAGCCCTTTTCCTGCCCGGTTTCATCAATCTCGCCCCGGTCATAGCGCGCGCGCTGCGCCTCATCGGACAGCAGGGCGTTGGCCGCCCCTATGGCCTTGAAGCGTTCTTCGGCCACCTTGTCGCCGGGGTTGAGGTCGGGGTGGTACTTCTTGGCCAGCTTGCGATAGGCCTTGCGGATATCATCCTGGCTGGCCGAGCGCGTCAGGCCGAGTACTTCGTATGGATCCTTGCTCACTTAAAAATCATCCCTCCGTCAGGAATGGGCCTGCCCGGCCATGCGCCACGCCCGTGCCCCCTGAACACCATCAATACAGCCTTGCGGCCCTTCATGCTTCAATAATGGGAAGTGGGGGAGGCAGGGTCAATGAAGGGTGATGAAATCTTCGATCCATGCATGGCTGGCAGAAGAAAATAACACAACAGGAACTTCAAAATAACATCTTTTGTATTTTTAATTCATGCCAAAATGAAGTATTTCCGCAATGCAATAGAACTATAAAAAAGACCACGCCAGATGCATGCCGTTTTCATCACCCTTGCATTACTGACCGTTACCGGGATCAGCAGCCTGATTTCGCGCGTGGGGCGCATTCCCGTGCCCCTGCCGCTGATCCAGATTGCGGTGGGCGCCATCGCGGCGCTTGCGGGGCTGAATATCGGTTTCGACCCCGACATGTTCCTGCTGCTGTTCATTCCGCCGCTGCTCTATGCCGATGCCTACCGCATGCCGATGCGCGAGTTTGGTGAACTGCGCAACATCATCATCATGATGGCGCTGGGACTGGTGGTATTCACCACGCTGGCCTGCGGCTACTTCATCCACTGGCTCATTCCGCCCATCATGCTGCCCGCGGCCTTCGCGCTCGCCGCCGTCATGTCGCCTACCGATGCGGTCTCGGTGGGCAGCATGATCGAGGGCGGGCGGGCCCCCGCACGCGTGGTGCATATTCTGCATGGCGAGGCGCTGCTCAACGATGCCTCGGGGCTGGTGTGCTTCAAGTTTGCGGTGGCGGCGGCCATGACGGGGCTGTTCTCGTTCCAGCAGGCGCTGGGCAGCTTCATCTTCATGGCAGCGGGCGGCATCGTGATCGGTATTGTCGTGGCGTGGGCGGCATGCCGGGCGGAGCACATGCTGCTGGTGCGCGGCTATGACGACCCGCCCACCCACATCACGCTGGCCATGATGCTGCCCTTTGGCATCTACCTGCTGGCCGATGCTGTGCAGTGCTCGGGCATTCTCGCCGCCGTGGCGGGCGGCATGACGGTCAAGTTCACCGGCGTGATGAACGAGGCCCGCACCGAAACCCGCCTCAAGGCCACCACGGTGTGGGACATGGTGAACTTCACGTTCAATGCCGTGATCTTCCTGCTGCTGGGGCTGCAGTTGCCGGATCTGGTGACCGGGGGGGCCGCCATTGCGCGCGCAGGCGGCATTTCGCCATGGTTCCTGATCCTGGCCATCGTGGGCATTCAGCTCATGATGAGCCTGATCCGCTTTGCGTGGATCTGGATTTCCATTTCCGCCCGGCGGCTGTTCGCCCATCTGCGCCACCGCAACACGGTCATCCCGTCGGCACGCAACGTGCTGCTCATGACCGTGGCGGGCACGCGCGGGGCCATTACGCTGGCGGCCGTGCTGTCGCTGCCGGTGGCAACGCTGGCAGGACCCGGCTTTCCGGGCCGCGACCTGCTGGTCACGCTGGCGGCGGGCGTGATCATCTGCTCGCTGGTGCTGGCGAGCGTGGCCATTCCGCCGCTGCTGCATGGCATGAGCACCGATGAGGACGACCCCAGCCTGCACGAGCTGGACATGATGCGCATCGAACTGGCGCAGACCGCCATCGAGGCCCTGCATGCCGAACAGGCCGTGCTGGCGCAGCAGGAACTCGACACAATGCCCGATGGCTCGGAAAGCGTGGACCTCAAGCAGGAAGCCATTGGCCGCCTGCTGCACGAATATCAGGACACGCTGCGCAGGCTGGACAATTCCCGCGCGGCGGAAGCCAGCATCCGCGCCACCGCCATCCGTGAAAAGCGGACCGAACTCGCGCTGCGCTTCCGCCTCATCCGCCACATGCGCGAACGGCTGCACATGCGGGTGGTGCAGAAACTCATCAATGACGAGACCGAGCTGACCATCAACCAGGAGCTTGATTTCATCGAGCAGGAACTCCAGATCGAGGCGCGTTCCCTGCCCCGCCCCGATGGCCTTCCGCCCGCCAGCACCCATGATGGCGCAGCCCTGCCTGAAACGGCATGCATGGCACCCGCCCTGACAGACTGATAAAAGGGCCACCACCCGAACCCCTGGCAGACCAAAACCGCAAGAGGACCCACCCCATGCTGCTGCGCATTCGTATCCTGCTGGCCTGCCTGTGCCTCGGCACCGTCGGGGCCGCGGGAGCACAGGCCCGTTCGCACCACTTCAACGTGCGCGAACATCATCCGCACGGCAACTCACCCTATGGCGATATCAGCGGTTTCGTGCCTGCCATGAGCGAGAAAGATCCCCGCTACGTAGCAGCCTCGCAGCGGTGCCAGAGCAAGGCTGGCGTAGGCGCCATGGGCAGCGCGGGCAGCGGCAGCGCCCAGACATGGGTCGGGTCATCACATACAACTTTCTTCTCCGAATGCATGGTCGAGTCCGGGGTATGGCGCCCCCGCTACAGCACCAGCGTGGGCGACAAGGTCGACCCCTGAGCCCTGCGGAGGGGGCACAGGACACGGGGCCGACTGCACCCGTCAGCTACCCGGAGGAGCCATGAAGCCGGGGCCGACCGGGTCGGGGATGCAGCGCGCCAGGATGGCATCGATCTCGCGCCGGTCATCAGCACTCAGGTGCCAGCCCATTGCATCGGCCACGGCGGCGATCTGGTCGGGGCGGCGCGCGCCCCACAGGGCAATGGTCGGTCCCTGATCCAGCACCCAGCGTATGGCCAGGGCAAGCAGCGACTTGCCATGCTTTTCATGGGCAAAATCTTGCAGTTCACGCACGGCCTGCAGGTAATGCGCAAAGCGGGGAGCCTGGAATTTGGGGTCGGCACTGCGCAGGTCATCAGCGCCGAATTTCGTCTCCGCCGTCATCTTGCCTGACAGCAGCCCACGGCACAGCGGGCCATAGGCGAGGATGGCCAGGTCATGCTGGCGGGCATAGGGCAGGATGTCGTGCTCCATTGCGCGCTCGAACAGGTTGTAGGGCGGCTGCACGGCACAGAGCGGGGCGAACTCCCGGAAGGCATCCATCTGGGCGATGGAGAAATTGCTCACCCCCAGCGCCAGCACCTTGCCTTCACGCACCAGGGCCTCGAGCGTGCGGGCGGTCTCTTCCATAGGCACCGATGAATCGGGCCAGTGCACCTGATAGAGATCGATGTAGTCGGTGCGCAGGCGGCGCAGCGAATCCTCGATTTCCTTGCGGATGCGCGCGGGTGAGGCATTGCGGAACGGCTTGTGGTCGTCCTTCCAGTCCAGGCCGACCTTGGTGGCAATGGCCACTTTATCGCGTCGCCCGGCCAGGGCCTGGCCCACGATCTCCTCCGAATGGCCAAAACCGTAAACGGGCGCGGTATCAACCAGCGTTATGCCCAGATCGAGGGCTTCGTGAATGGTGGCGATGGCATTGCGGTCATCCGGGCCGCCCCACATCCATCCGCCAATGGCCCATGTGCCCAGCGCAATGCGCGAGACGGGGTGTTTGAGCCCCCGGATCTGGATGGTTTCCGTAACAGGCGCCTGCGTCATGAAATGCTCTCCCTTGTGGTAAAACGGTCGTGGCGATGGGGGGACCGCCACACATAGTGTGCCACGGCGCGGCACGTGGCGTTAACCCGCCCCGACGGAGCCGCCGCATGCACGCCCCGCGCCTGCTCCTGCCCTTTCACAACACGAAGCGCGTGGCGGCGTTGCGTTCTTTTTCGGGCCAGGAAGGGGCGCACCCCTTCCGCAAGGCCGGTCCGCGCCGTATGGGTAGAGGCACGTTACCTGTTACGGAGTGCCCCTTGCGCAAGACAGTCCTGCTCGCCCCCCTGCTCGTGCTGGCTGCGTGCGCGCATACTCCGGCCAATCAGGCCCATCGGGCCACCACCCCGGTCGCGCAATACGCCAATGGGGCCGGGCCGCTGGCGGTCAACCCGCACGTGCCCGATTTCGCCACCCGCAACTACGAGCCTTTCAACCGGCAGGATGTGGTGGCGATCGCGCTGCGCGAATGGCGGCTGTTCGGCCAGCCGGTCAATGATGATGACCCGCTGCTGCGCCCCGAACCGACCACGCCCGTGGTCAAGCCCGAGCGCACGGCCGGATTGTGGCAGCGCGTGGGCGAATACTGGTGGATTGGCCAGGACCCCGCCGAGACCGAATCCTCATGGGATGGCAAGCATGATGCAAACGGCCACATCACCGATTTCGTGCATGATGGTTATTATGCGTGGTCGGCGGCGTTCATCTCGTATGTGATGCGGGTGGCGGGTGCGAATGACCGCTTCGCCTATTCCCCCAACCACGCCACCTATATCAACGCTGCCGCATCAGGGCAGGAGAAGGGCGTCAAGGCCCGCAATCCCGCCCGTTACGCGCCAAAACCGGGCGACCTGATCTGCGTGGGGCGCGGGGCGAGCAAGTCGGTGCGCTTTCGTGACCTGCCCACGCCGCAGGGCTTTCCCGCGCATTGCGGCATCGTGGTGGCAGGCGCGCATGATGATGCGCCCTTTGGCCACGAGATCAGCATCATTGGCGGCAATATCGATGATGCCGTGGCCCTGACCCATGTGCCCGTAGGCCCCAATGGCCGCCTGACCGACAGCCATGGCAAAAGCCTCGACCCCCGCTACCCGTGGTGCGTGGTGCTGCAGGTGCATTACGATGCTGACCACGAGCCGCAGGCCGACCAGTAAAGCGGGCTTTAAGTTGCAAAAGTTTCAGAAAAATGCCGCCTTCTTGAAAAAAGGCGGCACCCAGGAACTTTTACTTTAATCCCGCACGGCCACTCAGCCACGCGTCCACGGCAGCTCGGATGCCTGCCAGCCTGCAAGGCGACCGCGGCTGCCGGTAGCGTCTTCCGGCCCCTCGAATCCGTCAGCCACGTTGAAAACATTGTGATAGCCCGCGTCATACGCCGCGTGGGCAGCTGCCATGCTGCGCGCGCCGGAGCGGCAGATGAAATAGATCTCGTCGGTCTTGCCAATGCCGGCCTGTTCAAGCGTGGTGAGGAAGTCCGGGTTGACCTGGCCGGCAGGCGGCAGTTGCCAGCTATCGCGCACCAGCGCGCGCCCCGCGCTGGAAAGATCCGGCACACCGATATGCTCCCACTCCATGGGGGTCCGCACATCCACCAGATGGGCATTGGGGCGACCGCTGACTGCAGCCCACGCGGCGGCGGGCGAGATATCGTCAATCATCATGTTTCCTTTCGGCTGGAAAAACCTGTGCAGGGGGATATGCCACCCCTGCCCCATTCCTGATAGTAAGGATGCAACAGGCACTGCATGGCCCCATCCGGCCTGCCGTGCCGCATGGTACGACCCAGATCAAGCGAAGGTGCTGCCTTATGGCCGAAAGTGCAAATCCCGTCTCCTCCCCCAGCGCTGACATGCCTGGCGCGATCGGCCACACGCCGCTGATCCGCCTGCGCCATGCGTCGGACATCACGGGGTGCGAGATCTACGGCAAGGCGGAATTCATGAATCCCGGCGGCTCGGTCAAGGACCGCGCGGCGCTGGCCATCATCGACGATGCCGAGCGCCGCGGCACGCTCAAACCCGGCGGCACGATTGTCGAGGGCACGGCAGGCAATACCGGCATTGGCCTCACACTCGTGGCCAATGCGCGCGGCTACCGCTCCATCATCGTCATGCCCGAGACCCAGAGCCGCGAGAAGATCGACTTCCTGCGCATGATCGGGGCCGACCTGCGGCTCGTGCCCGCCAGGCCCTTCCGCGATCCGGGCAACTACGTGCATGTCTCGCGCCGCCTGGCCGAGGAGACCGGCGGCGTGTGGGCCAACCAGTTCGACAACACCGCCAACCGCGAAGGCCACCGCCACACCACCGCCCCCGAGATCTGGCAGCAGATGGGCGGAAAGCTTGATGCCTTCACCTGCTCGTGCGGCACCGGCGGCACGCTGGCAGGTGTTACGCTGGGGCTGGAGGATGAAGCCCGCAAGGCCGGCGTGGCACGCCCGCGCATCGTGCTGGCCGACCCCGAAGGCTCGGGCCTGTATGGCTGGGTGAAGTCGGGCGATCTTTCGGTCAGCGGGTCTTCCGTGACCGAGGGCATCGGCCAGTCGCGCGTGACGGGCAACCTCGAGGGGCTGCATTTCGATGATGCCGTGCGCATCCCCGACCCCGAGGCACTGGAGCAGATCTACAGCCTGCTGATCCATGAAGGGCTCTCGGTTGGCGGGTCGGCGGGCATCAACATTGCCGCCGCCATCCGCGTGGCCCGCGCCATGGGGCCGGGGCACCGCATCGTCACCATCCTGTGCGATGGCGGCGCGCGCTACCAGTCCAAGCTGTTCAACCCGGAATTCCTGCGCGGCAAGAACCTGCCCGTGCCCTCCTGGCTGGCCTGAAAAGGCTGCGGTCACAGCCTTTGAAACGGAGTGAAACACCGGGTGCGGCCACCCGCGCCATGGTGTAGAGTAGACCGCATGAACCCGCTGCCGCATATCCTCATCATCGATGACGACCGCGAGATCCGTGACCTGCTGGCACGCTTCCTCGAACGCAACGAACTGCGCGTCACCACCGCGCGTGACGGGCAGGAAGCCCGCCGCCGGTGGGGGGAAGGGCATTACCAGCTCGTCATCCTCGACCTCATGCTGCCGGGCGAAAGCGGGCTGGACATCTCGCGCTGGCTGCGCACGCAGGCCAACGTGCCCATCGTGATGCTGACCGCCATGGGCGATGATACAGACCGCATCATCGGCCTTGAACTGGGCGCGGATGACTACGTGCCCAAGCCCTTCAACCCGCGCGAACTGCTCGCGCGCATCCGCGCCGTGCTGCGCCGCGCGAGCGACACGCCGGACCCGCGCAGCGTGCCGGTGCTGCACACGCTGCGCTTTGCGGGCTGGTCGCTCGATACCGGGCGGCGGCGGCTGCATAACCCTGAAGGGGTGGAAGTGCCCCTGACCGGCGGCGAATACGACCTGCTGCTCGCCCTGCTCGACCGCGCCAACCGGGTCATGACACGCGACATGCTGTTCGACCTGCTGCGCGGGCGGCAGGCCGGTCCGTTCGACCGCGCCATCGACGTGGCCATCAGCCGCCTGCGCCGCAAGCTTGAGGATAACGGGCGCAACGCGCAGCTGATCAAGACGGTGCGCGGCGGGGGTTACGTGCTCGCAGCCGAGGTCGAGCGCAGCTGACCCGCCCCATGCAGCCGTTCTCCGGTTCCTCCTTCCTGTCAGCCCCTCCACCGGCGGAAAAACCGCCAGGTGCGTGGCCGCGCCTGTGGCGCCGTATCCTGCCGCAGTCGCTTGCCGCGCGCACCACGCTGCTGCTGATCGGGGGGCTGGGCATCATCCAGATCATCGGGCTGACCATCCACGCGCTGGACCGGTTCGATTTTGACCAGCGCATGATCTATGAGCGCGCGCGCAGCAAGATGTTCACCTATTACCGCGCCATCGTGGAGACGGCGCCGTCAGACCGTGACCGCGAGCTTGCGGCCCTGCACCTGCCTGAGAGCGTGCACATCACCCTCACCCCCGGCCCCGAGCCGGACATGATCAACGCCATGGCGCTGCCGCCCCGCTCCCAGCACCACATGCCACCGGGTGAGTGGAACGGCGGCCACATGTCCGATGACATGGGGCCGGTGCCCTTCAGCCACGGTGGCCCGCACGGACCGGGTGGCCCCTTTGGCCCCGACAGCCCCGGCGGCCCGCATGGATTCGGCCCGGAAAACGACCCCGGCATGGGGCCGCTGCCGCAATCCATGCGCCCCGAGCAGGTGCTGATCTCGCCCGCATCGGGGCGCAGGCGGGCGGTTGCCTTCCTGCTGCCCGATGAGCGGCGGTGGGTCACGATCCATTACATCCTGCCCCGGCCCAGCCTGTTCCGCTCGCCAACCTTCCCCATCGCCTTCCTCATCATGACCTTCGCGGGCGGCATCCTGATCCTGTGGGGCGTGCGCAGGCTGATCGCGCCCGTCAGCACGCTCGGCGCCGCCGCCGAGGAGCTTGGCCGCAACGTCAACGCCCCGCCCATGCCCGAGAACGGGCCAAGCGAGGTGGCGCGCGCCGCCCATGCCTTCAACACCATGGCGCACCGCATCCGCCGCTACCTGACCGATCGCACGCTGATGCTGACCGCCATTGGCCACGACCTGCGCACGCCGATCACGCGCCTGAAGCTGCGCGCAGAATTCATCGAGGATGACGAGATGCGGGCCAAGATGCTCGCTGACCTCGATGAACTCGAAGCCATGGTGGCCGCCACCCTGGCCTTTGGCCGCGACGCCTCGCAGCGCGAGCCGATGGGGCAGGTCAACCTGACCGCACTGCTGCAGACCATTGCCGATGAAGCCACCGAGACCTATCTCGATGCGGCTGACAACATCGCATTTTCATCCGAAATACCCGACGTGCTGGTGCGCGCGCGCCCCATGGCGCTCAAGCGCGCGCTGAGCAACCTCGTGACCAACGCCATAAAATATGGCGGCGGCGTGCGGATCGTGCTGCTTCCACCCCACCAGAAGGCAGGCGAGGATGGCGCGGAATCCACCGTCACCATCCTGATCGAGGATGATGGCCCCGGCCTGCCCACCGAGGACCTCGAGCGCATGTTCGACCCCTTTGTCCGCGCCGAACAGAGCCGCAACCGCGAAACCGGCGGCACGGGGCTCGGCCTGTCCATCTCGCGTAATATCATCTGGGGGCTTGGCGGCGATATCCGGCTAGGCAACCGACACCCGCATGGACTACGTGTGACTGTCACACTTGTCTGCTAAGGTCCGATTCCAGTACGGACAAATCAGGATATAGCGCTCGATGCCGGACAGAACACACCGTTATCAGGTCTCACTTTTATGGACCGGAAGCGGCGAACATGACGGGGCTTCCCGGCAGGCCCATCATCAACGCAGCTACGAGCTGCACTGCACGGGCCGACCGGTCATTGACGGCTCGGCCTCACCCGCCTTTCGCGGCGACTCCCAGAAATGGAACCCGGAAAAGCTTCTGCTCGGCGCGCTGTGCGCTGACCACCAGCTCTGGTTCATCCATCTGTGCACGGCGATGGGAATCGGCATTCTTTCCTATGCCGACCATGCCGAGGGCATTCTGGAGGAGTTCGAGGACGGGTCATTTTCCTTCACGCAGGTCATCCTGCGGCCCCATGCCGCCCTTTCCACCGCGCATGACGTGCAGCAGGTCATTGACCTGCACCACGATGCCGCCATGCGCAGCTGTATCGCGCGCTCTGTACGCTTTCCCGTGAGCTGCGAGCCACGGGTGACCAGCGCGCAATAAGTCCTTGCCCGCAGCAGGCGGTTAATGGCATTGCCCGATAATGCTTGATCGCCTGTATGCCCGCATCACTGCCCTCGCCGCCAGCCGGCATGCCGTCATCTGGCTGGCAGTGATCGCCTTTGCCGAGGCCAGCGTCTTTCCGCTGCCGCCTGACATCATGCTGCTGCCCATGGTGCTGACACAGCGCGAGCGGGCCTTCCGGCTGGCGGCCGTCTGCACCGCGGCCTCCGTGGCGGGGGCGGTGCTGGGCTGGTGCATCGGCTCGTTCCTGCTGGAATATGCGGCCATGCCAATCGTGCATTTCTATCATGCCGAGCACACATTACAGACCCTGCAGGACCGCTTCCGTGAATGGGGCGTGTGGATCATTCTCATCAAGGGGCTGACGCCCATCCCGTTCAAATTCGTCACCATTGCCAGTGGTGCGGCGCATCTGTCTGTAGTGCCGTTCCTGCTGGCCTGCGCGATAACACGCGGCGCGCGCTTCTTCCTGCTTGCGGCCCTGCTGCGCCGCTATGGCGCGCCGATCCAGGGCTTTATCGAGCAGCGCCTGCCGCTGGTGGCCGGGCTGTTCGCTGTCGTGCTGGTGGGCGGCATCGTGGCGCTGAAATACATCTGAGGGGGCACCCCTGCCTGCGTGATGGTGTTCGCCCGCCGCAGGCCGTGATAGGGTGCCGGTCATGATTTTCAGCCCGCGCGGCGTTGCCCGCGCGGTTCTTGTTACCAACGGGTGGGAGCATCATTCATGCCGCAGCAGGTTGCCGTCATTACCGGAGCGGGCGCGGGAATCGGCCGCGCCACGGCCCGCACACTGGCCCGGGCCGGGTGCGATGTCGCCCTGCTTGGCCGCAACCGCGACCGGCTCAATGATGCCGCAGCCGAACTGCGTGAACTCACCGTGCGCACCCATATCGTCTGCGCCGACGTGGCCGATGCGGCAGCAGTGGAACAGGCGGCTGAGGAAATAGAAGAAAAGCTCGGCCCCATCACACTGTGGATCAACTGCGCCGGGGCCACCGTGACCGGTCAGGTCGCAGCCCTTGAGGCCGATGAGATCCGACGCGCAACCGAGGTGACCTACCTTGGCACCGTCAACGGCACCCGCGCGGCCCTGACCCGCATGCGCCGCCGGGGCCATGGCACCATCGTCAACCTTGACCGGCTGGCCAGCCTGCGCCCGCCGCCGCTGCAGGCGGTGGAAAACGGGGCGCGTGCCGCCGTGCGGGCCTTTTCCGAGAGCATCCGCCCCGAAATCCTGCATGATGGCGACCGCATCCATATCGCGCTGGTGCATCTGCCCGCCATCAACACGCCGCGCTTTTCATGGACACGCAACCACACCGGCAAACGCCTCAAGCCGATGGGGCCGGTGTACGAGCCTGAAATTGCCGCCGAGGCCATCTGCCGCGCCGCCTTCGGGCGCGAGCGTGATATCTGGGTGGGCCTGTCGGGCGTGCGCAACTGGGCGCTGTCCACCTTCCTGCCCGGCCTGTCGGACCGCTGGCTGTCGGGCAAGGGCTATGCGAAACAACTGGAAAAAACCCCGGTGGCAGGCAATGAGCCTGATGACCTGTATGAAACCGTGCCCGGCGCCTATGCCGCCCATGGCCGGTTTGACATGGTCACGCGCAAGGCCATGCCGTTCCTGCTGACCAGCCGCCATGCCCAGCTTGCCACCGTAACGGGGCTGATGGGCATCGTGCTGCTGGCCCTGCGCCGCAGGAAAAACTGATAAAAGTTTCTGGTAAAGCTTTTTTCAAAAAGCTTCAGAGAACGCCGCCTTTTTTCAAAAAGGCGGCACCCAGAAACTTTCATCCGTAAATGTCCTTCCCGCTCAGGCGGAAACACATGCCCCTGCATGGGCCTCGGCACGGCACAGATCACCCGCCCATACCCACCAGTGCGGGCCAGCCTGCTGCACGGCGGCCTGTGCTGCACGGGCGACCTCGGGGCTGTCGAACAGGGCGAAACACGTAGCCCCCGAGCCACTCATGCGCGCAAGGCGGCAGCCGGGTGCTGCGCGCAGGGCTTCAAGCACGGTCAGGATTTCCGGGCAGATGGCGCAGGCGGCCTCCTGCAGATCGTTGGTCTGGGCAGCGAGGTCGCGCACCATATCGGCCAGCGTGGCCCAGGCGGCAGGCAGCGTGGCGCGGGGGGTGAAGACCGGGGCACGTGCCTTGAACACCTGCGGGGTGGATACGCTCTGCCCGCAATTGACCAGCATCATGCCACAGGTCGGCAGGTGGGGCGCGGGTGAGAGCACCTCGCCGATTCCTTCCATGCGCGCGGCATGCTGCTCAAGGCAGACCGGCACGTCCGCTCCGAGCCGCGTGGCCACCGCATTGAGCCGAGCAGGCGGCAGCGACAGCTTCCACACCCCAAGCAGCAGCCGCAGGGCAGCAGCGGCATCAGCCGAGCCACCGCCAATGCCCGAGGCTACGGGCAGTTCCTTGTGCAGCGTGATCTCTACATCCGGCAGGTCACGCGAGGCATGCTCGCCTGCCAGTTCGCGCAGGATCGTTCCTGCGCGGACGATCAGGTTATCGGCGCAGTCCTCGCTGCCCAGCCCGGCAGAAAACCGGCCCTTGATATCAAGCGCCACATGGCCGCCCTGCCCGCTGCCCGTTTTCAGGTCCAGCCTGTCCGCAGCACCAGCAAATACGGCAAGGCTGTCAAGCAGGTGATAACCATCGGCCTGACGTCGCCCCGTGACATGCAGGTACAGGTTGATCTTGGCATGCGCCAGTTCGTGCAGCGACGACATCAGTGACGGGTTCCATTTGGCTGGGAAGGGGAAGAAGGCGGGGTTACCACCGGCTTGAGGTCGGCAGGCAGGGCCATCGGCCTGTGGGCCTGCCACGCATGGGCATAGTCCAGCGCCGCCATGATCTTGCGGCGGTCCATCGGGTCGGGCTGGAACTGGATGGCGTTCTGCCATTCGTTGACCGCCTCCAGCCTGCGGCCCACCATCCAGTACGCCACACCAAGATGGTAGTTTATGGCGGGATCCTGCGGCATCTGCTCGACCGACTGCTCAAGCAGTGGCAGGCCCTCCGCCACGTGGCCCAGGCGCATGAGCACCCAGCCCACACTGTCGCGGATCTGGTTATCGGTAGGGGCGAGTGCCAGCGCGCGGCGCAGGTAGGATTCGGCCAGGGCCGGATTCTCGCCGTGCTCGACCATGGAGTAGCCAAGGTAGTTCAGCAGTTCCGCCTCGTTGGGCGCAAGCTGGAGAGCGTGCTGCAGCAGCACCCGCGCCTGTGGCCAGTGGTTCTGGCGCTCCTGGGCTATGGCCTGGCCAAACAGCAGCCGCCAGTCATCACCTTCCAGCCGGTGGGGGGTGAGTGCTGTGGCATGCTGGTAGGCATCAAGTGCTTCGGGCCATTTCTGCTGGTCGAGCAGGGCATCTCCAAGGCTGCTCCACAGCATGCGGTCATCGGGGGACTGGCGCAGCAGGTCGCGCAGTTCCTGCGCCGCCTGCTCCTTGTGGCCGAGCACCACGTCAAGATCGGCCTGCTCGGCACGGTAGACGGACAGCAGCGGGTCGCTGGCCGGGGCGCCATCAAAGGCGGCGCGCGCCTGGCGGTCCTGCTTGCGGGCATGCAGCATGGAGGAGAGCAGCAGCCGCGCCTCCGAATCCGCAGGGTCAAGGGTGAGCGCCATGCGCAGCATCATCTGCTCGGTGCCGCGCAGGGTGCCGATTTCCATTGCGGCATCGCCCGGGTGGTCTTCGTCCCCACCCTCATGGGCATAAAGCTGCTGGTCGATCAGCAGCGCCACCAGCCCGTATGCCTGTGCCAGGCCCTGCGTGGCATGACTGACCACCGGGTGCTGGAGCATGGCCATGATGTTGCCACGCGCCGTTTCCAGCACCGGCATGGCCGCGATGCGCTGGTTGATCAGGTCGCGCGCTGCCGCCTCCTGCCCCTGTGTGACCAGCCAGCGCGCCATGACCATCGTGGTGAACAGATCGCCACTGCCCTTGTCCGCTGCCTGGCGGAACAGCGTATCAGCACGCATCTGCATGCCGCCAAGCTGGGCGATCAGGGCCGAGTGCAGGGTATAGTAGCCTCCCAGCCGGGCATCGACCTCGGCGGGGGCAAGGGCGGCGAGGGCCTCATCCGTTTTGCCTGCGCCCTGCAGCGCCCAGGCACGCAGCAGCGGACGCAGCAGGCCCATGATCTGGTCGGCCGGCGCGTTCTGGTAATGCGTCGCCGCCTCATCCCACTGCCCTGCAAGGGCTGCGGCATTGCCCATGATCAGTTCAGGCATCACGCCGGGGGGCTGGGCGTGGGCAAGGGCGGCGGCCTGCGGGCTGCCTGCGAGAATGCTGTAGAAAAACGCCCGCTCGCCAAACAGCCGGAAGGTGGGCGCAAGCCCTGCCGCCACGCCATAGGCCCGCGCGGCCTCGGCATTGTCGCCCTCGGCTGCCGCCACGTTGCCCACGAGCAGGTTGGTGGCCAGATCCTGCTTTCCCGCCTCGATGATGGGGTCATCTGGCGGGGCGGCCCGCATTTCCCGGTTGGGAATCCCGGCAAGGAGCGGTACAACAAGGGAGGCCACGACCATGCGTGACAGACGAGGTAAGAGCATGACGCCAGAATCTACCGCGTGCGGCGTCTGCTGCCAAACCCCGAGCGGGGAGGCAGGACGGCGCGCGGCTGCATGGTCCGTGCCGGTGCGGGGTGTATCCATCCGATGACTGATTCCCTGTCCCTGTTACGCCTTTATGTGGAGTGGGGCGCGGATGACGCGCTGGACCCCGACCCGCATGACAGGCTCGCCCTTCCCACGCCACAGCACAACCCTGCCCCTGCTGCACAGCCCCTCCCCATACAGCCAGATGCGGGGAATGGACACCCAAAACCCGCCCGCAGGTCCCGACCGCCAGCACCCCCTTCGCGCGCCACGCTGATTGACGAGGCGGTAGCAGCCGCCCGTGCGGCCGCGGCGGCGGCTGATACGCTGCCCGCGCTGCGCGCGGCCGTAAGCGGCTTCGAACCATGCGGGCTGCGGGCCACCGCCACCCATAGCGTGTGCGTTGAAGGCTCGGAACAGGCCGCGCTGATGCTGATCGGCGAAGCACCGGACGCGGATGAGGACCGCAGTGGTCACCCCTTCGCGGGGGAAGGAGGCGCGCTGGTTACGACCATGTTCGCCAGCATCGGCATCGACCGCGCCGACCTGCTCGCCGCCCCCATCATTCCATGGCGGCCACCCGGCGGCAGGCCGCCTTCGGTGGCGGAGGCACGGATCTGCCTGCCCTTCATCCAGCGCGCCATCGTGCTCGCGCGGCCACAGCGGGTGGTGCTGCTTGGCAACCTCGCCGTCTCCCTCATCACCGGGCAGAACACCACGGCAGCGCGCATGCGCGGTCGGTGGCGCGACATCACCCTGCCCACCGGCCCCGAGGGCGCCCCCGCCACCACGCTGCCAGCCCTTGCCATGCGCCATCCCCTGCAGTTGCGCGCCAGCGCCACGGCCCGGCGCGATGCATGGAAAGACATGCTGCTCATACGCGAAACAATCGGAAACATGCCCTTGAAATCATAAAGGGTATTAACATAATCATTCCGGCATATTAGGCTGTGCAGATCAGCTATTCATTGCCATTTGCGCACATGCTTTACGATGTTTACATAAGTTCCCTCATTCTGTTCTGAAAACTTATTTACTGCCCTGAAATGCGTTAGCTATTGCTTTCCCTGCACGCACGGCTTAAATCCGCTTCGCCATGCGAGGGACAATCAATACCCCCCATCATGCGGTAGCAGCCTTTCTGGCTGGCGCCGCATTTCTGGCAGGAGCGGCGTTCGCGCCGTTGCGTGCCCAAACAGTGGCGCCAGGCCGACTGGACGATGATCCAGCCAGCCATGGCGACCATAACGAGGAAACGGCGCTCGCCCTTCCACGCCTCCACGCGCACGGTAACGCCGGAATGCCGCGCCCGCTCTCGCCCGAGGATGTAAGCCGTATCCGCCGGGTGCTGCGCCTGCAGGCGGATGGCAAGTTCGATGCCGCCATCCGCGAGACCGCTTTTATCCATGATGACATCCTGCTTGGTGACATCCTGGCAGCCCGCTACCTCAACCCGGCCTACCACCCCAGTGCGGGACAGTTGCGGCTGTGGTTGCGCACCTTCTCGGGTCTTGCGGATTCACCGGCCATCTATTCCATGCTGGCCGCCATGCCCGCGCCGGTCCGTGGAGGGCCACTCCCCCCCGCTCCCAGCCATGACATGCTGGACAGCAGCCGCTCGCCGCAGCACATCCACCTGCCGGAGGAGGATGACCCCTCGCTGCGGGTGTTCACGCGCAGCAGCATGCTCGACCGCGCCGTGCGCGAGCGTACCGCCCAGGGCGTAAAGGGTGCCCGCAGCGCCCTGCACCTGATTGCCACGACGCCGGGCATAAACGACCTGTATGCCGCCCATCTGCATGCCGAAATTGCCATGACGCTGTTCAGCAGCGGCGAAAACCGGCTGGCCATGTCGGTTGCGCGCGACGCATTTGAAAAATCCGGCCAGAGGCTTGGGTTTGCAGGCTATGTGGCCGGTCTTGCCGCCTGGCGGCAGGGGCGCGCCGACATGGCCCGTCCCCTGTTCGAGGCCGCATCTCGCGCCAGCCTGACACCGGGCAGCATCCGCGCGGGAGCGGCCTACTGGGCAGCCCGCGCGCATCAGGCAACCGGCGATGTCGCGGCCTATCAGCCATGGCTGCACCGGGCGGCGGCGGCACCGCATACCTTCTATGGCCTTCTGGCCTCACAGATTCTGGGCCTGCGGGCCTCACAGGCCAGCCGCTCGGCCCGCACGCCCGATACCATCAGCGCCGATGCCGACATGACGCTTGCAGCAGCCCAGCAGACCATTCATGCGGGCAGCCCGGTATTGGGTGAAATCGATATCGAGGCGGTTGCCGCCACCCCTGCCGGGCGCAGGGCGTTTGCCCTGATGCAGGTGGGCGAGCGCGAACGGGCGGAGGCCGCGCTGCGGCGGCTGTGGCCCGATATCCAGAACGATGCCGCCCTGTGCCATTCCACCCAGATGGTGGCTGACGCGATGGGGCTCAAGGAACTGTCATCGCAGATGCTCATGCTGATCGACACCAACGAGAGCGAGCATAACACCCACGCCGCCCGCTTCCCGCTGCCGCCGCTCCAGCCCGAGCATGGCTTCCGCATGGACCCGGCACTCGTCTATGCGCTGACCCGACTGGAATCCAATTTCGACCCCAATATCGTTTCCGGCTCCGGGGCACACGGGCTGATGCAGCTCATGCCACTGACCGCCGGTTTCATCGCCCATGACAGGGACCGCTTCATCCGCCGCCCGACCGACCTGCACGATCCCGGCACCAACCTCGATATCGGGCAGCGCTTCGTGCTTTACCTTGCCCAGATTTCTGCCCAGACGGGCGGGGCGCATGTGCCTGCGGGTGGCGACATGATCCGCGTGCTGGCCAGCTATAATGCCGGTCCATCCGTCATCTCGCGCCGCAGTGCGACGATGGATGAAGATGAAGATCCCCTGCTCTATATCGAGAGCCTGCCCAATGGCGAAACACGCGAGTATGTGCGCCGGGCCTTCACCTATCTGTGGATCTATGCCGACCGGATGGGCCTTGCCACCCCCTCGCTCGAGACAATGGCACGCGATGAATGGCCCGGCTTTGGCGCCGAAATGGCCATGGCGGGTCATACCATCCACTAAAACAGACGTTTCCGGGTGCCGCCTTTTTTCAAAAAGGCGGCATTTTTCTGAAGCGTTCCTGGATTTCCAAACCCGCTTCTCTGGCCTCAGTTCTCAGCCAGAAGCTGGCGGCTGGCCTGCACGCGCACCACGCGGCGACCTTCCATTTCCAGCACCTCGAACAGCCAGCCCGAGAATACGACCTTGTCCCCCTTCGCGGGCACACGACGCAGCAGGGCCAGCACCAAGCCGGCCAGCGTGTGATAGCTGCCCTCGGCTGGCAGGTCGGACAGGCCGAGCCGGTCCTTGACCTCATCGGCAGGCATGGCACCATCGAGCACCAGCACATCGTCATGCGCCAGGCGCTGGGGCGGTGTGCTGCCCGGCTCGTGCTGCTCGCCCACGATCGCGCCAAACAGGTCGGATGAGGTGACGATTCCCTCAAACGAGCCATATTCATCAAGCACCAGCGCCATGCCCAGCGGGGAAGCCCGCATGCGCTCGAGCATATCGAAGGCGGACAGCGTATCGGGCACCGAGATGGGATGGCGCAGCCCGATCTCGACCGAGGGGCTCTTGCCATCAAGGAACCGGTCGAGCATGTCCTTGGCCAGGATCACACCCACCGGGTTGTCCACGCCGCCTTCGCACACCACGATGCGCGAATAGGTGGTCGAACGCAGCACCTGCAGCAGTTGCGCGCGCGGCACGTGACGCTCCACCCAGCACAGTTCGTTGCGCGGCGTCATGATGGCGCGGACCGGGCGCTCGGCCAGGCGCAGCAGGCGCTCGATCATGTCGCGCTCCTCCTGCTCCAGCACGCCTGCCTGGGCGCCCTCGGCAATATAGGCGCGCAGTTCCTCCACCGAGACCGACTGGCGGATCGCATTGCCAATGCCCATCACCCTGAGCACCAGCTCCGATGAGCGGCCAAGCAGCCAGACGATGGGGCGCGTGAACCACGCCATCCACTCCAGCAGCAGCGACAGGCGGGCGGCAATCAGTTCGGGCTGGCGCAGCGCGATCTGCTTGGGCACCAACTCGCCCAGCACCAGCATGACCGCCGTAATGGCGCTGACCACGAGGAACATGGCCAGTTCATCGGCAATCGAGCGCAGGGCGGCTATGTGTGAAAGCCACCGGCTGACCCCGGCCTCGATGCTGTTGCCACCAAACGTGCCCTCGAGAATCGAGACCAGCGTCATGCCGATCTGGACCGTGGGCAGAAAGCTCTGCGGGTCGCCAGCCAGTTTCAGCGCGCGGTCCGCACCCTTGGTGCCATCACGCGCAAGAATGGCAAGCCGCGCCCGGCGGGCGGAAATCAGCGCCAGCTCGCCCATGGCAAAAAGCCCGTTGAGCAGAACGAGGCACAATATGACAATCAGGGAAACAAGCATGATCCCACGCTCTTACAGCATATTCAGCCAGACGGGCATATTTTGCCCCTGACCCGTGCGCAAAAGAAAAGGCGGAGCAAATGCCCCGCCTTCCCTTAACCATCCGGTCGATATGATGCCGGAATGCGTGCTCAGTCGGCTGCATCCGCAGTCTCGGCCGGGGCCGCGACCTTTTTTACGCGCGGCGGGGCCGCGGGCTTCTTGCGGGCGGCCAGCTCGGCCATCTTGGCATCGACGTGCTGGGTAAACACGTATTCCGCCGGGCGCTGGTGGTCGAGCGGGATTTCCGGCGCCATCGGCTTTTCCGTCTCGGGGCCGAACAGCGCAACCTTGGCAATGTGCCAGGGCCTGCGGACCGCATCCATCACCGCCGTCGACTCGTAGCCCGAATGGACCATGCAGTCGGCGCATTTTTCGTAATTGCCGGTGCCGTAGGCATCCCAGTCGGTATCGGTCATGAGCTCGTTGAAGCTCTTGGCGTAGCCTTCACCCAGCAGGTAGCACGGGCGCTGCCAGCCAAACGGGTTGCGCAGCGGCTTGCCCCACGGCGTGCAGTGATACTGCTCGTTGCCTGCCAGGAAGTTCAGGAACAGCGGCGACTGCGTGAAGCGCCACTTCTTTCCCTTGCCCAGGCGGAAGATGTCGCGGAACAGCTGCTTGGTCTTCTGCCGGTTGAGGAAGTGCTCCTGATCGGGCGCACGCTCATAGGCATAGCCCGGCGCGGTCATGATGCCGTCCACGCCCATGGCCATCACTTCATCAAAGAAGGTGGCGACGCGCTTGGGGTCGGCCCCATCGAACAGGGTGCAGTTGATCGACACGCGGAAGCCGCGCGCCTTCGCTTTCTTGATCGCGGACACGGCGCGCTCGTACACACCATCCTGGCAGACGGAGGCATCGTGCATCTGCGGGTCACCATCAAGATGCACATCCCAAGAGAAGAACGGATTCGGCTCGTAATCGTCCATCTTCTTTTCAAGAAGGAGGGCGTTCGTGCACAGATATACGTACTTCTTGCGCGCGATCAGTCCGCGGATGATCTCGGGCATTTCCTTGTGCAACAGCGGCTCGCCGCCAGCCACGGCGATAACGGGCGCACCGGCCTCGGTATCGGCATCAAGGCATTCCTGCACGCTCAGGCGCTGGTTCAGGATCTGCGCGGGGTAGTCGATCTTGCCGCACCCGGCGCAGGCCAGGTTACAGCGGAACAAGGGCTCGAGCATAAGCACGAGCGGATAACGTTTACGCCGCGTGACATGCTGCTTGACAACATAGGCGCCGACGCGGACTGCCTGCATAATAGGAACGGCCATGAAACCTCTGCTCCTGCACCGGCCCAACCGCCGGTCTCATATTTCAAGTCTGGTAGGTCGGACTATGGACACATCCACCTACAAGAAAACAAGCCCAACATCACCCAGCCGTGCACACAGAGCATGCCGAGAATGCGAACTTGTACGACACATGAAGCCTTTCGCGAGGGTATAGGACAGAAACCATCCTGTATTCAATTGCTATTGCCTTCAGTGTGGCGAATTAACAACAGTCAGGGAATTAGAGACTGTATTTGCACGCCTAACCGGAGTAACACATCGCGATTACGCTACGGTCGCCATGGTCTGTTTTGCCATGAGCCGCCATTCATCGCCGCCGGGGCAGCCCCGCCCGGCTCCTTTGCCGGGGCCATGGGGCCCAACCGAAAACCGGGTCGGTTCCTCCCATATGGGCAAGGGCCGACACAGAACAATGGACGCGAACATCATGGATCAGACCAAACCCGCGATTCCGACCCTTGGGCGCTACGCCCAGCTTGACCGGGTGCAGTGGCCGCACGACATGCGCAACCTCTCGGTCGAGCAGCTCAAGCAGCTTGCGGAGGAACTGCGGTCGGAAACGATCGATACCGTGTCCACCACCGGCGGCCATCTTGGCGCGTCGCTCGGCGTGGTTGAACTCACGGTCGCACTCCATGCCGTGTTCGACACGCCCGCCGACCGCGTGATCTGGGATGTGGGCCACCAGACCTACCCCCACAAGATCCTGACCGGGCGGCGCGAGCGCATCCGCACCCTGCGCCAGCCGGGCGGGCTTTCGGGCTTTACGCGCCGCAGCGAGAGCGAATACGACCCGTTTGGCGCGGCCCACTCCTCCACCTCCATTTCAGCCGGCCTCGGCATGGCCGTTGCCCACCACCTGCGCGCGGAGGAAGACCCCTCCTACCGTGAACGCAACGTGATTGCGGTGATCGGCGATGGCTCGATCTCGGCGGGCATGGCGTATGAGGCAATGAACAACGCCTCGCATTGCGGCCCGGGCGCGGAGCGCCTGATCGTGGTGCTCAACGACAACGAGATGTCGATCGCACCCCCCGTGGGCGCCATGTCGAGCTACCTGTCGCGGCTGATGTCCTCGCGCAAGTTCCTGAGTTTGCGTGAACTCGCCGCCAAAATGGCCAAGCGCCTTCCCGGCCGCCTCGAGCGCACGGCCAAGAAGGCCGATGAATACGCGCGCGGCATCATGACCGGCGGCACGCTGTTCGAGGAACTCGGCTTCTATTATGTCGGCCCCGTTGATGGGCATGACATGAACCAGCTCGTCCACATCCTGCGCAACCTGCGTGATGCCGAGGATGTCGGCCCCGTGCTGCTGCATGTCATCACCGAGAAGGGCCATGGCTACAGCCCGGCCGAATCGGCGGGTGACAAGTATCACGCCGTCTCCAAGTTCAATGTGGTCACCGGCGAGCAGAAGAAAGGCCCGTCCGGCCCGCCGAGCTACACTTCGGTGTTTGCGAAAGAACTCGTCCGCCAGGCGGCGACTGACGACAAAATCGTCACCATCACTGCCGCCATGCCGTCGGGCACCGGGCTCGACAAGTTCGCCAGGGCCTATCCCGACCGCTTCTTTGATGTCGGCATTGCCGAGCAGCATGCCGTGACCTTTGCTGCCGGCATGGCGACCGAAGGGCTGCGCCCGTTCTGCGCCATCTATTCCACCTTCCTGCAGCGCGCCTATGATCAGGTGATGCATGACGTGGTGCTGCAGAAGCTGCCGGTGCGCTTCGCCATCGACCGTGCGGGGCTGGTCGGCGCCGATGGCGCGACCCATGCCGGTGCGTTCGACATCGCCTATCTGGGCTGCCTGCCCGGCATCACGCTCATGGCGCCAAGCGACGAGCTTGAACTGCTGAACATGACCGCAACCTCCATCGCGTTTGACGAAGGCCCGCTTGGCCTGCGCTACCCGCGCGGCGCTGGGCTGGGGCTGGACCTGCCGGCGGCGGGCCAGATCATCGAGATCGGGCGCGGGCGAATCGTGCGTGAAATGGCGCGCCAGTCCGGCCCCGAGCAGGGCGGCATCGCCATCCTCTCGCTCGGGCCAAGGCTGGCCGATGCGCTGAAGGCCGCTGACATGCTGGCCGCCCAGGGGCTAGCCCCCACCGTGGCCGATGCCCGCTTCGCCAAGCCGCTCGATACCGCGCTGATCGAGCAACTGGCGCGCAACCATGCGGTGCTGATCACCATCGAGGAAGGCTCGGTTGGCGGATTTGCAAGCTTTGTCATGACGCATCTGGCCAAAACCGGCCTGCTCGACCGCGTGCGCTTCCGCCCCATGACCCTGCCTGACCGCTTCATCGACCATAACAGCCAGGAGGCCCAGTACCATGAGGCCGGGCTGGATGCGGTAGCCATTACCAATACCGCACTCGATGCGCTGGGTGTCGGAATCAGCATGACGCAGCCCTTGCTAAAGACGGCAAACGGACCGAAATCATGAACATTATGAAACATGCCCTGAAAACCACCGCACTGGCGCTGTGCGCCGGCCTGATGGCGGCACCGGTCATCCCTGCCGTCTTCCCCATTTCCGCAGCCCATGCGGCCGCCGCGTCCGATGCGCAGGTGCAGGAGCCGATCAAGGCCCTGTATGCTGCCCTCGACCGCGTGCAGGCCAAAGGCAGCGGCACGTTCGAGCAGCGCTCGCAGATGCTCGCGCCGGCAATCGACCGCGCCTATGACATGGAGGCCGTGCTCGCCTCCTCCATCGGCCCGCGCTACGCCGCCCTGCCCGATGACCAGAAGCAGCAGCTTCTGACCACGTTCCGCCAGTTTACCATTGCCCGCTATGTCTCGAGCTTCAAGCCCGGCAGCGATGCGCGCTTCACCATCGACCCTTCCGTCACCCCCTCACCAGTGGGTAACGACCGCATTGTTATAACGCATATTGGTTCATCCGATGACCCGAGCGGGACGGAAATCAATTACGTGATGCGCTCGAGTGCAAAGGGCTGGCAGATCGTTGACGTGCTGCTCAATGCCCACATCAGTCAGGTTGCGGCACAGCGTGCGGATTTCAGTTCCGCCCTGTCTGGCGGGAATGTGCAAAAACTGACAAATCTGTTACAGAAGAAAATCAAGACTTTTTCGGAAGAGTAACCTGACCCTTCCCTGATGTCTTTTTCATTTTGTTTCACGCGCGGGACCTTGCCGGAAAAATAATGTCTGTTTTTAACGCTCTTGTTTCACCCGCCGGACTGGCTGCGACTGTCGCGGCCGCCGGGTGCATGCAGGCAGCGATAGGCACTTTTCTGGTCTCGCGTTTCCGCTGGCAGGAAAAACGCGTTGACCGGGAAGTATCCCTGCCCCCGGTCTCCGTGCTCAAGCCGCTGCATGGCGATGAACCCCTGCTTGAGGAAGCACTCGAAAGCTTCTGTACGCAGGATTATCCGCATATGCAGATCGTCTTTGGCGTGCAGGCCGAGGATGATGCCGCCATCCCCATCGTGCGCCGCCTGATGGAACGCCATCCGGATGTGCCGATGGATCTGGTGATCGATCCCACCTTCCATGGGGTGAACCGCAAGATCGGCAACCTGATCAATATCATGAAGCGCGTGAAGCATGATGTGCTGGTCATTTCCGACTCGGACATTCATGTCGCACCCGATTACCTGCGCCATGTGGTGGGTGCCATGGTGCCCGACAATGTGGGGCTCGTGACCACGCTCTATGCCGGGCTGCCCGCCTCCAGCACCGTGCCGCGCCTGCTTGCCGCCTGCCAGATCAACCACAACTTCCTGCCCGGCGTCATGCTGTCGCGTTACCTCGGCCGGCAGGACTGCCTTGGCGCCACCATGGCGCTGCGGCGCTCCATGCTCGACGCCATTGGCGGGCTCGAAGCCCTTGTGCCCCATGTGGCCGATGACGCGATTCTTGGCCGCTACGTGCGCGAGCACGGCAAGGACATTGCCATTGCCGCGTGCATGACATGGACCACCGTGGGCGAAACCTCGATGCGTGAGGTGCTGGCGCATGAACTGCGCTGGGGCCGCACTGTCAAGACACTGGAACCGGCAGGCTATGCGGCCTCGGCCATCCAGCTACCTTTGTTCTGGGCCACTGTTGCGGTGCTGCTCGCACCCCATGCGGCGTGGACATGGTTCTTCTTTCTTGGCGCGTGGGGATGGCGGGGCGTATGTTCCTTCATCCTTGACCGGACACTGGCGCAGCGCAGCCTGCTGCCGTTACTGCTGCTCCCCCTGCGCGACTGGATTTCAGCCGCGATCATGGTGGGCAGCGTTACGGGCACACGGGTTGCCTGGCGCGGGCAGACAATGCATGTCACACCCCATTCGGTCATGACGCCACGATCGCAACCCGCCTCCCCCGGTGACTGATACCCCCCAGCCCGCCGGACCGTTTAAAAACCCACCCTGTAGTCAATAAGAACGGGTATTAAGGGAACCCCGTTCCCCGCCAGAACCCGAGGATACGCGTAGCATGATGAAAACCCTGTTTCTCCAGCCGCCTTCGTTTGACGGATTCGACGGTGGGGCCGGTTCCCGCTATCAGGCCAAGCGGGAAATCAAGTCGTTCTGGTACCCGACCTGGCTGGCGCAGCCCGCCGCCATGGTCGAGGGCAGCCGCCTGATTGATGCCCCGCCTGCCCGCATGGGCATGGAGCCGATCCTCGAAGACGTGCGCAACCGCGACCTCGTCATCATGCATACCTCCACGCCTTCCTTCGCATCGGACGTGCGCGTGGCCCAGATGCTCAAGGATGCCAACCCCAAGGTCAAGATCGGCATGGTTGGCGCCAAGGTGGCGGTGCAGCCCGAAGAGAGCCTGCTCAACGCCCCGCCGGTGGACTTCGTGGCCCGCAACGAGTTCGACTTCACCATCAAGGAAATGGCGGAAGGCCGCGAGTGGAAGGATGTCGATGGCATCTCCTGGCGCGATGCCGATGGCAAGATCGTGCATAACCGCGACCGCGCCATGATCGAGGACATGGACAGCCTGCCGTTCGTGACCGAGGTGTACAAGCGTGACCTGAAGATTGAAGATTACTTCATCGGTTACCTGATGCACCCCTACATCTCGATCTATACCGGCCGTGGCTGCAAATCGCGCTGCACCTTCTGCCTGTGGCCGCAGACCGTGGGCGGCCATCACTACCGCACCCGCAGCCCCGAGCACGTGGCCGCCGAGATCCGCCTGGCGAAGCAGTATTTCCCGCAGGTGAAGGAATTCTTCTTCGACGACGACACCTTCACCGATGACCTGCCGCGCGCCGAAGCGATTGCCAAGGAACTCGGCAAGCTGGGCGTGACCTGGTCATGCAACGCCAAGGCGAACGTGCCCCGCAAGACGCTGGAAGTGCTCAAGGCCAACGGCCTGCGCCTGCTGCTCGTGGGCTACGAGAGCGGCAACCAGCAGATCCTGCACAACATCAAGAAGGGCATGCGCGTCGAGACGGCCCGCGAGTTCACCAAGAACTGCCACGAGCTCGGCATCAAGATCCATGGCACCTTCATCCTCGGCCTGCCGGGCGAGACGAAGGAAACCATTCAGGAAACCATCCGCTTCGCCACCGAGATCAACCCGCACACGCTGCAGGTCTCACTGGCGGCGCCCTATCCCGGCACGTTCCTGCACCAGCAGGCGACCGAGAATGGCTGGCTGGATGAAAAGAACGCCGAGCTGATCGATGATAACGGCGTGCAGATCGCACCGCTGCACTACCCGCACCTGTCGCACACCGAAATCTTCCAGAGCGTGGAAGAGTTCTACCGGAAGTTCTACTTCCGCGCGCCCAAGATCGCCTCGATCCTGAACGAGATGGTGCGCAGCCCGCAGATGATGAAGCGCCGCCTGCGCGAGGGGGTGGAGTTTTTCCAGTTCCTGCGCGAACGCCGCGCGGCCTGATCCCGCCACGATCCATGCCGGAGCCTTCGGGTTCCGGCATTTCTTTTTTCAAGCCACCCGGTTTTGCTGCATGAAGCGCGTCATCATATCCGCCGATGATTTCGGCCTGTCGGAAGAAGTCAACGAGGCCATCGAGATCGCCCACCGGGATGGATTGCTGTCAACCGCGAGCCTGATGGTATCCGGCCCTGCTGCCGCCGATGCCGTGCGCCGGGCCAGGAAACTGCCTGACCTGCGGGTAGGGCTGCATCTTGTGGCCATTGAAGGCCCGGCTACCCTGCCGCCTGCCGATATTCCGCTGCTGGTGCCGCAGGATGGGCTGTTTCCCTCCGACCAGCTCAAGCTGGGGGTGGAGTATTTCTTCCGCCCTGCCGTGCGCCGAGAACTTGCCGCCGAGATCGAGGCGCAGTTCCGCGCCTTTGCCGCAACGGGGCTGGCGCTGGACCATGCCAACGCGCACAAGCACATGCACCTGCACCCCACCGTGGGGCGCTACCTGATTGAAAGCGGCCTGCGCCATGGCCTGCGCGCGGTGCGCGTGCCGCTTGAGCCACCCGAGCCGCTCCGTGCGGCCGGCACCTATGCCGATACACTGGGCGATGCCGCCCTGCGGCGCTGGACCGGGCTTTTGCGCCATCAGGCCCATAAGGCCGGACTGGTGACGAATGACTGGTGCTTTGGCCTGGCATGGAGCGGACACATGACGACCGAGCGCGTCTCGGCGCTGGCCGCCCATCTGCCTGATGGCCTGTCGGAAATCTATTTCCATCCGGCCACGGCCAAGAACAGGCTGCTGCAACGGCTCATGCCGACTTATGAGCATGAGGCCGAGTTCCGCACGCTCTGTGCGCCGGGCTTTCGCTCCGGGCTGGCCCATGCGGGGGCGGTACCCACGACATGGAGCGATGTCGCCAGCGGACGTTAGACGGACAGACTAAAAGTTTTTGGTGAAGCTTTTTGCAAAAAGCTTCAAAAGAATGCCGCCTTTTAAAAAAAGGCGGCGCCCAAAAACTTTTTACTGATAATCAGCCCAGCTTGGATTCAACCCATGCCTTGAGCTGGCTCTTGGGCATGGCGCCGGTCTGCTGCGCCACGGGCTTGCCGTCCTTGAACAGGACCAGAGTGGGGATGCTGCGCACGCCGTATTCATTGGGGGTGCGGAGATTGTTGTCGATATCGACCTTGGCCACCGTCATGCGGCCCTTGAACTCGCCGCCGAGTTCTTCAAGCGCAGGCGCGATCATCTTGCACGGGCCGCACCATTCAGCCCAGAAATCAACCAGAACCGGCTCCTTCGAGTCGAGAACCAGGGTCTTGAACTGGTCGTCGCTGACCGCAATCGTGTTTTCGCTCATCACTTAATTCTCCATTTATGGCAGCCGTGGCCACCTTTAGTCCTTGCGTCCTGCTGACATGGCCATGACCCGGCGCGCGGTCAAGCCCGTACCGATCCCTTTAGGCCAACCCTGTCGGGTGCATAATGGTCCAGCAGGGCCGCAGGCAGGATGTCAACGCGCACGCCCTCGGTCCAGACCAGCACGCACTCGACCTGCCTGCCGGGATAGACCCCGCGCAACAGGGCGCGGTAGGCCGCCATCTGGCGCAGGTAAAGCACGGGGGTCTGGCCAATATCGGCAGGCGGGTGGCGGTTGGTCTTGAAGTCACACACCATGACCGTATCGGCATTGACCGCCATGCGGTCCACCTGCCCCACGATCACCTGCTCACCCACGATTCCGGCCAGCGGCTGCTCCACGCGGCTGCCGGGGGCAAACAGCGCTGCAAGTTCCGGCCTGTCCATGACCGCGAGCACCTCCGCCACCAGTGCATCACGCAGGTCCGGCGCAAGCCCTGCCGCCGGGCGCGACAGCCAGGCATGGGCCAGTTCCGCCCGCGCATCGGGCGCGCAGTCGGGCAGGTATTGCAACAGGGCATGCACCAGTTGCCCGCGTTGCAGGGCGCGGGCGCGCCGGGCCGTGGCATCTGCCCGGTCGCGCACCGTGCTGGCCGCGACCAGCGGCGAGCGCACGGCAGGCTGCGGGCCAAGGGCTATATCATCGGGTCGGCTGGGGGCGAGCGGACGGGCAAGCGGGCCTTCCGCCACCGGCAGCACGGGCCGCCATAGCGGCGCGTGACCCATCCAGTCCGGCAGGGTGACGGATTCCATCTCCCACATCGGGGCCTGTGGTCTTGCCGCGGGCGCGGGGACCGTGCGCTGTTCCTCCAGCACAAGGCTTTCGCCCTCCCAGCCCAGATCAAAAGGCCGGGCCTCGGCGCCTGCCCGTTCGAAGCCACGGTGGCACAGGTCATACCAGCAGCCATCGGGCACGCCCCGGCCCGGCTTCCAGCCGCATACGACCAGCCGATCGCTCGCACGGGTCAGCGCCACGTAGAGCAGGCGGTTATATTCCTCTGCCGCCTCCTTCTTTATCTTTTCCTGCAGGGCCGCGGTCAGGTCAGTAGCCAGTTCGCGGCGGGGCACCCAGATGGGGATGTCGAGGCCAGTCTGCTTATCTTTTTTCCACAGGATGTTGGTGTCAGAGCGGGGGCTGGCAATGGTGTCGGGCAGCACCACCAGCCGCGCCTGCAGCCCCTTGGCCCCGTGCGCGGTCATGACGCGCACCATGTTGGCCGAGGCATCGGGCTCGTGGCGCACGGTCTCATCCGAGGCATTGAGCCAGTGCAGGAAACCCTGCAGCGAGATGGCGTGCGCCTCCTCAAAGCGCAGGGCGGCAGAGAGCAGTTCATCCACCGGCTCCACCGCCTCTGGCCCAAGGCGGGCCAGCAGCCGCGTGCGGCCGCCCAGCGGGCCAAGGGCCTCGGCCAGAAGCTGGTAGGGTGTTGCGTAATCCACCTGCCGGAACAGCGTGTTGAGAATATGCCATGCCGCCGCCCAGTCCGGGCGCTCGGCATGGCGCGCGCGCAGCACCGCCCAGAGGGGCTTGCCATCGCGGCCCGTTGCCAGATGCATGAGCGACTCATCATCCAGCCCGCCAATGGGCGAAGTCAGCACGCAGGCCAGCGTCAGGTCATCCTGTGGCAGGAGCAGGCACGCGCACAGCGCCATGAGGTCCTGCACGGCAAGCTGGTCAGTCAGCACCGTGCGCACAAGGGTGGCGACCGGCACGTCGTTTGTTTTGAGCGCGCGGATCAGGGCACGGGCGAAGGCCGAGCGGCGCGGCACGAGAATCAGCACATCCCCCGGCGCAAGTGGTGCCTCGCCCGGTGCCGCGGGCCTGCGCAGCTCGGCTGCGATCCAGGCGGCCAGCGTATCGGCCAGGCGCTGCTGGGCGGTGGACTGGCCTGCATTCTGACTGGGGGCCTGCCACGGGCTGACTGCCTCGCCATCCTCCTCCACCGGCACGGGGGGCCAGATCTCGACGCGGCCGCCCTGGCCGGGGCGGGCCGTGACATGGGGAGGAATGGTGCCATCAGGCTCGGCCACGCCACGGGCGGCGGCAGGGTTGGCGAACACGCTGTCCACCAGTTTCAGCACCGGGGCGGTGGAGCGGAAGGAGACGGTCAGGGCCGGTTCGCGCCACAGGGCGTCGGCTGCCGCGGCACTTTGGCGAAAACGCTGCCGCCATGCGCGAAAGGCCTCGGGGTCAGCCCCCTGAAACGAATAGATCGACTGCTTGTAATCCCCCACCGCGAAGATGGTGCGCGGCGTGCCCTCGTCATCATGCGTGCCCTCGCCCGCGAAGAACTCCGCCGTCAGGCCACCGGCGATGGCCCACTGGTCGAATGAGGTATCCTGCACTTCATCAAGCAGCAGGTGGTCAATGCCGCCATCGAGCTTGTACAGCACCCATGCAGCGCCGGGGTCGCGCAGCAGTTCGAGCGTGCGGTCGATCAGGTCATCATAATCGACCATGCCCTGCGCGCTCTTGCGCGTGGCGTAGCGCTCGAGCACCGGCTGGGCGACCGAGAGCAGTGCACAGGTCAGTTCAAACACCCTGATCGCGCGCATCTGCTGCTCGATGGCGATGATGCGCGCGGCCTCCGCCAGCAGTTGCTCGACCAGAATCGGGCACTCGGTGGCAAGCTTCGCGTTCAGGCCACCGCGCTGGCGGGGGGCGCCATCGTTCTTGAGCAGCGCCTTGCGCCACACGGGCCAGGTCGCAGTTCGGGTGGCCGCATCCTGCCCCAGCCAGACCAGCATGGTCTCGGCCTGCGTCCTTACTGTGGGTGATCCTTCCTGCGCCGCGTAACGCAGACCATCGCGCAGGGCGGCCTCATCGGGGATGGTGGCGCAGGCATGCCGCAGCACCTCCTCCACGCTGCGCCCGCTTATGCCCAGCAGGCGCATCAGGGCGGCCTCGACACTGGCCCGGTCGCGCACCCACTGCCGTGCCACCGGCAGCATGCGGCGCGCATGCGCCTGCAGCCGCGCGATCAGGGAAGTAAAGTCACCCACGCCGATCTGACCCGCGAGCAGCCCCACGGCGGGGCCGCCCGCGCCCACCACATCCTCCACTGCCGCGCGCTGGGCGAGGCGGGCATCGGTCTCCTCGATCAGGGTGAAATGCGGGCTGATCGCGGCCTCGATGGGGAAGCGCCGCAGCAGCGACTGGCAGAAGGCATGGATGGTGCCAATGCGCATGCCGCCGGGCAGGTCGAGCACGCGGGCAAAGAGTTCACGCGCCACCTCCCTCGTGCGGTCATCCACCGGCACGGACAGGCGGGCAAGTTCCCCATCAAGCGCCGCATCAGGCAGCATGACCCACTGGCCCAGCCTGTCCTGCAGGCGGATCGACATTTCGGCTGCCGCCGCCTTGGTAAAGGTCAGGCACAGGATGCGACCGGGGTCGCTGCCTGCAACGCGGGTGGGCACGCCATCACGGTCAGGCACATCACGCGGCAGCATGAGGCGCAGCAGCCGGTCGATCAGCAGCTTGGTCTTGCCACTGCCCGCCGAGGCCGAAACAAACACCGAAGCCTGCGGGTCAGATGCCTGGGCCTGGCTGCGATTGGCAAGGCCGATGGCGTCCATCGTGGTGTCGGCCTTGGGGGGAGACACGTTCATCCGCCATTCTCCTCACGCGCCGCACTCCATTCCGCAACGCGGGCCAGATGGGCGTAATCGGCAAAGCGGGGTTCCTCGCCGGGATAGGGATGCGACAGGTAAGGCTGCGCAGGATTGTCATACCCGGCTACCAGATCGCGTAGCCCCGTGCGGCATGAGGCGATCAGTTCGGCCAGCTCCTCCCCGCGCGCCACGTCGAGCACCAGCGCAGGCACATGGCCGCCGGTCAGCCGCCAGTACACCAGTTCGGCCACCGTGCCCGCCACGGGGGGCGGAAAGCCGCCGCTTTCAATCATCGCGGCCTCAAGCACCAGCTGCGACTGCCAGCCCTCCAGCACGCTGCGGCGGGTGGGCAGGGTGCCGGTCTTGTAATCGAACAGGCTCAGCGTGCCATCATCATGGCGGTCGATCCGGTCGGCCCGGCCACGCAGGGTGAAGGGGCCGCCGGGCAGGTCCTCGAGCTGCATGCGCCCGCTCAGCTCGGTCAGCACCGTGCGCTTGCCACCCGTCGTGCCGCGCGCCTGTTCGGTCTGCGCGCACCAGGTGGCGATGCGTTCCAGCCTTGGCGCCCACCATGCGGCCAGTGCGGGGCGCAGTTCGGCCTCGCGCAGCACATCGGCAAAGACGGCCTGCATCCGTTCTTCGCCATCGGCAGGCCAGCCGGTGGGGTGGGCGCGGAACCAGCGGTCAAGGGCCGTGTGCACGATCTGCCCGTAATCGGCCGCATCGGCCAGTTCCTCAAGGTCGGGCAGGCGGTTGAGGCGCAGGATGCGGCGGGCATAGATGGCGTAGGGGTCACGCATCCATGTCTCGATCTCGGTCACCGACAGGCTGCGCGGGCGCAGGGCCAGGGCAGGCCGGGGGCGCGGCGGGCTTGCAGGCTGCACCAGCCCGCCGGGCGGCCGGTCGAGACTGTCAAGCCAGCGCAGGGCGGGGTGCGGCGGCAGGCCGTGGCCGTGCCCTGCCAGATAGGCATTGAGCCTGACCAGCCACCGCGCGGGCACGGTCGGTGCGCCCTGCCGCCGCGCCGCCATGGACAGCACGACCCGTGGCGCGGCGCAGGCGCATGATACGAAGTCATGCGCGGCCTGGCCGATGGCCCATTCCGGCGAGGGCAGGCCCACACGGGTGCGCATGGGGCGGCTCATCCACGGCCCCGGATCGGTAGCGGGGGGCCAGACGGTCTCGACCAGCCCGCCGAGCACGATGGTATCAGCAGTTTGCAACCGCGCCTCGAGCAGGCCCCAGATGAACACGCGCGGATGCACCGCCGTGCCCTCGCGCCCGCGCACCGCGCGCCGCCCCTGCACCGTCATGCCCGCAAGCGAGGAGGCCAGCAGCCCGTCAAGCGCGCCCAGCCTTGCCTCGGGCAGCACGTCGCACCACGCCAGCATGGCGCTCATGTGCTGGCCCAGCGCGTTACCTTCCTCGCCAGCCCACAGGCGCTCGGCGCCATCAGTGGTGTCGGTCGCGGCAAGCGCCTGCGCGGTCTCTATCAGAGCGGCAAGCAGGGTGGAGACCGGCACCAGACTCGCACGCGGCAGGGCAATGAGCGGGCCGAGGGCGGCTTCAAGGCGGTTGATGAAGGCGGTGATTTCCTCCGGCGCGTCAGGCGCATCGGCCAGCGCGCCGTGCGGGTCTTCCGCAGCGCGGGCCAGCGCGCCACGCAGCCCGGCAATGCCCGGTGGCGGGGCGGGCCCACGCAGCACCAGCCGCTCGAGCTGGCGGGCGCTGGCGCGGCAGTTGCCCGGCGCCAGCCCGCAGGCCGCCAGCGGGTGCTTGATGACCGAAAGCAGCGCCACGGGCGAAAGCCCGCCATCCACCGCCTGTATGATCAGTCGCAGGAAGGCGGTCTGCGGTATGGTGAGCAGGCTTTCACCCGCACTGTCATCGGCAATGACGCCCCAGCGCACCAGTTCGGTGGCAACCCGCCCGGCCAGCGCGCGGTCGGGGGTGACGAGGGCGGCGCGCCTGCCGGGCTGCTCGAGCACCTGGCGCAGCACCATGGCGATGGCCGCTGCTTCCTCCTGCTGGTCGGCACTGCGCAGCACTGACAGGCCCTCGGCCATGACCGGGGCCTCGGGGTCACGCCAGCCCGCCAGCGCATGGGCGGGCAGCAGGGCGCGGGCCAGCAGGCTGGCGCGCGGGATGGGGCTGCTGGCAACGCAGCCGGGTGGCAGATCGCCCCACTGTTCCATGCAGTCCCGCTCAAGGCCGAGTTCGGCCAGCATGTGCGCGGTGCCCGCCTGCGGGTGGTCGGGCGGCAGGTTGCACCAGACGTTATCGGCGCATTCCATATCCACGCCCGGCAGCACCAGCAGCCCATCGGGCAGCGACAGCACGGCGCGCAGCATGGCGATGGTGGACGGCACGGCATCGGAAAAACCCGCCGCCCAGATGGGGTAGCCCGCCGGTGGTGGTGCCTCCAGCCAGCGCGCGGCCTGCGCATGCAGCAGGGCAGTCTGGCGGGCGACAGGGTTCATCACCCCCTGCTCGGCCAGCCATGCGGGCCAGACCTGGGTGATGATGGACAGGAACTGCACGGTCAGGTGCCAGTGCTGGGCAAAATCGCCCTCGGCGGCATGGGGCAGGCGTTCGTGCAGGTCGCATTCGGCCCATTCCGCCTCATCCATCAGGTCGGCCAGCGCGCGGGCCAGCGGCCAGGCCTGGTCCACGCCCTGCACATCACCAAAGGCACGGCCCGCCTGCATGACCAGTAGCGTGAGCGTGGCAAGGCGGCGCACGGGATCAACCGCAGGCGGCAGGTCGAGCGCGTTGCGGCCCGAAAGCGCAAGGGCCGCCTCATCAAGTCCGGCAATGGGGGCGATGCGCGGCAGCAGGATGGGGCGGCCATCGACCTGGCGCACGAAAGCCTCGGTCAGCGCGCGGGCGGCGCGGCGGCTGGGCAGCAGGATCAACCCGTTGCCGCAGGCCTGCGCGTCATGCCCCGCCTGCGCCAGCCAGCGTGCTGCAATCTGGTCCACAAACGGCACATGCGGCGCAATGACGGCGGCGCGGCCCCGCACGCAGGGTGCTTCGGGCTGGCTCACAGGCCGCAATCCGAATCCGGGTTGAGGGTTGAATGCAGCACGCGCTCGGCGGCTGCGAGATCGGCCGGGCGCGAGAGGTGAAACCACAGCGAATCATGCACGATCACACCCAGGCGTCCTGCCTCCATGGCGCGGTCCCACAGCCGGTTCATGCTGAAGCCGCCCTCGGGCGCTGCATCAAACAGCCGGGGCGAGACAATCTGCACGCCGGTAAAGATATAGGGCGTGATCTCGCCTGCACGCGGGCGGCGCGGCCTGCCATGGGCATCAACGGCAAAATCGCCATGCCCTACCTCGCCCACGGCCCGCGTCATGCCGCCAAGCAGCAGCATGGCGTCCATGCTGGCCGGGTCGAATGCCGCCGCCAGCCGCCGCAGCGCGGGCACCGGGCCGTTGAGCCACATGGCATCGCCATTGAGCAGAAAGAACGGGTCCGGCCCGATCCGGCCCGCGCGCAGGGCACTCGCCGCACTGCCGCCGGTTTCAAGCAATGTGTCCTCGACCTGCTCGACGGTGCGGGGGCCGCGATGGGCAGCCGCGCGCGCAGCAAGTGCCGCATGAATGGCATCAGGCTGCCAGTGGGCATTAACCACCACCTGCGCGACCCCTGCCGCCTCGAGCCGGTCGAGCACGTGGTCCAGAATCGGCTGACCCGCCACGCGCAGCAGCGGCTTGGGCACCGATTCGCTCAAAGGCCGCATGCGCCGCCCCAGCCCTGCTGCAAAAACCATGGCGGTACGGGGCATGTTCACGCTCATGGGGCATCTCCTGTATCGAGGTTCATCAACGGCGCCAGCCGGACTGCGTCGCCTGCCAGCCGGGCCATGCGCCCGCCCGCCGCATCGGGCACGAGGCTCACGCGCAGCACATCAGGGGGCGTCAGGCCGCCCAGCCGGTCCGGCCATTCAACCAGCACGATGCCCTCGCATGCCTCATCCCACCCCAGCTCATACAATGCGTCAGGCCCATCGAGCCGCCACAGGTCAAAATGCGAAACCGGGGCTACCGGAGCCTCATACACCTGCACCAGAGTATAGGACGGGCTGGGCACTTCCATCTCCGCATCCCCGCACAGGGCGCGCAGCAGGGCGCGGGCCAGCGTGGTCTTGCCAGCGCCCAGATCGCCTTCCAGCAGCACGACATCGCCAGGGCGCAGCACGGCAGCCAGCGCCCGGCCCAGCGCCTGCGTGGCCTGGGAGTCGGGCAGGGAAATTTCATGCACGAACGGGTTTGCATCCATGCCAGCCAGTGTGCCCCTGCCCTGCCCTCGCGCACAAGGGGCATGGCAGGGCGCGCGCATGGAAAACCGCTTTCACTTCCTGCACCATGATGGCGCGGGGAAAAACATGTTTTCAATGATTTAGCGCCGCCGCGCACGCCATCGTAACGCCCCGGACCGCGCCCGAGGCTTGCGCCCTAAGGCACAACCAAGCAAAACCGCACCTGACATATGCCTTTAACCAGACCACGGACTGCAGGACAGCTGAGCCGGACATGACCACGCCCCCCCCCACCCACACCACAGATGTCGCCATTATTGGCGCAGGCCCTGCCGGGCTGTTCGCCGCCTTTGAATGCGGCATGCTCAAACTCGGCTGCGTGCTGATTGACGCGCTTGATGAAATTGGCGGCCAGTGCGCAGCGCTTTACCCTGAAAAACCGATCTATGACATTCCCGCCCACCCCGCGATCGAGGGTGGCGCGCTGATCGAGGCACTTGACCGCCAGATTGCCCCCTTTGACGTGCCGCGCCTGCTCGGCCGCCGGGTCGAGCGCCTTGAGGGCACGCGCGGCGCTTTCCTTCTTGGCACCACGAAGGGCGACGTGATTGCCGCCCGCGCCGTCATCATCGCTGCCGGTGCGGGCGCGTTTGGCCCCAACCGCCCCCCGCTTGAGGGGCTGGCGGCTTTCGAGGCCACGGGTAGCGTGCAGTATTTCGTGCGCCGCCGCGCCGATTTTGCAGGCAAGGACGTGCTGATTGCAGGCGGTGGCGACTCGGCGGTGGACTGGGCGCTATCACTGCGCGAGGTCGCGCGCAGCGTGAAGCTGGTGCACCGCCGCGACCGCTTCCGCGCCGCCCCCGAAAGCCTGCGCCAGCTTGACGAGGCGGTGAGCCGGGGCGAGGTGGAAAAGATCATCGGCTACCAGCTGCATGGCCTGCATGGCACGGATGGCGCGCTTGCGGGCGTGGACCTTGCCACGCTTGATGGCACGATCAGGCAGGTGGCGTGCGACCATCTGCTGCCCTTCTTCGGGCTGGCAACCGACCTCGGGCCGATTGCCCAATGGGGGCTCGACACCCTGCGCGGCACCATTCCGGTCACGCCTTCCACCTGCGAGAGCAGCCTGCCCGGCATTTTCGCGGTGGGGGATGTGGCGACCTATCCCGGCAAGCTCAAGCTGATCCTGCAGGGCTTTACCGAAGGGGCCATGGCGGCGCATGCCATCCACCCCATCGTGCACCCTGACAGGGCGCTGCATTTTGAATATTCGACCAGCAAGGGCGTGCCTGCGGGCTGACGGGTGGCGGATTTCAGCCACCCGGTCCTGTCATAACTCAAACGGTTGACCATTGCTTCCGTCTGGCGCATCCCCGATGTGTTGATGACGGAAGAATAAGGGACAGACCGTGAAAGTTATCGTTCTGGGCGCAGGCGTGGTTGGCGTGACGGCGGCATGGTATCTCGCCAAGGAAGGCCATGAGGTCACGGTCATTGACCGCCAGCCTGCCGCCGCGATGGAAACCTCGTTCGCCAATGCGGGCCAGATCTCGCCGGGTTTCTCCTCCCCCTGGGCCGAGCCCGGGCTGCCGCTCAAGGTGCTGCGCTGGATGGCCGGGCCGCATGCGCCCATCGTCGTGCGCCCGCGCTTCGACCTGGCCATGATGCGCTGGCTCGAGCAGCTTCTGGCCAACTGCAACGCGCATGACTACGACATCAACAAGTCCCGCATGCTGCGCATCGCGACCTACAGCCGCGACTGCCTTGATGCCCTGCGCCGCGATACCGGCATTACCTATGATGACGAGCAGCGCGGCCTGATCCAGCTTTTCCGCACGCAAAAGCAGGTGGACGCCGCCACCCGTGACATGAAGCTGCTCGACCTTGCGGGCATTGAACACGAGTTCCTCAGCCCGGATGACATCGCCCGCCACGAACCGGGCCTGATGGAGAACCGCCACCTGTTTCAGGGTGGCCTGCGCCTGCCCGGCGATGAATCAGGCGACTGCCACATGTTTACCGCGCGCCTGGCCCAGAAGGCGGAAGAGGAACTTGGCGTCACCTTCCATTACGAGATCAATATCGAGGCGCTCGATGCCTCGGCTACCGACATCCTGGGCGTGCGTACCTCCATGGGCCGCATGACGGCGGATGCCTATGTGGTGTCGATGGGCAGCTATTCCCCGCTGCTGCTGCGCCCGCTGGGCATAAAGCTGCCGGTCTACCCCACCAAGGGCTATTCGCTGACGCTGCCGGTCACCGACCCTGCCCGCGCGCCGGTTTCCACCGTCAATGACGCGACCCACAAGGTCTCGATCACGCGGCTGGGCGATCGCATCCGCATTGGCGGCACGGCGGAACTGACGGGCTACAACCTGCGCCTGAGCCGCGACCGGCGCGAACTGCTTGAACTCTCGTTCAGCGAACTGTTCGGCGCGGGCGGCGACCTGTCGCAGGGCGCTTACTGGACCGGGCTGCGCCCGAGCACGCCAGATGGCACGCCGGTCATCGGGCCTGCGGGGCGCTTTGCCAATCTGTGGCTCAATACCGGCCACGGCACGCTGGGCTGGACCATGGCCTGTGGGTCTGGCCGCGTGCTGGCCGACCGCATGAGCAACAAGCGCACCGAGATCCCCTGCCTTGACCTGTCCATCGACCGCTACGCCACGGCCTGAAAGACGAAGTTTTCATCATAAGAACGTTTCGGATGCCCCCTTTTTCAAATAAGGGGGCATCCTGAAACATTTCATAAAAAAAGCCCGGCATGAACCGGGCTTTTTTCGTGCAGCCGTAACCAGCCCGGGAAAGGGCCGGTTACGGTCATGCGGGAATTACTGAGCGGCCGGGGCAGCAGCAGCCGGAGCCGCCGTGTCCTTCTTGGCACCATGATGGTGCGTGCCATTGTGATGGCGGCCACCGTGATGCTTCTTCTTCGCACCAGCTTCAGCCGGGGCCGTGCCGTCGGCTGCGTCAGGCACGTGCTGCGGCGCGGAAACGGCCGGGGTGGTCGGCTCGGCGGTCTGCGCCATGACAGGTGCTGCAACGCCCATGACGGCAACAGCGGACAGGGCAGCCAGGAAACGACGGGTGGAAACGATCATATAAAAATACTCCAGGACTCAGGACTGTATGTCCCAATACGCCAATGGGCTGACGAATCGTGCCAGCCGGTCTGGCTTCCCTGCTCTACCATGAAGCAGGAAAGTCGTCCTGAATTAAAATTTTTAAATTTATAGATATGTTCTTACTTCTGCCGCAGGGTGACCGCAATCTCAAGAACTGAAACATTACTAAAGATTGCAGCCACCCTCACGCCGGGCAGAAATCAGTCGACCGAGCCCGAACGCTCGCGCTTCTTGCGCTCGTGCGGGTCAAGGTAGCGCTTGCGGATACGCACGGCAGACGGCGTGACCTCGACAAGTTCGTCATCCTCGATATAGGCAATCGCCTGCTCGAGGTTCATCTTGCGCGGCGGGATCAGCAGCAGGGCCTCGTCCTTGCCAGCGGCACGGATGTTGGTCAGCTTCTTTTCACGCACCGGGTTCACTTCAAGGTCATTCTCGCGCGAATGCTCGCCGATGATCATGCCCACGTAAACCTTCTCGCCCGCATCGACGAACAGCGTGCCGCGGTCCTGCAGCGAGAACAGCGAATACTGCGTGGTCGCCCCGTCTTCCGACGAGATCAGCGAACCGTTGCGGCGGCCTGCAATCGGCCCGACATAGGGCTGATAGCCATGGAACAGACGGTTCATGATGCCCGAGCCGCGCGTGTCGGTCAGGAATTCACCATGATAGCCGATCAGCCCGCGCGAGGGGATGATGAAGCTCAGGCGCACCTTGCCACCGCCCGAAGGCTGCATGTCCTGCATGATGCCCTTGCGCAGGGCCATCTTCTCGACCACGACGCCCGAATACGGCTCGTCCACGTCGATCAGGACTTCCTCGAACGGCTCTTCGCGCTCGCCGGTTTCCTCATTGGTGCGGAACAGCACGCGGGGGCGGCCGATGGTCAGCTCGAAGCCCTCGCGGCGCATCTGCTCGATCAGCACGCCAAGCTGCAGTTCGCCACGGCCTGCGACCTCGAAGGCCTCGCTCTCGGGGCTCTCGGACACGCGGATGGCGATGTTGCCTTCCGTTTCCTTGAACAGGCGATCACGGATCTGGCGCGAGGTGACCTTCTTGCCTTCGCGGCCGCCAAGCGGGCCATCGTTGAGGCGGAAGGTCATGGAGAGCGTCGGCGGATCAACCGGGGTGGAGGGCAGCGGCTCCTTGACTTCAAGGGCTGCGATCGTCTCGGGAATCGTCGCTTCCGACAGGCCGGCCACGGCCACGATGTCGCCGGCTTCGACTTCTTCCACCGGCACGCGGTCAAGGCCACGGAAGGAGAGCAGCTTGGTCAGGCGGCCGGTCTCGACTACCGAGCCATCGGGGCGCAGCACATGCACGGGCATGTTCATCTTCGCAATACCCTGCTCGACGCGCCCGGTCAGCACGCGGCCAAGGAAGTTGTCGTTCTCGAGGATGGTGGCGACCATCGCGAACGGCGCATCCTTGTTGACCTTCGGCGGCGGCACGTGGCTCAGGATCAGGTCGAACATGGGCGAGAGGTCCTTGCGCGGACCATCGATCTCGGTATCGGCCCAGCCCTGGCGGCCCGAGGCGTAGAGCATGGGGAAGTCGAGCTGCTCGTCATTGGCGCCAAGGGCCGCGAACAGGTCGAAAATCTCGTTATGCACTTCATCGGGGCGGGCATCGCCACGGTCGATCTTGTTCACGACCACGATCGGCTTCAGGCCGCGCGCGAGCGCCTTGCCCACCACGAACTTGGTCTGGGGCAGGGCACCTTCGGCGGAATCGACGAGCACGACAGCGCCATCGACCATGCTCAGGATACGCTCGACCTCGCCGCCGAAGTCGGCATGGCCCGGGGTGTCGATGATGTTGATGCGGGTATCTTTCCACACCACCGACGTGCACTTGGCAAGAATGGTGATGCCACGCTCGCGCTCAAGGTCATTGCTGTCCATGGCGCGTTCAGCGACGTGCTGGTTGTCACGGAAGGAACCGGACTGTTTCAGAAGCTGGTCGACCAGTGTGGTCTTGCCATGATCGACGTGCGCGATAATGGCGATATTGCGGATATCCATAAGTGCTCTTGACCTGACTTTCCTTGGCGTTACGCCATACGGGTGCGCAGCGGCACATGCGGGCGACACCCGTGCGTGCGGCGGCGGAATGATTGGCTGCTGGCTGCGTAGATAAAGCGGACTGGCGCGGATTGCACGCGAAACTTCGCGCACAACCCTGTCAAACGCCCGGCCCCATGCCCTTCAGATCAGAAATCCATGTCCTGGCGCATGTTCATGAGCGGGCGCGCGCCGTAATGCGAAATCACTTCCGAGGCCGCGACACTGCCAAGCCGCCCGCACTCGGCAAGCGTGCGGTCCGATGTCCAGCCTGCAAGAAAGCCCGCGGCATAGGCATCGCCCGCGCCGGTGGTGTCGATCACCTGCGTGCGCACGCTGTCGATGACGATGCGCTGCTGGTCCTGGATGATGACGCTGCCCTTTTCCGAGCGGGTCAGGACGGCGAAGTGCGTATCATCTGCGACAAGGCGGGCGGCGTGGTCGAAATCGGCGGTCTGGTACAGCGCGCAGATTTCGTCCTCGTTGGCGAACAGGATGTCGATATGCCCGCGCACGAGGTCGAGGAACGCCGCACGGTGACGGTCGACGCAGAATCTGTCGGACAGCGAGAGCGCCACCTTGCGACCGGCCTCATGTGCAATGCGGGCTGCGGTGCGAAAGGCTTCCTGGGCTGCTGGCGGGTCGAACAGGTAGCCTTCCATGTAGGTGACCTTGGCGGACTGGACCACATCGGCGAGCACGTCTTCGGGGCCGAAATTCACGCACGCACCCAGATAGGTGTTCATGGTGCGCTGGCCATCGGGCGTGACCAGAATAATGCAGCGCGCGGTGGGGTGGGCCGTGCCCGCATCGCCCTGCAGCGGCGATGAGGGGAAATACACGCCTGCCGCCTGCATATCGGTTGCAAACGCCTGGCCCGGCACGTCATCGGCCACCTTGCCCAGATAGGCCACGCGCGCGCCCATGTTGGAGGCGACGACGCAGGTATTGGCCGCCGAGCCGCCGCCCATTTCCTTCTCGCGCCGGATCTGGCCGTACAGCGCCTCGGCCCGGGCGGCGTCGATCAGCATCATCCCGCCCGGCGTCATGCCGTTGCGCTCCGGGAAGGCGGTTTCCACCGGCGCCAGCACATCGACAATCGCATTGCCAATGCCCAGCAGGTCAAACCGGCATTCTGCCGCCTGTCCCGAATTTTCCATATCCTGTGTCACTCCCATCGCAGATCAGGCCCAATATGCAGGCAAGGCGCAGGTGCGCCACGAAATAACCCATTTTTTCGGGCCAAAGTCGCCCTTCGCTATCATTGGCGGGTAAATGGCGCAATGCATGAAGTTTTTTATGCCTCTCCCGGCCCCTTAACGCCCTTGTCCACAGGTTTGGGGGGCGTATAACCGGGTATGGGGGCTGCGGCCTGCAACCAGCCCGACGAAGCGTTCTTTTTCGTTCCGGGGCATTCACGCGCTCCGATGCAGCATCTAACCAAGCGGGGTAATATTGTTTAAACGACGCAAGCCAGCAGACACCAAGCCACCCGCCCCCACTCCGTCCCCCGTGCAGCAGCCGGGCCGCCCGGTCATGGGCGGTGGCGCCACTCCTTCCTCTCCATCCGCCAGCAAGGAAAACACATCCATGGCCCGTCCGCCCTTCCCGCCCACGCCTTCCCCTTCGCCTGCGCCGGGTGGCGCACGCCCCGGTGCGCCGGGCGCTGCCGCCGCACCCGTCAAAAAGGAAAATGAGCGCCGCACCCTCGTGGTCGGGCGTGGCATCAGCGTGCAGGGCACCATCCAGGATGCCGAGCGCCTGGTTGTGGAAGGCACGGTCGAATCCTCGCTGATCAATGCATCCGAACTGCAGATCGCACAGGGCGGCGTGTTCAAGGGCGAAGTCGAGGTTGAGGACGCGGAACTCGCGGGCACCATCGATGGCACACTGACCGTGCGCGGCAGCCTGACCATCCGCTCCACCGGCCGCCTGCTCGGCAAGGCCAAGTGCCGCCGCCTGAAGGTTGAAGATGGTGGCCAGGTCACCGGCCAGCTGGAAATGATCACGACCCCTGCTGCCCCGCAGGCCGCTCCTGCTCCGGCAGCCCAGCCCGCGGCCCCGCGCCCGGCCAGTGCTGGCTGAAGCAGGCTTTTCCGCCCGGGCCAGCCGGGCGGATACAAAAAACGCCAGCGGCAGCAATGCCCTGGCGTTTTTTTGCACTAATTAGCAAACAGCTCGCGTCAGCGCCGTCTCCCGCAAGAGATCAGGCTACATTATCGCGCCGGTCGCTACGCAGCTTTACATAGGCAAGCTGCGCGTGCTCGGCACAGTACGGCTTGCCCGGCAGTGGTGTTGCCCCACAGAAGTGAAAGCCCGGCGTGCCCGGATCGCCCAGCGGCCAGCAGCAGGACTGGCTGCTGCGGCGGCGGGGCTCGCTAACCGGGCGCAGCGCCGCACGGGCGGCACGGGCTGGCGCGCGGGCCTGACGGGCAGCCGGGGCTTCGGGGGCCGGTTCGGCAGCGGGAGCCGGGGTTGCGGCCTTTGGCTCGGGAGCCGCAACAGTGGCCTTCACCGGCGCGGGTGCCTTTTCAGGCGCGGGAGGGGCTGCCACCACGGGGGCCGGAGCCGCTTCCTTTTTTGGAGCCACGGCGGGGGCCGCCGCAACCGGGGCGGCCTGTGGTACGGCATCGGCAGGCGGCGTGGCCTTGGCGGCACGACGGATGGGCGATGGGCGGGGCTTGAGGCCAAGGCGATGCGCCTTGCCTACAACGGCATTTTTGGTAACAGATAACTGGCGGCCGATTTCTGCGGTCGATAATCCCTGCTGCCACAGATCACGCAGCCGCGCGATCGTCTCCTCTGTCCATTCCATCGCCATCGTTCTGCACTCCTTACGCGGAATGGAGCGAAACTAGGCGTATCTGCCATCTATCTCAACCGCAGAATGACAGAATCTTGTGGACAGTTCTGCCTATAACCTGTTTGCAACCCCTGTAAAACCGCCTGAGCCCCCCTGCGGGCTCAGTCGTGGATCAGCCTGACCTTGCCATCCTCGACCCCCATGGTCAGCCGACCCGCCTTGAGTTCACGCGCAAGCTTGCCAAATACCGTATTGCGCCAACCGTGAAACGCGGGGATATCCGCCGCGTCATCCAGCGCGAAACGGTCGAGATCCTCTGATGACACCACAAGTTTCGGGGCCACGCGATGGGCCTCGCAGCAGGTGGCCAGCAGCACCTTGAGCAGGGCAATCAGGGCTGCCGACGGGCGTGGCGCATCCTTGCCCCGCCCCTTGGGCAGGCGCGGCAGATCCGCTTCCGGCACCGCCTGGGCCTCGGTCACCGCGTCAAGCAGGGATTGCCCGCTACGCCCCTCGGCAAACCCGCGCGAGACGCCGCGCACGCGGGCCAGTGCATCGACCGTATCGGGCGCTGTCGCCGCGATTTCCATCAGGCTTTCATCCTTGAGCAGGCGCTGGCGCGGCACGTTGACGCGCTGGGCCTCGCCCTCACGCCAGGCCGCCACGGCCCGCAGGATGCCCAGCATGCGCCGGTTATTGGTGCGCGGGCGCATCTTCTCCCACAGGGTCAGCGGGTCGGGGCGGAAGGTGGCGGGATTGTTCAGGATATCCAGCTCGGCCGCGACCCAGTCCAGCCTGCCCTCGCGCTCGAGCTGTGCCAGCAGCTTGGCATAGACCAGCCGCAGATAGGTGACATCAGCCGCCGCGTAGCCGATCTGGGCTGGCGAGAGCGGGCGCGCCGACCAGTCGGAAAAGCGATGCGACTTGTCGATCTGCACGCCCAGCAACGACGAGACGAGATTGTCATATCCCACCTGGTCGCCATAGCCTGCCACCATGGCCGCGACCTGCGTGTCGAACAGGGCGGCGGGCAGGCGGTCGAACAGATGCAGAAAGATTTCAAGATCCTGCCTTGCTGCGTGAAAGACTTTCACCACTGCCGCATCATCAAGCAGGCCACCAAGGCTGGACAGGTCAATGCCGGGGGCGATCGTGTCGATCACCACCACCTCGTTTGCGCCTGCCAGCTGCACAAGGCACAGCTCCGGCCAGTAGGTGCGCTCGCGCACGAATTCCGTGTCGATTGTTACAAACGGCTCCTGGCGCAGTCGCGCCGTTACAGCCTCAAGCGCCGCCGTGGTGGTAACCAGCACAGGAGCGGGAAATTCGGGTCGGGATACACGTGCCATTCCGTGCAGTTATCATGGCTGCCCCGGGTTGCGGAAGAAGGGAAAACCACATGCCCCCTCTCCGCATTTCCATTGACGCCCCCCAACGGCTTGCGGCATCAGCCCTCTATCCCCTTTTTTCATTGCTGACGGACCCGTCCATGACCTCCAGCCCCACCCAAGATGATGGCAGCCAGTTCCTGACGCAGCTCGGCCAGAACAGCGCCCAGCCCGCAAGCCCGGAGGAAGCCCGGCTTGAACGCGTGCCCGCCCCCGATCGCGGGCGGCGCTACGTGGTGCGTTTCACAGCACCCGAATTCACCTCGCTGTGCCCGGTTACGGGACAGCCCGACTTCGCCCATATCGTGATTGACTACATTCCCGATGAATGGATTGTGGAGAGCAAGTCGCTCAAGCTGTTCCTGACCAGCTTCCGCAACCACGGCGCCTTTCATGAACGGTGCTCGATGCAGATTGCCACCACGCTTGTCGATCTGCTCAAGCCGGTGTGGCTGCGCATCGGGGCCTACTGGTACCCGCGCGGCGGCATGCCCATCGATGTGTTCTGGCAGACCGGCGCCCCACCGGAAGGTGTGTGGATTCCCGCGCAGGACGTGCCGGGCTATCGCGGGCGCGGCTAATTCATAATAAAGATTTCTGGGTGCCGCCTGTTTTCAAAAAGGCGGCATTTTTTGAATGCTTTAGCTAATACCCACCAAACAAAAAAGCGCCCCGTAAAGGGCGCTTTTCATGTCCGGCAATACGTCCGCCCCAATGCAGGAAGCAGACGCAGACTGGCTATAATATCAGAGCGACATGCCCGGAATAGCGGACTGCGCCGCCTCGATCTCGGCCCGGGCCGACTGCATCTTGCCCATAAGGATATCAAGCGCGGGCACGTTCATCTTGTCCGCTTCCTCATAGGATTTTTCCAGACCCGCCAGGCGGGCTTCCGCATCGTCAACCGACAGGTCTTCGAGCTTGGTGGCCCGGTCGGCAAGGATGGTGCAGTGGCTTGGCGCGATATCGGCAAAGCCGCCCGCCACGAAGAAGCGATGCGTGACCGCATCACCTTCATAGATGTCAACCACGCCACCGCGCAGCGTCAGCATGAGCGGGGCATGATCGGGCATGGCCGCGATGTCGCCTTCCGCCCCCGGCATGACAGCCATATCGGCGTCATGCGCGAACAGGACTTTCTCCGGGCTGACAATCTTGACCTTAATGGACATGGTCTATTTTCCTTGCGTCAGGGGCCGGGGTTCAGGCCGATTCCTTCATTTTCTCGGCCTTGGCCACCGCTTCCTCGATCGCGCCGACCATGTAGAAAGCCCCTTCGGGAAGGTGATCGTATTCACCCGCCACGATCGCCTTGAACGAACGCACCGTGTCTTCCAGCGAGACCAGCTTGCCCGGAGCGCCCGTGAACACTTCGGCCACATGGAACGGCTGGGACAGGAAGCGCTGGATGCGACGGGCGCGGGCCACGATCAGCTTGTCGTCTTCCGACAGTTCATCCATGCCGAGAATGGCAATGATGTCCTGCAGGGACTTGTAGGTCTGCAGGATGCGCTGCACGTCACGCGCCACCTGGTAGTGCTCGTCACCCACGATCTTGGGGTCGAGCGAGCGCGAGGTGGAGTCCAGCGGGTCAACAGCCGGGTAGATGCCCATTTCCGCGATGGAACGGTTCAGCACCGTGGTTGCATCAAGATGGGCGAAGGTCGCGGCAGGCGCCGGATCGGTCAGGTCATCGGCGGGCACGTAAACGGCCTGCACCGAGGTGATCGACCCCTTCTTGGTGGAGGTGATGCGCTCCTGCAGGGCACCCATTTCCGTTGCCAGCGTGGGCTGGTAGCCCACGGCGGAAGGAATACGGCCGAGCAGTGCGGACACTTCGGCACCAGCCTGCGTAAAGCGGAAGATGTTGTCCACGAAGAACAGCACGTCCTGGCCTTCCACATCGCGGAAGTATTCCGCAACCGTCACACCAGACAGCGCCACGCGGGCACGGGCACCCGGCGGCTCGTTCATCTGGCCATAGACCAGCGCCACCTTCGAGCCTTCGGTCGAGTCGCCATCAAGCTTGATGACGTTCGCGTCCTGCATTTCGTAATACAGGTCGTTACCTTCACGGGTACGTTCACCCACACCGGCAAAGACCGACACGCCGCCATGCGCCTTGGCGATGTTGTTGATCAGTTCCTGGATGATGACGGTCTTGCCCACGCCCGCACCACCGAACAGGCCAACCTTGCCGCCCTTGAGGTAGGGGCAGAGCAGATCGACAACCTTGATGCCCGTCGGCAGGATCTCGGTCGCGGCGGCCTGCTCGTCAAAAGCCGGAGCAGCGCGGTGAATGGGCGAGCGCCCTTCGCACTTCACGGGGCCACGATCATCGATCGGCTCGCCGATGACGTTGAGGATACGGCCAAGCGTGCCCGGGCCAACCGGCACGGTGATCTGGCTGCCGGTGGCGGCCACTTCGGCACCGCGGGTCAGGCCATCAGTGGTGTCCATGGCAATGCAGCGGACTTCGTGCTCGCCGATTTCCTGCGCCACTTCGAGCACCAGGGTCTGGCCATTGAGCTGAACGTGCAGCGCATCGAGGATATGCGGCAGCGTACCCTCGAACTGTACGTCAACAACAGCACCGCGGACCTGGGTCACACGACCAACGATATTGCTTTTGGGCGCCTGCGTGGAGACAGGAGCCTCTTGAGTTGTGGTTTCCGACATGGGACAGCTCCTGTGAGCGTGACGATCGATCCTCAGACAGCCTGGGCGCCCGAGATGATCTCGATGAGTTCATTGGTGATGTTGGTCTGGCGCGTACGGTTGTACTTGAGCGTCAGACGATCGATGGCCTTGCCAGCGTTACGCGTCGCGTTATCCATTGCGGTCATCCGCGCGCCGTTCTCGCCCGCCGCCGTTTCCAGCATGGTGGCATAGATCTGCACCTGCAGGTTGCGCGGCAGGAGGCTCGACAGCAGCGTGCCCTCATCGGGCTCGAATTCGTAGGCCGCGACCTGTGTGTTGTCCGCGTTGTCATTTTCCGGCAGGGCGAGCGGAATCAGCTGCATTTCCGTCGGCGTCTGGGTCATGACGTTGCGGAACTGGTTGTACACCAGCGTGCAGACGTCAAACTCGCCTTTTTCGAGCAGGGATGAAATCTGCTCGCCGAGTTCAGCCGCGGCGGAGAACGGAATCTCCTTGCCCGCCGCCAGATGGCGGTGGTCAATGATCAGGTCCGAAAAATCACGCGACAGGAAGTCGTATGTCTTGCGGCCCACCGGCAGGATCTTGACGGTCTTGCCCTCGGCCTGGAGCTTGAGCACCAAGTTGCGGGTCGTGCGGTTGATGTTGGAGTTGAATGCACCGGCCAGACCACGGTCGCTGGACATGGGCACCAGCAGGTGCACCTTGTCCTGCCCTGTTCCGGTCAGCAGCGCGGGCTGTCCGCCTTCGCCCGCCACGCTGCGGGCCACTTCGGCCAGCATGCGGCGCATTGCATCGGCATAGGGCTTGGCGGCCGCCGCGCGGGTTTCAGCCCGACGCAGCTTGGCCGCCGCCACCATTTTCATTGCGCTGGTGATCTTTCGCGTCGATTTGACGCTACCAATCCGTGCGCGCAGGTCCTTCAGGGAAGCCATGGTTGCCCGATCTTCCTCAGTTGGCGAACTGACGGCCGAATGTCGTCAGGAAATCGTTCAGACGGCTTTCGATATCCTTCGTCAGCTGGCGCTGGGTCCGGATCGATTCCAGGATATCCTTGCCCGATGTGCGAACATCATCAAGCAGGCGCTTCTCGTAGCTGGTCACTTCGGCAACCGGCACGGCATCGATGTAGCCGCGCGTGCCAGCAAACAGCACCACAACCTGCTCCTCGACCGACAGCGGCGAGGTTTCGGGCTGCTTGAGCAGCTCGACAAGGCGTGCGCCACGGGCAAGCTGCTTCTGGGTCGCGGGGTCGAGATCGGAGGCGAACTGCGAGAACGCCGCCATTTCACGATACTGCGCCAGCTCGAGCTTGATCTTGCCCGCAACCTGCTTCATCGCCTTGATCTGCGCGGCAGACCCCACGCGGGAGACGGAACCACCCACGTTCACGGCCGGGCGGATGCCACGGTAGAACAGGTCGGTTTCAAGGAAGACCTGACCATCGGTGATGGAGATCACGTTGGTCGGGATATAGGCGGACACGTCACCGGCCTGCGTCTCGATCACCGGCAGGGCGGTCAGCGAGCCTGCGCCGAACTTGTCGGACATCTTGGCCGCGCGTTCCAGCAGGCGCGAATGCAGGTAGAACACGTCACCGGGGTAAGCTTCGCGGCCCGGCGGGCGACGCAGCAGCAGCGACATCTGGCGGTAGGCCACGGCCTGCTTGGACAGATCATCATACACGATCAGGGCATGCATGCCGTTATCGCGGAAGTATTCACCCATGGAGCAGGCGGCATACGGTGCCAGGTACTGCATCGGAGCCGGGTCGGACGCGGTAGCGGCCACGACGATGGAGTATTCCATCGCGCCGGTCTCTTCGAGCGTGCGCACCAGCTGTGCCACCGTCGAGCGCTTCTGCCCGATGGCGACATAGATGCAGTAGAGCGACTTGCTCTCGTCACCAAGCGCGTTGACGCTCTTCTGGTTGACGATGGTGTCGATCAGGATGGCGGTCTTGCCGGTCTGGCGGTCACCGATAATCAGCTCACGCTGGCCACGCCCGATGGGCACGAGCGCATCGATCGCCTTGATGCCGGTCTGCATCGGCTCGCTGACGGACTGGCGCGGCATGATGCCGGGCGCCTTGATTTCCGCGCGCTTGCTGATGACTTCGCCAACCAGCGGCCCCTTGCCGTCAATCGGGTTGCCAAGGCCATCGACCACGCGGCCGAGCAGCGCCTTGCCGGTGGGCACTTCAACCACCTTGCCGGTGCGGGCGACGGTGTCGCCTTCACGCATTGCGCTGTCATCGCCGAAGATGACAACGCCGACATTGTCATTCTCGAGGTTGAGCGCCATGCCTTTCTGGCCACTGGCGGGGAAGTCCAGCATTTCGCCGGCTTCAACATTCTGCAGACCGTAGACACGGGCAATGCCGTCACCAACCGACAGGATGGTCCCTGTCTCGGCAACGTCAGCGGCCTTGTCGAACGTAGCGATCTGCTGCTTGAGGATATCCGAAATCTCGGAGGGGCGGATTTCCATCACGCGGCTCCCTTCATGGCATGGTGCAGGCGGGTAAGGCGGGATCTGAGACTGGTGTCATACAGGCGGGCGCCTACGCGCACGACCAGACCGCCCAGCAGGGCCGCGTCAACACGCTCCTGGATATTGACTTTGGAATAGCCGGCCTCGGCAAGGCGGCTGCGAAGCTGGACACGCTGCAGGTCGGTCAGGGGGTGGGCGGATACGACATCCGCCACCACTTCCCCGCGCCGGGCCGCAGCGATAGCCGCCAGCGCGGCAAGAATCTCACGCAGGCGCGGAAGGCGGCGGTTATTCGCCACCACGCCGACAAAATCACGCATGAGGGGGCTGAACCCCTCGGCGTCGAGCACGGCATCGACCGCCCGCGCGCTGTCGCGCAGGTCGAGCGTGCGGTCCGCAAGGGCGGTACGCAGGTCGGCGCTGCCATCAATCAGGCTGGCAAGGGCCGTGGCCTGCTCGAGAACAGGATCAAGCTGCTGGCGTTCAGCCGCAAGCTCATAGAGCGCCGTCGCGTAACGACCGGGAAGGCCATTGGCAATGGAGGCGATCGGTATTGAGGTCGTTCCACCCGAATCCACTGTCCGCTTTTCCAATCCAGAATCTTGATTCAAACACAAGCCGCCTGCCCGGAAACCGAGGCCCCGTGCGCTGCTGGCGCGGCTCTAGCACGCAGCGTAAACACACGCAACAGACAGGCGGCCCGCTGGCGTTGCGCAACGCCACACTACCGCCTGTTTTCGCGCATATGGTCACGCTCGTGCCAAAGGCTGGCGGGATCATACATGCCGCGCACCGTTTCGGAAACAGGAAAGCGCCAGTTTTGTCGCCTCCCTGCGCGACGGGCTGGCGGGAATGGCGGTCAAGGTATGCATAAACCGCATATCAATAATGCATCATGCCGAATCAAGCAGGGCCGCAACGGCCTGGGCGCTCCGCCGCGCGCGGAGTCCGGTCGAAACCAGTCCCAGCGCCGCGATGCAGCCCGCCCCCACCGCCATGCTCCACCACACTGCATGGGTGGCCTGGGGGAAGGCGCTCCACTGCACCACCCCACCCCGCACGCTTGATGCACTCATGGCACCACCAAGCGCTATACCAAGCAGCGCGCCCACCTGCCGACTTGTTGACGCAATGGCAGCCGCCACCCCCGCCTGCGCCCGCGGCATGCCGGAAATGGCCGCATTGGTAATGGGCGCGTTGCACAGGCCAAAGCCGCACCCGCACAGCCCGTAGGAGGCCAGAAGCAGGCCGAGCGGGGTCATGGCGTCCAGCCCAGTCAGCAGCAGCGCGCCCGCACCAAACCCGATGGCGGACAGCAGCAACGGCAGTCGCGCGCCATACCGCCCGGTCAGCCGCCCCGAAAGCGGGGCGCACAGCATGGAACCTGCCGCAAATGGCAGCGTGCACAGCCCGGCATGCAGCGCATCAAACCCGCGCACATCCTGCAGGTAAAGCGTGTTGAGAAACAGGAAGGCGCTGAACATGGCAAAGGCCATCACGGCGATGACAATCGCCCCCGAGAACGGCCACGCGCCAAAAAAGCGCAGGTCAATCAGGGGCGTCCCGGCACGGCGTTCGACAATGACAAACCCCACGATCGACAGCAGCCCGAAACCGAGGAAGCCGGAAATGGCAGGCGACGCCCAGCCATAATTATGCGCCTCGATCAGCCCGGAGGTGATCATGGCCAGCGCCACGATGGCCAGCAGCTGCCCCGGCGCATCAATGCTACGCCCGCGCCCGCCACGGGATTCAGGCACGAAGCGCAGCGTCAGCCCGATGGCAAGCAGCCCGATCGGCACATTGACCCAGAACACCGCCTGCCAGCCCACCCAGTGCACCAGCACGCCACCAACAACCGGCCCCAGCGCCAACGCAACGCCCGATGTCGCACCCCATGTGCCAATGGCCTGCGCCCGCGCCCGTGGCTCGACATACACGCTTGTCAGGATCGACAGCGCCACCGGGTTGAGCATCGAGCCGCCGATTCCCTGCACCGCGCGCGCGAACACCAGCATCTCCACGCTGCGCGCCAGCCCGCACAGGGCCGAGCCTGCGCAGAACAGCGTAATGCCGATCAGGAACATCCGCCGCCGCCCGAACCGGTCGGCCAGCGTGCCCACCAGCAGCATGAGGCTGGCAACCATGAGGGTGTAGGCATCCACCACCCATTGCAGGGTGGAAAAGCCACCATGCATCTGCGCGCGGATGGAGGGCAGCACGACATTGACCACCGTGACATCCATCATGACCAGCAGCAGGCTGAGGCAGCAGGTGGCCAGCACCACGCGCGGATGGAGGGTAGGAGAGCCGGTCAATGCCATTGAAATCACCCATGCCCCATGACGCCGCCGGGGCGGCCTGCGCCCGAATCCGGTCAGGGCCGAAACGGATTGTATTGTGTGGGGACCATGGAGCGGGCGAAGGGAATCGAACCCTCCTCAGAAGCTTGGAAGGCTACTGCATTACCACTATGCTACGCCCGCCCATAAGGTTGGCCCATCCATACCGTTTCCGCCCTCTGTCGCGCAAGCCCATAAACCGGAACGGGCGGCCAAACGCACCAAACTTGTATTTTTATGAGTGCACCCTCTTGACTTTCGGCTCGGTTCATACTTTTTTCCGCTTCCTGTGCCGGGTTCGCATGGACGATCCGAAACAGCGTGGCAGATGCCATGCCGTGTGTTTCGGGCCTTCGCAGGCGGCTTTGCAGGGGTGTAGCTCAATTGGCTAGAGCGCCGGTCTCCAAAACCGGAGGTTGCGGGTTCGAGACCCTCCACCCCTGCCATTCTTTCCGGTCGGGCATTCCCCTTCCGGCCTGGCACCCGATGGGTCGGGCCACAATGGTCCGCACCGGTTCTTTGGCCCCGCACCGGCTGGTTCATCCGGTTGGTGCGCCGTGGCGTTGCAGGAAGGGTATTTCGTGTCGGTCAGTCCCGCGAAATTTGTTGAAGACGTTCGGGCCGAGGCCAGGAAAGTCACGTGGCCCACACGACGCGCCACCCTGATGACAACGGGTGCGGTGCTGGCCATGGCCGGTCTTGCATCGGTTTTCTTTTTCCTCGTCGACGAGGTGATCGGCCTTGCCGTACGGAAACTCTTCGGACTGGGAGGCTGAGTTCAGCCATGGCCAAGCGGTGGTATGTGATCCACGTCTATTCGGGCTTCGAGAAGAAGATTGCCCAGCACATCACGGAACAGGCTGCCCAGAAAGGGCTGGCTGACCATTTCGGTGAGATCCTCGTCCCTTCGGAAGAAGTGACGGAAGTGCGTCGTGGCCAGAAGGTCAACGCCGAGCGCAAGTTCTTCCCCGGTTACGTGCTGGTCAACATGGAGCTGACCGATGAGGCGTGGCACCTGGTCAAGGACACGCCCAAGGTAACCGGCTTTCTTGGCAGCAAGACCCGCCCCACGCCCATCCCCAAGGCTGAAGCCGAACGGGCGATGAAGCAGGCGGAAGAAGGTGTGGCACAGGTCCGCCCCTCCGTTACCTTCGAAATTGGCGAGCAGATCCGCGTGGCTGATGGTCCCTTCACCTCGTTCAACGGCACGATCGAGGAAGTGGACGAGGAGCGTGGCCGCCTGAAGGTGAGCGTCTCCATCTTCGGCCGTTCCACCCCGGTCGATCTGGAATACAGCCAGGTGGAGAAGGTCTGAGCCTTCTCTCCCCACTGAACTGAAAAGCGCCTCCGGGCGCTTTTTTTTATGCCCGGAAGGCTTTGCAGGACCTGCAGAAGAATGCCGCCTTTTTGAAAAAAGGCGGCACCCGAAAACCTTTATTATTTATGGAGAGCCGGTTGGGGCGCGGGCGGCAGGGTCTGTAACCGTGCAGCCGCCATATCCGCCACCTGTCCGGTCAACTGGCTGAGCGAGGCCACCATGGCCCGCATGCCACTGCCTGCTGGCGTGGCCGTCAGTGCCAGTGGCACCGACAGGGCATGCTCGGGGTCACCCGCCCGGTGCACCGACAGGCTGCCTGCCAGATGCACGATGCCCGTGGCATCATGCGCGAAACGGGTAATCTCGACCTCGACAAACCCCTGCGCGGGCACGCTCGTGGCATCGTTCTGGGCAAATATGCTCACGCCGGGCAGGCGCTGCTGCAGGTCGGCGGCCAGCACATGACCGAGCATGGGGGCGAGCGGCTCGCTCCAGGCTGCGCCACTGCTTGGCGTAACGCTGTAGTCATCCTGCACGCCCACGATGCTCTGCCGGTCAAGCGAGGGCGAGACGCCGGGCGTGCGCACCTCGATCACCGCCGGCATGCCTGTGCCAACCATGCCTGCCTGCGCTGCGGGCACGGGGGCCAGCGAGTAGAGCGTGGGGTCGGCCGAACTGCAGCCGCCTAGTGCCAGCAGCGATGCAACCGCCATGCCTGCGGCCACGGGCCGGGTGGACTGTATGAAATGCCAGAAGGGGCGTTGCATGCTCTTATCGTCCCGTAATCAGTGCCGAGGGGTGGTGGGTCAGGAAGTCTGACAGGAAGCGCAGCGAGCGCGCGGCATCGTTGAGCTGCAGCATCATCTGCTGCAGGTTGCGCTGGAAGTCGGTATCGCCGCCATAGCTCGACAGTACCGAGTTGGCACTCTTGAGCGTCTTGTCCATGCCGGTCAGCAGTTGCGGCATTTCGGTGCGGGCATCATGCGATATGACCTGCAGGTTCTGCAGCGAACTGCGCAGCGCGGTCAGGGCCTGCTTGGTGTCGGGGCTGTTGATGCGGGCATCGGCATGGGCCAGCAGGCTGTTCAGGTTCTCGCCCATCTGGGTCAGCGGCATCGCGGCAATCTTGTCGCTCACCACCGAGAGCGAATCCATGATGCCCGACATGCCGCCCGCCTGGCCGGGCAGCACCATGGCGTCGCCCTCCATCTCGACCTGCGCGGGTGTTGCATTCTTCACGAAGGTCAGCCCGATTTCGGATTCGCCGGTCAGCATGCTGGTGCTCTGCACCGAAGCCCGCAGGCCGGATGCCACCTGCATGCGCAAAAGCCCGGCCAGCGCATCAGGTGAAACCTGCCGGTTATCGAGCACGCGCTCGGGCTGGAGCTCCATGGCCACGCGCACATGCGCCTTGCCAGTAGCGGGATCGACCTGCAGCTTCACGTCATCAATCATGCCGACCTGAATGCCGAACATGGTCAGGCGCCCTCCCTTGGTCAGCCCCGTGACCGAGCTGGTCAGGTACGTAACCAGCGGAATGCGCTCGCGGTAGCCCGCACTATTGGCTTCCTCCGCGCTGTCATAAAGCTGGAAGGCGGTGTCCGGCCCGGCAGTGGGGGACAGCGTGTTCTTCTCATTGCGTTCATCGGGCGGATCAAACGCCACCCCGCCCGAGAGCAGCGCCTGAAGTGACTGGAGCTTGACCTTGAGCCCGCCCGCCCCAAGACCCACCTGCACGCCCGACACGTTCCAAAAGCGCGTGGTGGTGCGCAGGTAGCTGTCATAGGGGGCCTGCACAAAAATCTGCACCTTGATCGGCCCGCGCCCTTCTGGCGGCATGGTGTAGCCGAGCACCTCGCCCACCACCACGTCACGGAAGAAGATGGGCGCGCCCTGGCCAAGCGAGCCGAGCGACTGCGTGATGAGCGTATAGGTATGGCCCGGCTGGTCGGAGCGCACGCCCGGCGGTGATTCCAGGCCAGTGAAACGGGTGGTGTAATGACCGCCCGCCTCACCCGCATCCATGGCGATGTAGGCACCCGACATGACCGTTTCCAGCCCCGTAATGCTCGCGCCATTGATGCGCGGGCGCACGACCCAGAAGCGGGCGTGGTCAGTCAGCATGCGGCCTGCTGCCGCCGTCATGCGCACGCGCACCTCGACATGGTGCAGGTCATCGCTCAGCCGGATGGAATCGACCGTGCCGAGCGAGACCGCCTTGTTCTTGACCTCGGTCTGGCCGCTGGTCAGGCCATCGGCGGTGTCGAAGCTAATGACAATCAGCGGCCCGCGCCCGGTCAGCCCGCGCCAGCCCAGATAGCCCGCGATGATGATGGCCACGATCGGCACCAGCCACACGACCGAGAAACGGTACCGCCGCGTCTGGGCCTGCGGCACGCTGCCATTGGAATTACCGGAAGAAAAATCGTCACTCACGCCAGATCTGGCTCCATGCTGGCCGGGCGTGTTTCCGCCGGCGAAAGGGAAGAGGCCGGGCCGCCTTGGTCAACCGCCGCCACCACGCCCGGCGGCAGGCCATCGGTCACCGGGCCGTTGCGCCCCGCTGCATCCCACATGATGCGCGGGTCGAAGCTCCAGGCGGCCAGCAGTGTCAGGATCACGACGGCGGCAAACGCCACCATCCCGGCATTGGCCGTGACACTGGCCATGAAATTGAATCGCACCACCGCCACCAGGATCGAGATCATGAACACATCGATCATCGACCACCGGCCCACCATATCAACCACCCTGAACAGCCGCGTGCGCGCCACGAGGTGCCCGCGCGCGCCGCGCCATGTCTGGATGATCATCCACCCAAGGCTCGCGATCTTGAGCATGGGCACGGTGATGGAGGCAAAGAACACCAGCAGCGCCAGCGGGATCATGCCATCGGCCCACAGTTCGAGCGCGCCTTCGATGATGGTGTGCCCGCCCCCGCCGCCCATGCGCGTGAACGTCATGACCGGGTAGAGATTGGCCGGAATATAGAACACGACCGCCGCGATGAGGAAGGCGGTGGTGCGGGTAAGTGTTTGCGGCAGGCGGCGCCATACCTTGTGCTCACAGCGCGGACAAACCCCCACGCAGCGCAGGTTCGAGACCGGGTGCGCCAGTTCCCCCACCAGCCCGCATGAGCTGCACGCCACCAGATGATCGACCGGCGGCATGCCGATGTCATCCACATGTGCGTAATCCACCACTACCCTGCCGCCGCCTTCGGCGCGGGTGAGCGAATCGATGCGGCGGTGCTGCCAGATCATTTCGGTATCGAGCGTCGAATCAGTGGCCGCCATGGTCAGCATCAGCGCGCCGATCAGATACACCGCAGGGCCGACATCGACATGCGCCATGTCGGTCAGCTTGGTGTAGGCCACGAAGATGCCCAGAATATAGACCTCGACCATCGACCACGGCCGCAGCTTGTCATACCACACCAGAATGCGCGGCCCCCAGTCAGGCAGTTGCGGACGGGCGGCGGCATACAGGATGGCAAACATGAACCCGATCGCCACCGCGGGTGCCAGCACGGTTACCGCTCCCACCAGAATCCCGGCCTCGCCCCAGCCTTCATGCATGAGTTCCATCGGCCCGGTCAGCAGGTCCACGGTGCGCTGCCTGCCATACACATCCAGCGTCATGAGCGATGAGGCGAGGGCTGCGAGATAGAACGCCGCCGAGCTGATGCAGAAGGCCAGCGGCGTTGCCAGCGGTGCCGTGCGCCGCCTGCGCGCGAGCTTCTGCCCGCAGCGCGTGCACAGGGCCTGCTGGCCGGGCGCGAGCTCGGGCAGGCGCTGGTACAGCCCGCAGCCGGGACATTCCGACAGGCCGCCAATAATGCGGATATGGGGCACGGGGCCGATGCCCGCATCATCACAGCGCATCTGCCGGGAGGAAAATGACGTACTCATCTGCCCCCACCATATAGACCAAATTAAAATGGGGAATGCTGCAATTGATATATTGCATCATGCCAGCCCATCGTTTATCAGACGCCACAGGTTTGCCGACATAGCTCAGGGGTAGAGCAACTGATTCGTAATCAGTAGGCCCTCGGTTCAATTCCGAGTGTCGGCACCACCCAACTTCTTGATAAATAACAGTCTTTGAATGTTACCCCGCCTATTGCGCGCCCTGCATCCGGCGGCGCGGTAACAACAGGGTAACCTTATTTTCCGCCCAGCCGGGAGATTCGCAATGATCGCCCATGCGCGGCTGGAAACTGTTTGAAAAATCAGACAAAGGTTTTGGTGAAGCTTTTTTAAAAAAGCTTCAGGGAACGCCGCCTTCCTGAAAACAAGGCAGCACCCGGACGCTTCCATTTCACAGGCCACAGGCCTGCAGCAGCACGCACATCGCAAGCCCCACCATACCAATCAGCGTTTCCAGCACGGACCATGTGCGCAGGGTCTGCGGCACGGTCAGTCCCAGCGCATCGCGCACCTGCCAGAAGCCGGAATCATTCATCGGCCCGAACATCACTGCCCCTGCCCCGGTAGCCAGCACCACAAGCTCGGGCGAGATCGTGCTGCCATGTGTCATGATGGGGGCCACGATGCCCGCCGTGGTGCTCATAGCTACCGTAGCCGACCCTACGGCCACCCGCATGCCCGCGGCCAGCCCCCAGGCCAGCACAAGCAGCGGCACGTGCATGCCGACCGCCGCACGGGCAATGGCGTCGGATATGCCGCTATCCATCAGTTCCGCGCCAAAACCGCCACCCGCCCCGATCATGAGCAACAGCCCCGCCAGCGGGCCAAGACATTCATTGGAGCACGCCAGCACCTTCTCGCGCGTCATGCCGCGCCGCAGCCCCAGCGTCCAGAATGACAGCAGCGCCGCCAGCCCCAGCCCCACATTCGGGTCGCCCGCAAAGCGCAGCACCTGCACCCATGCACCCGCCTGCGGCCCCATGAAGCGCGTGGCGGAGCCCGCCAGCATCAGCACCATGGGAGCGAGAATGGTAAAGAGGGTAATGCCAAAACCCGGCAGGCTGGCAGGATCGCGCGGCGTACTGGCGCCGTGCATGCTGGCCGCCTGTGCCCCGGCATCAGCCGGCAGGCGGGGCACGATGAAGCGGGTATAGAGCGGGCCGGCAATGATGGCGGCAGGCAGGCTGACCACAGCACCCATCCAGATCAGGCGGCCAATATCGGCATGGTAGGCCGCCAGCGCGAACATGGTGCCGGGATGAGGCGGCATGTAGCCCTGCACCACCGAAAGGGCCGCCGTAACCGGCAGGGCCACGTGCAGGATGGGCATTTTTGTCTGCCGCGCGATGGAAAAGGCCAGCGGCACCAGCACCACAAAGCCCACCGTAAAGAACACCGACAGCCCGACCAGCAGCCCGATCACCATCATGGCCCAGTCCAGCCGCCTGGGCCCGGCCAGCGCTACCACGGTCATGGCAATGCGGTCCGCCCCGCCTGACACCTCAAGCATCTTGCCCAGCATGGTGCCCAGGGCAATGACCGAGGCGATCTGGCCCAGCACCTGCCCTGCCCCCTTCTCGAACGTGCTCACCACATGGGTTGCGGGCATGCCGGCGGCAAAGCCGAGCAGCATGGAGGCAAGGAACAGCGCCAGGAACGGATTGAGCTTGCACCGCTCAATGAGGAAAACAACAACGCATATGGCCACAACAGCCAGCAGCAGGGCCATTCCGACCGACATCCGATGTCTCTCCTTTCCTGCCCGGCGCCTAGTGCGCGACCGGCGTCGCCTCCTGCCAGCCCCCGCCCAGTACACGGGCCAGTTGAATGGTGGCCTGCGTGCGCGAGTCCTGATTGGACAGCACCGCCGCCTGCGCATCGAGTGCCTGCATGCGGGCCTGAAGCACATCGCCAAGCGTGCGCTGCCCACCGGCATACAGACCGGCCAGGTCATGCGCAACCTGCCCGGCCTGCGCCTGCGCCTGCGTCAGTTCCACATCGCGGGCATCAAGGCCGAGGCGGTTTTCATACCCGTCCTCCACCTCGGCCAAAGCATGCAGCAGGCTTTTGTCATAACCCGCAACCGCCGCATCAAGCCGGGCGCTGGCAGCATGGATGCGCGCCTGAATGCGGTTGGCGGTGAAGATGGGCAGGTAGGTGGTCAGCGCAATCAGCCCGCCCGTGCCCGACAGGCCGGGAATGCCATCAAAATGCAGCCGTCCGTCGCCGCCAAAGAATTCCAGCCCGAAGCGGGGCAGCAGATCCGTCTTGGCACTTTTGAGCCGATTGAGCGCCGCATCCACCTGATCGCGCCGGGCGCGCACATCGGGCCTGCGCTCAAGCACCGTGTCCGGCATCTGCCCCATGGGGGCGGGCGGCACGAAATAGGCCGGAGGTGCCGCAGGTGCCGGCAGCCCCTCCGGCGTCTGGCCGGACAGCACGGCAAGCCTGCGGTGCATGAGGTCAAGCCGGGCTACAAGAAGCGGCCTGCGCGCCTTCATTTCAGAGAGTTTCTGCTCGATCAGCCGCACATCCGCAGCCGTCGCCTGCCCTGATGCAAAACGCGCCTGCCCGTAAGCGTGCAACTGCCCCAGGGTTGCAATGCCCCGGTCGGTCAGGGCGATCTGGCGCTGCACGCCCTGGGCACGCAGGTAACTGTCAGCGGCATCGGCGGCGATGACCATCTGCACGCCGTGGAAATATTCTTCCTCCGCCTTCACGCCATCCTTTGCCGCCTTCGCATCGGCATGGCGGCCACCAAACAGGTCCGGCTCCCACGAGGCGGTGATGCCCGCAAGGTGGCCATCCGCACTGCGATTGGAATCAGGCAGGCCATCGGCATCGCGCCAGTCTATGTCGCCGCCCATCATGTTGCCGGTGGCCCCCACGGTGGGGTAAAGCGCGGAGCGCACCACCGTATGCATGGCCCGCGCCTCAAGCACGCGGTCGCGCGCGATGCGGATGTCCGGGCTTGCGGCCAGCGCGGTCTCGACCGCCTGCGTCAGCCCCGGATCATGCCATGCCTCCCACCAGCGCGTGAGGTCAGTGGGGGCCTGCGCGCCCGCCATGCCTGCCTGCGTGAATTGCCGGGGCACCGTTACGTGGGATGGCGGCGCATGCGTGCGGAAGGGCGAGCACCCCGCCACAAGCCCCACGGCCACCGCAACACTTCCCATGCGGGCGGCCCGCGCCAATCTGTTCCTCATCATTCCTGCCTTGCCAACATGGATCTGAAGCGCATGAGCGCGAATACAAGAAATACAATGCCCGTCACCGTCACGGTCAGCAGCGGCAGCGCGATCGCCCCCAGCCCCGCATCGCGGTACAGAATGGCCTGCGACAGGTTGACGAACTGCGTGGTGGGCAGAAAGCGCACCACCACCTGCATCACCTGCGGCATGCTTTCCACCGGCGTTGCCGCACCCGACAGCAGGTAGGCCACCGCATAGACCGGCACCACCAGCAGCCCGAACTGCGGCATGGTGGGCGCCACCGTGGCCAGCATGATGCCCAGCGCCGTGGCCGAGAACAGGTACAGCAGCGAGCACGCGGCAAACAGCGCCACCGAACCCGCAATCGGCACGCCAAGCCACACATGCACCACCAGCCATAGCGAGATGATGGCACCCACGAAAATGACCAGCCCGTTGGTCACGATCTTGGCTACCGCAATCTCGCTTGCACTCACGGGCATGACCAGCAGGTGCTCGAGCGTGCCATGCTCGCGCTCGCGGATGACCGCAGCCCCCACAAGCACGATGGACAGGATGGTGATGTTGGTCACGATCTGCATGACCGAGGTGAACCATTTCGATTCACTGTTGGGGTTGAAGCGGATGCGGCTCTGCACGGCAAACGGCACCTGATCGATGGGCGATGGCACATGCAGCATGTCATCCACCTCCCCCATCAGGATCTCGTTGAGGTATTCCGTGCCCAGCCCGGCCTGGGTCATGGCGGTGGCATCCACGCGCAGTTGCACGGCAGGCACGCGGCCCGCCAGCACATCGGACTGGAAATTGGGGGGAATATCGACCACGAAGATGTAGTCCCCCCTGTCCATGCCCTCGAGCGCCTGCGTGCGGTCCACCATAACGGGCGGCTTGAAGTAGGGTGGCTGCACCGCATCACGCATGCGGCGCGAGAGGGGGGAATTATCCTCGTCGATGAAAGCGATGGTGGCGTTTGACACCTCCACCTTCACCCCGTTGGCCACCAGCAGCACACCCGCGCTGAAGGCGAACACGATCAGCCCGAGCAGCACCCGGTCATGCACCAGGCTGCGCAGCTCCTTGCCACACAGCAGACCGACATTGAGCAGCCAGCGCATCATGTGCTCAGGCTTCCTGTTTTTTCAGCAGAAGGCGGGCGGCCAGCATGTAGCTTGCGCCAAACCCGCCCAGCGCCAGATACATCGGCCCGAAGCTTGCCACCCCCAGCCCCTTGGTAAAGCAGCCCAGGCTGATGAGCTGGTACCACGTGGCCGGAAAGCCCAGGCCCACGAGGCGGCTGATGCCTGTAAGTGTTGAGGCCGGATAGAGCAGGCCGGAAAAGTTGACTGCCGGGATGAGGCAGATGATCGACGTGCCGAAAATGGCCGCCACCTGCGAGCTGACAAAAGTGGAAATCAGCAGCCCCAGCCCGGTGGCCGACAGCACGAACAGCACGCCCCCCAGCGTGAGGGCAAGCAATGACCCCTTGAGCGGCACCCCCATCACCACCACGGCCACCAGCACGAGCATGAAATAGCTGATGGTGGCCAGCGCCACGTAAGGCGCCTGCTTGCCCATGAGGTACTGCCCCACCGAGGCAGGGGATGCGTAGAGATTGACAATGGAGCCCACCTCCTTCTCGCGCACCACGCCCAGGGCGGTGAGCATGGTGGGAATGAGGATGAGGGCAAGCATGATCACGCCCGGCGTCATGGCGTAGATGCTGCGGAATTCCTGATTGTAGGAAAAGCGCGGCTCCACGGTGATGGGAATCACGGCCCCCTGCGGCATGGCGCGGCCCAGCGTGCTGGCGTAACCGGCCAGCACGCCGGTCACGTAGGCACGCACATTGGCCGCGAGGAACGGCACCGCGCCATCAATGATGACCCCGATCTCGGGCCTGCGCCCGGCCTCGAGATCACGCGCGAAGCCTGCGGGGATGTCGAGCGCCAGTTGCACCGTGCCATTGCGGATCTCGCGGTCCAGCCCGTCGGCATCCGCCACGGGGGCGAGTTCATGGAAATAGGTGGAGCCGCGAAAACTGTCGATCAGGTCCCGGCTGATGGTGGTGCGGTCATGGTCATCAACCGTAAAACGCACGCCTTCCACATCGAACGAAATGCTCGAGGCCGCCACCACCAGCAGGATCAGCGGGCCGATCAGGGCGAAGGTCAGCCGCAGCCGGTCGCGCAGCAGTTCCACCCCCTCGCGCCGGGCAAAGGCCCAGGCACGCGGCAGCCACGCGCCCCCCACGGCACCAAACCGCGCCGACAGCCTCCCGCCCAGCGCATGCCACCATGTACGTGCCGCACCCTGCCGCGCGGGAGCCGCCGCGTGTTCCTGCGCATCGGTCGCGGCCTCGGCATCCTGCAAATAGGCGATGAAGGCGGCCTCAAGACTGGGGGCGTTGCGCTTTTTCACCAGTTCGGCGGGCGTGCCCACGGCCAGCACATGGCCGCGATGCATGAGCGAGATACGGTCGCACCGCGCGGCTTCGTTCATGAAATGGGTCGAGACGAAAATCGTCACATGATCCTGACGCGACAGGCGGATGAGGTGCCGCCAGAACATGTCACGCGCAGCCGGGTCCACGCCGGAGGTCGGCTCATCAAGGATCAGGATTTCGGGGTTGTTGATGCACGCCGCAGCCAGTTGCAGGCGCTGGCGGATACCCAGCGGCAGGGAGGCGGGGCTGACATCGGCGCACGCGCTGAGTTCGAACGATTCGATGGCCTGCGCCACGCGCTGCGCGGCCTGCGCTGCCGGAATGCGGTACAGCCGCGCCTGCAGCATGAGGTTCTGCCGCACGGTCAGTTCCTCATACAGCGAGAACGCCTGCGACATGTAGCCGATGCGCATGCGGGTTTTCATATCGCCCGCCGTGATCTGCTCGCCAAAGAGTTTTGCCGTGCCGCTGCTGGCATCAAGCAGGCCGGTCAGCATCTTCATGGTGGTGGACTTGCCGCAGCCATTCGAGCCGAGGAAGCCGAATATCTCGCCCCGGCTGATGGTAAAGCTCACATCGCTTACTGCCGTAAAGCTGCCGAAGCGGCGGGTCAGGTGCTCGGCCTCGATGGCGGGCGGGCCGCCGGGATTGGCATAGGGCGGAATGACGAAGCCGCTGGCTTCCTGCCGCTTGCCCTCGGGCAGGAGCGAGATATACGCCGCCTCCAGCGATGTGGCGTGCGTGCGCTCGAGCACCTTTTGCGTCTGGTCGCTGATCAGCACCTTGCCGTCATCCATCGCCACCAGCCACGCAAACCGCTCGGCTTCCTCCATGTAGGCGGTGGAGACGATCACGGTCATGGTGGGGCGCTCGCGGCGCAACTGGTCCACCAGTGTCCAGAACTGCTGGCGCGAGAGCGGATCGACGCCGGTGGTGGGTTCATCAAGGATCAGCAGGTCGGGATCATGCACCAGCGCACAGCACAGACTGACCTTCTGCTTCATGCCGCCCGAAAGATGGCCCGCCGCGCGGTCGGGGAACGGGGCAAGGCCCGTTGCATCAAGCAGGCGCTGGATGCGGGCATCGCGCTCGCGGGCATCCATGCCGAACAGGCGGGCAAAGAAGTCGATGTTCTCCCACACCGAAAGAGTGGGATACAGGTTGCGCCCCAGCCCCTGCGGCATGAAGGCGACACGCGGCAGGAACGCCTCGCGCGCGTGGCGCTCACCTATATCCGCTCCCAGCACATCAAGCCGGCCCGACTGGAGCCTGCGCACGCCTGCAATCAGCCCGAGCAGGGTGGACTTGCCCACGCCATCAGGCCCCACAAGGCCAATGGTGGTGCCCGCGGGCAGGTCCAGCGTCACATCCGCCAGCGCCGTGACCGCGCCGTAGCGGTGCGTGACCCCGGCAATGCGGATACCCGGCGGATTATGGGGCGCGGCCTCGCTCATTGCGGGGCATCGGCCACATCGAGGCTTGCGGGCCAATGGACAGCAGGATCGGTGCGCACATAGCCATCACCCGTCATGCCTGCCTTGAGCACGCTGCCATAACGCGCTGCCGTTTCGGGGCTGACCCGCAACTTGACGCGATAGACCAGCTTGTCGCGCTCGGTTGCGGTCTCGACATATTTGGGGGTGAACTGCGCCTCGGGCGAGACGAAGGAAATGGTGGCGGGAATGACCTGCTGGTGCAGCGCGTCAAGGGCGATGCGCGCCTGATCGCCCACATGCAGCTGCCCCGCCTGCTGCGAAGGATAGAACACGGTCAGGTACATATCCGCCGGGTTGAGCAGGGAGGCCACGCGGCCGCCGCCAGGCAGCACGGCGCCTTTTTCCACGATGCGGTATTCGATCCGGCCCGCCACGGGGGCGCGGATGGTCATGTCATCCTCGGCGGACTGAGCCTGCGCCACCTGCGCCTGGGCTGCATCGGCCACGGCCTGCGCGCCATCCACCGCGCGCCCGGCGGCCTCGGCCGCTGCGGTGGCGGTGTCGAGATTGGTCTGGTGCTGGGTCACTTCCATGTCAGAGACAAGGTGCTGGCGGAACATGGTCTGCGCGTGGTCCATGTCGTGCTGCGCGAGGTGCAGGGTTGCCTGCCGGGCATCGTGCTCGGCCTGCGCGCGCGCCACGTCGGCCTGGGCTGCGCGCAGATGGGCGCGGGCGGCGTCAAGGCTGGCGCGGGCGCTGATGTCATCCTCACGCGCCAGCACCTGACTGGCTGCGACCGTATCGCCCTCATTGAAATCGAGTTCGGTAATGCGACCGGGATATTTGACCGCCACATCGATACGGGCGAGTTCCAGCCGCCCGTTGGCACGCGCCAGCCCCGGCGGCAGTTCGCCCCGGTGCTGCACCACGTACCACCCCACGCCGCAACCTGCCGCCACCACGACAAGCCCCGCGCCAATCGCTGCGTCACGCCACTTCATGCCATCGGCCCCATGCTGCCGCAAAGGCGCGGGCCGGTCGCAACGGGGTGGAGCAATACGATCATGGAGGGAACCTTTAAAGCCAATGCGGGGAACACCAGAACCCAGTCTTCTATACCACCGGGCCGCACGATAAACTGATGTACATCATTTCAGGGCGCGTTATCAGCACAGGCTGCTCCCTCGCCCTCACGCAGCACGCCCTCCGCGTGGCGCAGCACTACGGCCAGCACATCCATCATGGCCTGCACCTGCCCAGCCTCCACGCCACCGAGCACACGGGCCTCCATGCCTGCGCAGATCTGGTGCAGGGCTGCGCATTTGCGCGTGCCGCGCGCGGTCAGGTGCAGGGTCTTGGCGCGGCGGTCAGCGGGGTCGGGGCGGCGTTCGACCAGCCCTTCATCCTCCAGCAGGTCAAGCACGCGCACCAGGGCCGAACTGTCGGTGTTCATGGCATGGGCGAGCGCGCGCTGGCTTACGCCATCGGGCAGCATCATCAGGTAGGCGAGCGGGCGCATCATCGCCATGCTCATGCCCTCCACCCGCAGGGCGCGGTCAAGCACCAGCCGCCAGGTATTGGCGAGCCGCATGGTGAGGAAGGTCATTCGCATGTCCTGGAAACCCGTGCCCTCGATATCGGGCAGTGGCGAACGGTCGGTCATGAGCATTCCCTGTGCTGGTTGGTCGGGTCGCGGCCACGGTGCCTGCCGCGCGATAGCATGCGGGGGGCGCAGAATCATGACCATTTATGGAGATGGCTGCCCGGCGGCAGAACCGGTAGTATCAATATAATTGACATGACACTAATTGTCATACAATAAATTCCGGCTGCGTATTTTCTGCTCTTCCCACCGCCGGGTTTATCAGGTAGCCCCTACGCCGCTGCCGGGAGTTTTTCGCCCAATGTTGTCCAGCCTGAAGCGCATTTTCTCCGATGATGCCCAATGGGCCGCCACCCGCACCACGGCGGCGTTCAGCGCGCGCGCGCTGCTTTCGGTGGGCATTGCGCTGTTCCTGGCCTTCTCGTTCCAGCTCCAGTCGCCCATGAGTTCGGTCACCACGGTCATGATCGTGGCCAACCCCACGGTGGGGGCGCTGGTTTCAAAAAGCGTGTGGCGCATCATCGGCACCATCATCGGGGCCACGATCAGCGTGGGGCTGATGGCGGTGTTCGTGCAGTCACCGGTGCTGTATTTCATGGGGCTGTCGGTGGTGGTGGGGCTGGCCTGCATGGCGGCCACCTTCCTGCGGCTGTTCCGCGCCTATGCCGCGGTGCTGACCGGTTATACCATCGTCATCATCTCCGCCCCCGCGTTTGACAACCCCGATGGCATCTTCCTCTCCGCCATGTCGCGCCTTGCCGCCGTGGTGGTGGGCATTGTCACCACGGCGGCGGTGTTCATGGTCACCTCGCCGCGGCGGTCGGACACGCTGTTCACCCAGATCCATGCCCTGTTCCGTGATACGGTCAGCTATATCCTGACCTTCCACCAGGGCTACAGCAATGTGCCCGCGCAGAACCCCGATGCCCTGCCCGGCAGCACGTTCCGCGCCCTGCCCTCCACGTTTCATGACAGCCGCGCGGCCATGCTCACCCGCATTGCCCGCCTGTCGGATGCGGTGGAATACGCGGCGGCCGACAATTACGACATCAGCGTGCGCCAGCGCGAGATCAGGGCAGGGCTCGCACGGCTTTCAGGCATCGTGGCCTCGTACCATCCCCACACCATCACCCCTGCTGACACCGAGCAGGACCGCACGGTGCATGGCGAGATCGAGGCCATGCTGCACACCCTGCTGGACCTGACAAAAGACCAGGCGCTCGAAGGAATGTGGACGCAGGGCTGCGCGCGCATCCAGCATGCGCGGGCCATCATGATCGATGAGGCGCGCGCCACCCATTCGCCCCGCTCGCTGCTGTTCCTTGATGACATTCAGGACCTGCTCGGCCAGATCGACACGGCGCTGCAGGACCTCTCGCGCCGGGGCAGTGCGGGGCGCAAACTGCGCCTGCAACCCTATCTGGAATGGCCCACCGCGCTGCGCAACGCAGCCCGCGGCGCGCTGATCACGCTGCTGACCACGCTGATCTGGTACGTGCTGCACTGGACGGCGGGGCCGACCATGATGCTGTACGTGGTGGCAGCGGCAAGCCTGCTCTCCACCCTGCCCTCCGCCTCACGCGCGGCGGGGATGATGGCGGCAGGCACGGCGCTGGGCATACCGGCGGGGCTGCTGTGCCATATCTTCCTGCTGCCGCAGATTGATGGCTACCCGCTGCTGTGGCTCTCGCTATGCATCATGCTGCTGCCCGGCGTGTGGTTGCAGTTCCACCCCAAATTCGGCGTGGGCGGCTTTGGTTACGGTGTGTTCTCGACCGTGATGCTGCAGGTCAACAACCCCATCCATTATTATAACGACATCAGCCTGTTCAACGGGTGGATGGCGCTGTTCATGGGCTGCATCATGCTTGTGCTGTCATTCCGCGTGATTTTGCCGCCCAACCACCG
>NZ_CP041348.1:1102500-1297500 GCF_009834365.1 Komagataeibacter xylinus | reverse complement strand
CGGGCGAGTTCGGGCTTGATGAGGTTGGAGGCATCCATCGCGCCGTCGCTGCGGCCTGCGCCCACGAGGGTGTGCATCTCATCGATGAACAGGATGATCTGGCCTTCGGCGGACTCGATCTCCTTCAGTACCGCTTTCAGGCGTTCCTCGAACTCACCACGGAACTTCGCACCTGCAACCAGCGCACCCATGTCGAGCGAGAGGAGCTTCTTGTTCTTGAGCGCCTCGGGCACGTCGCCATTGACGATACGCTGGGCCAGCCCTTCAACGATGGCGGTCTTGCCAACGCCTGGCTCACCGATCAGAACCGGGTTGTTCTTGCTGCGGCGTGCCAGCACCTGAATGGCGCGGCGGATTTCCTCATCACGGCCAATGACCGGATCGAGCTTGCCCTGAAGGGCCACCTCGGTCACGTCGCGGGCATATTTCTTCAGCGCGTCAAAATTGGCTTCGGCGTTTTCGCTATCCACGGTGCGTCCCTTGCGGATGGTGGCAATGGCTTTTTCCAGCGCCTGTGGCGTGGCACCACCAGCACGCAGGGCCTGACCGGCAGGTGTTTCAGATGCGGCAATGGCGGCGAGCAGCCGGTCCTGCGCAACAAAGCCATCACCCGCCTTCTGTGCGGCCTGCTCGGCTGCATCAAGCACGCGCACCAGTTCACCGGTGGCGCTGGGCTGGCCTGCGCCACTGCCCTGCACCTTTGGCAGCTTGGCAAGAGCGGCTTCGTTGGCGCTGGTAATGGCGGGCACGTCACCGCCTGCGGCACGGATCAGGGCGGAAGCGGCGCCCTGATCATCATCAAGCAGGGCCTTGAGCAGGTGCTCGGGTGTCAACTGCTGGTTGTAGTCGCGCATGGCAATGGTCTGGGCAGCCTGCAGGAAACCGCGCGAACGTTCCGTGAATTTCTCGATGTTCATATGTTTCTTCGTCCCTTTCAATCAGGCGACAGGATGGTTCTGCCTTTGCGCCGTCCCTCAACAGGCAACGGCAAGGCGCTGGATTCCAGATGGGATCCGTTCGATGTTATTACAAGATACTGGCTGCCAGTTTCCTTCTTCCATGCCGTGTCTGATCATGGGGTTAGCTGACCATTGGCGCAGGGCCTGCAACCTTGATCCAGATCACGCTTGCCGTGCCTTATCGGCGTAACGGCCATTCGCCCAAAGAGTTATGAAGAAGCGCTGCCACTTCATTGGGCGGCTGATGCTGAATGTCGGCCAATCCGACCTGCCACCGCAAAAATTCATCAACAGTCAAGGCGTTTTGGTAAAGATTTTTCCAAAAAGCTTCGACAGGAACGCCGCCTTTTTGAAAAAAGGCGGCACCCAGAAACTTCTGTTTTTTTACTCTGCCTTTTTGGCCTTGGCCGCCACTGCCGGACCAAGCAGCAGCAGGTCAGCGGCCGAGAGGCGGTCAGACGCATTGCTGGCCTGATGCCAGTAGGGATAGAGCAGCGGGGGGGCGCTTGCTGCATCAAGGCGGCTGATTTCTTCAGCACTCAGCACAAGGTCGGCGGCCTTGAGGTTATCGACAAGCTGCGCCTCGGTGCGTGCGCCGATCACGATGGAGGTAATGGCGGGCCGCTGCGCCACCCATGCCAGCGCCACCTGGGCGGCGGAGATGTTGCGGGCCTCGGCAATGCTGACGAGGACTTCCACCACATCATAGAGCTTTTCGATATCATGAACCGGCGGCTCGCCCCATTTCTCGATCTGGCGCGTCCCTGCGGGCTGCGGCTTGCCCCGACGGTACTTGCCCGAAAGCAGGCCCCCGGCCATGGGACTCCACACCTGCACGCCAATGCCCTGGTCGAGCGAAAGCGGCAGCAGTTCATATTCCGCCTCGCGCGCCTGCAGCGAGTAATAGATCTGCTGCGCGACGGGTGCGATCAGCCGGTCACGTTCGGCAACCGACAGCGCCTTCATCAGGTGCCATGCCGAGAAATTGGACACCCCGGTATAACGGATCTTGCCCGCGCGGGTCAGGGTGTCGAGCGCTTCGAGCGTTTCATCAAGCGGGGTCTGGCCATCCCATTCATGCAGGTAATACAGGTCGATATGGTCACGCCCCAGCCGTTTGAGGCTGGCTTCGCATGAGCGGATGAGGTGATAGCGCGACAGCCCGGCGTCATTCGCGCCTTTGCCCATGGTAAAGCGGGCCTTGGTGGTGACCATGATGTCATCGCTGCGGCCCTTCAGCGCCGCGCCAAGAATTTCCTCCGACACACCGGCTGAATAGATATCGGCGGTATCGAACATGTTGATCCCGGCCTCGATGCACAGGTCAAGCTGGCGGCGGGCGCCTGCAAGGTCCGTATCACCGGTCTTGGCAAAGTCGCCCTTGCCGCCAAAGGTCATGGTGCCCAACGTGAAGGCGGAAATCCTGAGGCCTGAACGGCCAAGCTGGCGGTATTGCATCTCTTTTCCTTCCCTAAATGTCTGTAAAACGGCGGCCTGCAGCGCATTGCACCAACAATGAAAAGTTTTTGGTGAAGCTTTTTTTCAAAAAGCTTCGACAAGAACGCCGCCTTTTTGAAAAAAGACGGCACCCAAAAGCTTTTATCATCCACAAGCGGCAGGCTTCAGCCGGTATAGGTCACGTTGAGCTCACCCACCCCGGCACAGGTGGCATGCAACACATCGCCCCGCTTGACCGGCCCCACGCCCGAGGGCGTGCCGGTCATGATCAGGTCGCCCGGCGCAAGGGTTACAAAACGGCTGAGGCAGGAAACAATCTCGGGCACGGACCAGATCATTTCCACCAGGTCGCCTTTCTGGCGCTGCTCGCCATTGATGCTCAGGGCAATGGCCCCACTTTCGGGGTGACCAATGCGCGCGGCTGGCACCACGGCGGAAATGGGACAGGACTGGTCAAACCCCTTGGCCAGCGACCACGGGCGGCCCGCTTTCTTGGCGGCGGCCTGCAGGTCGCGCCGGGTCATGTCCAGCCCCACCGCATAGCCATAGATGTGCGAGAGCGCCTTCTCCACCTCAATGTCCGCCCCCTCGCGCCCGATGGCGGCAACAAGCTCCACCTCATGATGCAGGTCGGCCGTGCTGACGGGAAACGGCAGCAGCCCGCCACCGGGTACTACCGCATCAGCCGGCTTGGCAAAAAAGAAGGGCTCGGAGCGCTCGGGGTTGCTGCCCATCTCACGCGCATGGGCGGCATAGTTCTGCCCCACGCACCATATCCGCCTGACAGGAAAGACACCCGCACTCCCCTCCACTGGCACGACAGGAAGGGTGTAGGGGGGAATTACGTAGTCCGTCACGATACGGCGCTCCTGCTATTCATACCGGCGCGCATGGTGGCACCCGTGCCCGGTCGTGTCACGGCAAATGCGGGGCAGTCCCATGAAAGCGGACATAAAAAAAACGCCAGCCGGAACAATCCGGCTGGCGCTGAAAATACGCTGGCGGCAGGGCGCCTGCGTTATTTTGCATGGATCAGTTGCGGGCCTTGTCGACCAGCTTGTTCTTGCCGATCCACGACATCATGCCGCGCAGCTTCTCGCCCACCTTCTCGATCTGGTGCTCGTTGTTATGCGCACGGGTAGCCTTGAAGCCGATGTTGCCGGACTGGTTTTCAAGGATGAAGTTGCGCACGAAGGTGCCATCCTGAATGTCGGTCAGGATCTTCTTCATCTCGACCTTGGTTTCCGGCGTGATCACGCGCGGGCCGGACACGTATTCACCATACTCCGCAGTGTTGGAGATGGAGTAGTTCATGTTCGCGATGCCGCCTTCATAGATCAGGTCGACGATCAGCTTCATTTCGTGCAGGCACTCGAAATAGGCCATCTCGGGGGCGTAACCGGCTTCAACCAGCGTCTCGAAGCCCGCGCGGATCAGCTCGACCAGACCACCGCACAGCACGGCCTGCTCGCCGAACAGGTCGGTTTCGACCTCTTCCTTGAAGGTGGTCTCGATGATGCCTGCACGGCCACCGCCGTTGGCGGAAGCATAGGACAGCGCGATTTCAAGCGCATTGCCCGAGGCATTCTGCGCCACGGCCACCAGCGACGGCACGCCGCCACCCTTCTGGTATTCCGAACGCACGGTGTGGCCAGGACCCTTGGGCGCGATCAGGAACACATCAAGGTCGGGACGCGCCTCAATGATGCGGAAGTGAATGGCCAGACCATGCGCGAAGGCAAGGGCCGCGCCCTGCTTGAGGTTCTTTTCCAGCGATTCCTTGTACAGCGCGCCCTGGCCCTCATCAGGGGTCAGCACCATCACCACATCGGCCCACTTGGCGGCATCGGCGGGGGTCATGACCTTGAAGCCGGCGGCCTCGGCCTTGGCAACGGCCTTCGATTCCGGGCGCAGGCCGACAACGATGTCGGTCACGCCGGAGTCCTTGAGGTTGTTGGCATGGGCATGGCCCTGGCTGCCGTAGCCGATGATGGCAACCTTCTTGCTCTTGATCAGGTTCACGTCGGCATCGCGATCATAATAGACGCGCATGGTGTTGCTCCTTGAGGAATGAAAAACGGATGAAGTAGAAAACGCGACCCTTACAGGATTGCTGCCCCACGGGCGATGGCGGCAATACCCGTGCGCGACACCTCGGCAAGGCCAAGGGGACGCATGAGGTCGATGAAGGCATCAAGCTTGTCGGACGCGCCGGTCAGCTCAAAGACGAACGAGGTGGCCGAGGCATCAACCGGGTGCGCGCGGAAGGCCTGCGCGATACGCAGCGCGTCGGCCCGGCGCTCGCCGCTGGCAATCACCTTGACGAGCGCCATCTCGCGCGCCACGTGCGGTTCGCGCCCGGTCATGACCGCCACGCGGTACACCGGCACCAGCCGCTCCACCTGCGCGCGGATCTGGCACAGCACATGCGGGGTCGCGGTCGTCACGATATTGATGCGCGACTGGCGGCGGGTTTCATCCACCGCAGCCACGGTCAGGCTCTCGATATTGTATCCACGACCTGAGAACAGGCCGATCACGCGGGCCAGCGCGCCGCTCTCGTTCTCGACCTGAATGGAAATGACCGCGGAGACCGGGCTCTCCTGCTGCGTGGTCATGATGTGTTTCCTGACTGCTTGGGGCGCCGCCCTGCAGGGCAGGGGCGGCAGGAAAGGACAGAAACCTGTAGTGCGGCGCGCTACAGGCAGGGGCGCGATCAGACCAGCATGCGGCCTTCGGCGCTGATCTCGTCATCCTGATCGGGGCCGAGGAGCATCTGGTTATGCGCTGCCCCCGAGGGGATCATGGGGTAGCAGTTTTCATCCTGCGCCACGCATATATCCGCCACCACCGGGCCGGGATGGGCCAGCATCTCGGCAATCACACCATCAAGCTCGCCCATGCAGGTCGCGCGCAGGCCCTTGCCATGAAAGCTTTCCGCCAGCTTAACGAAATCGGGCAGCGCTGCGCTGTAGCTCTCGGAATAGCGCGAGTCATGCAGCAGTTCCTGCCACTGGCGCACCATGCCCATATACTGGTTGTTCAAAATGAACACCTTAACCGGCAGGCGGTACTGCGCGATGGTGGAAAGTTCCTGGATGTTCATCAGCGTCGAGGCTTCACCCGCAATGTCGATCACCAGCGCATCGGGATGGGCAATCTGCGCGCCCACGGCGGCGGGCAGGCCATAGCCCATGGTGCCAAGCCCGCCCGAGGTCAGCCAGCGATTGGGCTTGTCAAAGCCGAAATGCTGGGCCGCCCACATCTGGTGCTGCCCCACCTCGGTCGAGACATAGGTGTCGCGCCCGGTGGCGGTGGCGAGTTCATGCAGGCGGCGGATGGCATATTGCGGGCGGATGATCGCCTCGGGCGCCCTGTCCTGCACGAAGCCGAGGCTGTCGGTCTTGCGCCATTCGTTGATCTGGTGCCACCACTGCGCCATGTCGATGGGCTGGCGGGTATTGGCGGGCGTGCACTCCCACTCCTCCAGCATCATCTCGACCACGCGCCGCGCATCCCCCACAATGCCCACGTCAACCTGCACGATCTTGTTGATCTGGCTGGGGTCGATATCGGCATGGATCTTGAACGAACCGGGCGAGAACGCATCGAGCCTGCCGGTCACGCGGTCATCAAAGCGCGAACCCAGCGCAATCAGCACGTCGCAGCCATGGGTGGCCATGTTGGCCTCGTACGTGCCGTGCATGCCCAGCATGCCAAGGAAGCGCCGGTCACCCGCAGGCATCGCCCCCAGCCCCATCAGCGTGGAGGTGCACGGAAAGCCCGTCTTTTCCACCAGCTTGCGCAGGGCGGCTGATGCCTCCGGCCCGGCATTGATGATGCCGCCACCGGTATAGAACAGCGGGCGGCGCGCGCCCTTCATGGCGGCCACGGCGCGCGCGATCACGTCCCGGCCCGGCTCGGTCTGCGGGCGGTAGGACGGGTGCGGCACGCGCGGGGCGTCGCTATAGGGCGCGGGGCCGACCATCAGGTTCTTGGGCAGGTCGACAAGCACCGGGCCTGGGCGGCCGCTGCGCGCGATATGGAAGGCTTCGTGCACGCACGGCGCCACCTCTTCCGCCCGGCGGATGAGGTAGTTGTATTTGGTGGCCGGGCGGGTGATGCCGGTCGTGTCCGCCTCCTGAAAGGCATCGGTGCCGATCAGCGGCACGCCCACCTGGCCAGAGAAGCAGACCACCGGAATCGAATCCAGCATGGCATCGAGCAGGCCGGTCACGGTGTTGGTGGCACCCGGCCCGCTGGTAACCAGCACCACGCCCACCTTGCCGGTCGAGCGGGCATAGGCCTCGGCCGCATGCACGGCAGCCTGCTCATGGCGGACCAGCACGTGGCGAATCGCATCCTGGCGGAAAATGGCATCATAAATCGGCAGGACCGCGCCACCGGGATAGCCGAAAATGACCTCGACCCCCTGCTCGGCCAGTACGCGCAGAAGTACCTCCGCGCCGCTGAGTACGGATGTATCCGTGCCCGCTGCGTGAGGCTTCAGGTCGGTCTGGTGCGATGCTGTGTTCATGGTCCTGCTCCTTCGCCACTGGCGGCCAGAACAATCCGGCCAGCCCTGATCAGGCGAAATCCCGGGCCGGGTTTACGGAAAGCCTTGGCCCGCGTCAATGCGTTTAATAACAAAAGAAATGATTTTATCGTCTACCCTTTCCATTTGTTGCGCGAGTTCGTTTTTTTCGAATCGTTTTTCATATAAAAACGTGTCTTCTGGCGCCGCGAGCGGGTGATGGGCAAACCATGTGGCCTGCCGCTTCGTATATTGCCCGGTCAACTGGATGGCACGCGCCGCCGCATCCGCCCGTGTCATCTCGCCGCGCAGCACGGCGGCAAGTTCGGGCACGCCATGGGCGCGCATGGCCGGCAGGTCGGGCGACAGGTCCTGCGCCAGCAGGGCCTGCACCTCCGCCATCGCGCCCTGGTCCAGCATGGCATGAAAGCGCCGGGCAATGGCCGCGCGCAGCCCGTCACGCGCAGGGTGCAGCCTTACGGCAATGAAGCGGGCATCAAGCCCCGGCAGCACGGCCTCGCGCCGCCACCATGCCATGCCGTGCCCGGTAGCGGCCTGCACCTCCCACGCGCGGGCAATGCGCTGGCCATCGGTGGGGCGCAGGGTGGCGGCGGTTTCAGGGTCAAGCTGTTGCAGGCGGGCATGCAGGGCAGGGGCACCAAGTTCGGCCAGCAGGCCACGCGCCTGTTCGCGGATGGCGGGCGGCGGCTGGGGAATATCGGCCAGCCCATCGGTCAGGGCGCGGAAATACATGCCCGTGCCGCCACAAAATATTGGCACGCGCCCGGCATCCCACGCGCTACCCGCCGCCGCCAGCGCCTGCTCGCGCCACCACGCCACCGACCCATTACGGGCAGCAGGCAACACGCCATACAGCGCATGGGGCACGCAGGCTTCCTCCGCCGGGCTGGGGCGCGCGGTGAGAATGCGCAGGTCGTGGTAGACCTGCATCGAATCGGTGTTGATGATGGTGCCGCCCACCTCGCGGGCAAGGGCCAGCGCGAGTGCGGACTTGCCCGAACAGGTCGGACCCGCCACGATTAGCGCCACGCGCGCCTGCCCTGAAGGGGGGCGTGTCATTGTTTCATTCCTTTCACTGACCCGGACCCCATGGCTGATTCCCCTTCCCACGCCCATACCCTTGTACTGGTGGCCAACCGTGATGCCACATCGCTTACGGCGGTCGATATCGAAGCCGCGCGCGACCTTGCACACGCTGCCGCCCCCGTGACCCTGTCGGAAGGGGAAGCGGTCGAGATGGCCTGCACCGCCCCCAACATCACGGCCCTGCGCGATATGTTCGCCAAGGCCCATATCGACGTGCTGGTAACGCCCGCTGGCGGTCGCCGCAAGCGCGTGCTGGTGGCCGACATGGACAGCACCATCGTCAGTTGCGAAACGCTGGACGATATCGCGGCCCATGCCGGCATTGGCGAGAAGATTGCCGAGATCACGCGCCGCTCCATGAATGGCGAGATCGAATTCGAGGCCGCCCTGCGCGAGCGTGTGGCCCTGCTGCGTGGTCTGCCCGTTACCTTGCTGGAAAAAGCGTGGAAGGACGTGAAGCTCAACACGGGGGCGGTCGAACTGGTGCGCACCATGGGAGCCAACGGGGCGCGCACGGCACTTGTATCAGGCGGGTTCACGTTCTTCACCAGCCGGGTGGCAAAGCTGTGCGGCTTTGATGAAAACCACGCCAATACCCTGCTTGATGCAGGCGACAGCCTGACCGGGGAAGTCGGCCAGCCCATTTTAGGCCCGGATGCCAAGCTTGCGCACCTCAGGCGTCTTGTCGCAGCCCAAGGGGTCACCGTGGAAGATGCGCTGGCCACCGGCGATGGCGCGAATGATCTGGCCATGCTGCGGGTAGCGGGGCTGGGCATTGCCTTCCACGCCAAGCCTGCCGTGCGGCGCGAGATCAGCAACCAGATCAACGCCACCACGCTGCGCAGCCTGCTGTTCGCGCAGGGCTACCGGGCGGCGGAATTCGTCACGGCGTAACGGCCGTGCCGCGGGCAGGCGTTGCGGCAGGCTGGCCACGGCTGTCCTGCGCCTCGATGAACACGCGCGTGACCTCGGGGTAGGCCTGCTTGATCTGGCGCTCGAGCGTGCTGACCACGATCTCGACCTGCCCCGCCGTCATGTCATTGCGAAAATCGAGGCTGATCACCACCAGCACGTCGCGCGGGCCGAAATGCATGGAGCGGATCTCATTCAGCCGCTCCACGCCATCGGCTGCCAGCGCCATGTTGCGCAGCGCGCGCAGCACCTCAGGCGCAACCCCCTCGCCCGTCAGCAGCGACTGGGATTCCCGCGCAAGGAAAGTGGCCGTAACCGCAAGGATGCAGGCGATGATGATGGAGGCCACCCCATCAAGCACCGGCATGTCCAGCCACTCAGCCAGGACATTGCCCAGAAGGGCCACGAACAGCCCGCTCAGTGCCGCCGTATCCTCGAACAGGACAGTGAACACGGTGGGGTCCTTGCTCATCTGCACGGCCTCCACCCAGCCGCGCCTGCCCTTGCCCTCCTTGCGGAAGGCCCGCAGCGCCATCAGCCACACCGAGCCTTCGAACACGACGCTCGCCACCAGCACGATGTAATTGACCAGCACATGTGCCACCGGCTGCGGGTGGATGATGTGGATGATCCCCTCATACAGCGAGACCCCGGCACCCAGCCCGAAGATGAGCAGCGCCACCACGAAGGTCCAGAAATACAGCTCCAGCCCGTGGCCGAACGGGTGCGTGGCCGTGGCCGGGCGGGTGGCGCGCTTCATGCCCACGAGCAGCAGGCCCTGGTTGCCGGTATCGATCAGGGAATGGATGGCCTCGCTGAGCATGGAGGCGCTGCCGGTCAGGAAGGCCGCGCCAAATTTGGTGGCCGCCACCAGCAGGTTGCCGCCAAGGGCCGCGAAGATGACCGTTCGGGAAGATGAGGAATGTGCCATTGATTTTTCAATATTGAGCCAGAGGGCCATCCTATCGCGCCACGCCCCCTTTTAACAGTGCGGCAGCCCTGCGTGCCGGTTGCGGGGGGCGTGTCGCCTGTCCTATGGTCACGCGGCACTGCCTACGGAGTACCAGCCCAGATGCGCACCACCGTCATCCAGATGGCGCCTGGCGCCTCCGCGCCCGAGAATATCGACACTGCCCGCGCCCTCATCACTGCCGCCATCACCGCCGACAAGCCCGACCTCGTGGTGCTGCCCGAGATGTGGAGCTGCCTTGGCGGCACGCGTGAGATGAAATTCGACGCAGCCGAAGTGCTGCCCACCCCCGATGGCACGGGCGAAGCCGGGCCGCTTTACCGCTTCCTGTCAGGCATTGCGCGCGCGCATGGCATTACCGTGCATGGCGGCTCGATTGGCGAGCGGCATGGAGAGAAGCTGTTCAACACCGCCCTCGTGTTCAACCCGCAGGGCCACGAGATCGCGCGTTACCGCAAGATCCACCTGTTTGACGTGACCACGCCCGGCGGCGAGGGCTACCGCGAGAGCGATACCTACGAGCCCGGCTCCGACATCGTCACGGCCCCGCTTTCGGCCGATCTCACCGCGGGGCTTGCCATCTGCTACGATATCCGCTTCCCCGCGCTGTTCCATGCGCTGCGCGCGCGCGGCGCCAACGTGCTGCTGGTGCCTGCCGCCTTTACCGTCGAGACCGGGCTTGCCCATTGGGAGACACTGCTGCGCGCCCGCGCCATCGAGACCCAGTGCTGGATGGTGGCCTGCGGCACTACCGGCACCCATACCGATGCCTCCGGCCAGCCGCGCCGCACCTATGGTCATTCCATGATCATCGACCCGTGGGGCACCATCGTGGCCCAGGCCTCGGACGGGCCGGGCTGGAGCACCGCGCGCATCGAACGCGGCGTGATTGACAGCACGCGCGCACGCATGCCGGTCATGGCGCATCACCGCCTGTCCATCCACACTCCATGACCGACATGTCGTACCCCGGCTGGGCCGATGGGTACATCCCCACAAAACTGTGCTTCGCCGCTGCCCCCAACGAGAGTGCGGAGATATGGCGCGAGCGGCTGGTAAGCCAGTACGGCCAGTGCCCGCCAGAGGAAGCGGAGGCGCTGATCTGCCTCGGCGGCGATGGCTTCATGCTGGAAACGCTGCACACCACCCTTGGGCGCACGCTACCGGTTTACGGCATCAACTGCGGCACGGTGGGCTTCCTGATGAACCCCGCCGTGCCTGATGACCTGCCTGCCCGCCTTGCCGCGGCCCAGGTGGCCATCCTGCATCCGCTGCGCATGAAGGCCACCACCATGGATGGCCAGTGCGTGCATGCCCTCGCACTCAATGATGTGTTCCTGTTCCGCCAGACACGGCAGGCGGCCAAGATCCGCATCGGGGTGGACGGGCGCGTGCGCCTGCCCGAACTGATCTGCGATGGCGTGCTGATTGCCACGCCCGCGGGTTCGACCGCCTATAACCTCTCGGCGCACGGGCCGATCGTGCCGCTCTCGGCCAATCTGCTGCCGCTTACGCCCATCAGCGCGTTCCGCCCGCGCCGGTGGCGCGGGGCGCTGCTGCCCTCCACCGCCCGGGTTCGCTTCGATATTCTGGAAACCGACAAGCGCCCCGTCGCCGCCGTGGCGGATTTTACCGAGGTGCGCGATGTCATTTCCGTCGAGATCAGCGAGGCGCGTGAACTGCATACTACCGTGCTGTTCGACCCCGGGCAGAGCCTGTCGGAACGGATCATCGCCGAACAGTTCACAGCTTAAAAAACAAAAGTTTCTGGTGAAGCTTTTTGAAAAAAGGGGCACCCGGAAACTTTTACCCTTTCCCTTTTACCCTACCAGCCGGTGCAGGCTCGCCCCATTGGCCCGCAGCCATTTTTCGGCCTGGCGGCGATGGGGGGTAAGTTTGTCCACCAGCAGCCAGAAATCCGGGCCATGGTTCATATGGCGCAGATGGGCGAGTTCGTGAGCAATGATGTAATGCTGCACCTCCTGCGGGGCCATGACCAGCCGCCAGCACAGCATGATGCTGCCATCGGATGAACAGCTACCCCAGCGGCTTTTCGTATCACGCAGCCTGAGCTGGGTGGGGCGCAGGCCGCTGGCTTCGGCCTGAATGCGCAGCCGCGCGGGCAGCAGCACCTGCGCCTGCGCGCGCAGATAGGCCATGACGCGCCGGGAGATGAACTCGGCTGCGCCACTCACATGCAGGCGGCCTTCTTCCAGCCACGCGCCCCGCCGGGCTTCGGGGCAGTGGACGATTTCGCGGCTCTGGCCATCAAGCAGCACATACCCGCCATGGCGCAGTTCGGCAGCGGGCGGCAGGCGCGCAAGGCCAGCCGCGACCCAGCCGGAATGGGCACGGAGCAGGGCCAGCCCATCCGCCCTGCGGGCCGAGCGTGGCAGGGTCATGACCACATGCCCCGCCACAGGGTCGATACGCATCGAAATCCGCCGCGCCCGCGCCGAGACCCGCCACCGCACCGGAACCGACCCCGATGCGATGGGCACGACCTCAAGCCCGTCCTGAGGCTCCGCGCCCCGTGCCATCAGCGCCCGCGCGGGCGGGTGCGGCAGAATGCATCCTTCGGAGCCTCGCCGGGCCAGTCGATGATGTGGTCTTCCAGCAGGCCAGCCCTGCGCTCGCTGATGACCCGGCCACTGACGGATATGCCCGCCTCATGCACCGTCTCGTGCGTGCCGGACACCAGCGGGTGCCACCAGGGCAACGGCTCGCCATCGCGCACCAGCACGTAACCGCAGGTGGGCGGCAGCCAGTCGATATCGGCCAGCATTTCCGCCGTCAGGCTGATGCAGTCCTGCACGCGACGATGGCGGTGGGCGTAATCGGTGCACAGGCAGGTGGTGGTATCGAGCAGGCGGCAGGCGACATCGGTAAACAGCACCTCGTCCGTCTCGTCCTCGCGCAGCTTGTGCAGGCAGCACCGCCCGCAGCCATCGCACAGCGATTCCCACTGCTCGCGGGTCATCTGCGCAAGCGGCGTCGTCTCCCAGAAAGGAGGGGTCTCATCGGTCATGATGTGGTCCTGCCATATCGCATGAGTACATTTTCATTGCCATGCCACCGCCGCCATGGCGCACAGCACGGTCATCACCGCGCAGAACACGCCCACCCCTGCCACGGGGCCTGCCAGCAGGGGCAGCCACAGCAGCCGCAGCCGCGCCCGCCCCCCGGCGCCAAGCCCGCGCGCTGTGCGCGACAGGCCGGGCGGCACGGCATCAAGCACGCGCAGCAGCGGCCACAGGGCCGCAGGCGCCACGAATGCCCCCTGCGCCACGCTCCCCATGCCGCCACCGTGCCCCGCAAGGCCCGGCCACAGCAGCGCCAGTACCAGCCCCGGCAGCATGAGGGCCAGCATGAGGCCACGCAGCACCACGCACCGCGCGGGCCAGGCGCGGTGCAGCATGGCCTGCGCCCCCAGCGCCAGCACGCAGGCCAGCCCAAGCCCCAGCGCGGTGGTGCACCCATCGGCCACCAGCGCGCCCAGCGGGCGGGTAGTAAGGGAGAGCAGCATCAGCCCGCCTTGTGCAGCCATGTCTCGAACCGTCGCGACAGGGGCGCGTAATTCACCTGCCAGAACTGTACGTCCATGGGCAGAAGGGCCGCCGGGTGCGCCGGGCCGGACGGCCCGGAGGGCACTGCCGCCACGAAAGCGCCCTGCCGGTCTGGCTGAACAATGAAATGCAGCAGCTCGCGCGACCGGCCCAGCCGCTCGGCGGACTGACCCGCCACCACCGCCCATGACAGGTCATAGGACAGCGCCATGTCGGTATTGATGCCAATTCGCCCCGGCTCGCCATGCATGGCAATGCTGTTCACGGCTTCACGCGGGGCGCTGCCCATGAGCACCTGTTTGCGTGACAGGAGACTTGCCGCCTCATTGGGAGTGGACCACCACGTTATATAAGGACGCAGCTGGCTGAGCTTGCGAAAGGCGCGGTCAACGCCCTGCGGCGTGGCTAGCTGGCCATAAACCTGATCGGGCGGTACGCCATCGGCCAGCAGCGCGATCTCGAGCGTGGTGCGCGGGTCGCGCCGCAGGCCGCGCTTGCCGGGAAAACGCACCACATCCCAGAAATCATTCCAGCGCGGCGCGCTCTCACGCCATGTCTGGTCCCATGCCACCACGACCTGTGTTGCCAGCCCCGGCGCGCCGCAGCCATCGGGGTTGGTGGCGCTGCCTGCCAGATGCACAACAAGGCCCTGCATGCAGGCGGCGCGGATGGTGCTATCCTCGGCAAAAACAAGCGACCAGGCTGTGTCATTCCCGGCGTGAAGGCCACGGGACTCGAGGTCCGGCAGGCTGCCCGTCCAGGCGCGGCGCGTCACAGGCTGCCCGGTGGCCTGCGTAAAGGGCTGGAAAAACGCGACATTCTGCGCCGCACCCAGCTGCGGCTCCGTACTGGCCACCACCAGCGCGGGGCTATGGCGGATGCGGGCGGCCGCCTGCACGCCCGCCCACGGCACGGGCAGGGCGATCAGGGCCGCGAGCAGGCCGGGCAGGATGGCGCTGAGGGAACGACGGGACACAATCTGGAACACGGGTGGAAAGCAGCCTTTCGGGCGGAGGCGGAAGATGGCGGACGCTACTCCATTTCACCCCGGAACGGAAAGGCCATTGCCTGCGCGGGCTGCCACGCCAGTACCGCCACCTGCCCCGGTGCCACGCGCTGCAGGGCGGCGGTGGGTGGGCGGCGCACGAGCAGTTCCGCACCGTTTTCCAGCCGCAGGCGCAGCAGCACGTGGTCGCCCATCTGGCGCATATCGGTCAGCGTGGCGGCAAGCAGGGGCGGCTCGTCAGGATCGGCCCCCGTCATGCCGGGGCGGGAGGGAAACATCACGGCCACCCGGTCGGGGCGAATGCACAATGTAGCCAGCTGGTCCGCCGCGACACCGGGCATGGCCATGGCTTCAACCAGCAGGCCACCCGGCAGATGGGCAAGGGCCACGTCATCCTCCACGCTGGCTACGCGCACGGTCAGGGCATTGGCATCGCCAAATTCGGTGGCTACGCGGTCACAGGCAGGGCGCTCGAACAGGTCGTGCGCGGTACCCACCTGCAGCACGTCCATGCCATGCATGCAGGCAATCGTATCGCCCAGCAGCAGGGCATCCTCACGCGCGCGGGTCAGCAGCACCACGCACAGCCCGCGCGCGCGGACAAGGCGGGCGACCAGGCGGCGCATGGCGCGGCGACTGGCGGCGGGGAGCGGTGCAAAGACATCTTCAAGCACCAGCACGGGCGGCTCGAACACCAGAGCGCGACCCAGCATGACGCGCAGCGCCTGCTCGGGGGGCAGCGTTGCCGGGCGGGCCTGCTCCAGCCCGTCAAGCCCCAGCAGGGCCAGCACGCCACGCACCCGCGCCAGCACCGCCTGCGACTCCATGCCCCGCGCCCGCAGCCCGAAGGCAAGGTTGGCCTGCACGTTCATGTGCATGAACAAAGGGTCGCGCCAGCCGACCAGCGTGCACGGACGTGCCTCGGGCGGGAGGGCCGTGACATCCACACCATCGACCATGACCTGCCCGGCCCGTGCTGGCACGTGGCCCGCAAGCAGGTCGGCAACCGTGCTCAGGCAGGCAGCCTGCTCATTGACAATGGCCAGGCATGCCCCGGCTGCTGCCGAAAAGGACAGGCCCGACGCGCCGGGAGAGGCGGCCAGCGCGCTGGCAACCAGCCGTATGGAGAAAGGAGACATGCGATAACAGAAACCTGACTGGGGGGATAAAGCGTTATAAGCAATGGTTACCTCCTTGCCAGAGGATTATCCGCTTCACCCGTCCTAAAAAGGAAACGACAATGAGCAAGACCACGGACACCATCAAGAACGTGACCCACGAAGACCTGCAGGCCCTGAAAAGCCATATTGAAACCCTGCTGCACACGCATGGCAAACAGGCGCTGCATGACGTGGCGGGCAAGGCCGAGAAGCTGGCAGGCCAGGCCCGTGAAAGCCTGGAAGAGCATGCCCCCAAAAAAGGCGGCTCACGCGCTCGTTCGCTTGTGGCTATCGCCATTTTCTCGGTGATCGGCTACTTTCTTGGCCGCGCAACGAAATAAGGCATTTTAGCCTGCCGTAACCAGAGGACATGCGAGCATCATGAGAATAGGCGAAATCGGTAAAACCATCATTGAAGGGGAGCTGACCCTACGTAAACTGATGGCGATCCGTCTTGGTCGTCAGGCCGCGTTCCTGGTTGTGGCAGCGATATTTGCCTTCTTTGCCGTCATTTCAGGCCATGGGCTGCTATGGGCCTTCTGTTACCAGACCCTGGGCTTCAGCGCCCTTGGCGCGGCAGGCATGGTCTTCGCGGCCGATGTGCTGGTGATGCTCATGGGCCTGGTGATGGGCCGCCGCTCCTACATGACGCCAGAGGAAATCCGGGTGCGATTCGCACGCGAACACGCCCTGAACGAACTGCGGCAGACCGTGGCCCTGTCCGCCGTGGCCACCACGGTAGCCGGCCCGCTGACCCGCCACACCTTCCGGGCGGTATGGGGGCTGCTGCGCAGCCTCACCGGTCGCGGCAGATAACACCAGCAGACCGCCGCACCCGGACTGTCTGGCAATGATCCACGTCATTGCCAGATAGTATCCATGCTGAAATTGCATTGGCTCACATTGGCGTTTTCTGGAAACGTGCAGCTTCCGGACATACTAAGCACGCAAATGGTTTGCATGCTTAATACCTGTATGTCCCCGCTGGCGGAACCCGATGCCCGATCTGGAGCGCAACAAGAAGGAACTGTCGTTCGGTCGCCGTCTCGCCCGGCTTGGCGCCGCGTGGCGTCGGCAGGTCGATCATGACCTGCGCGAATATGGCCTGACCGAAGCAACATGGCGACCTGTCCTGTATCTTGGCCTGCTGCCGCCCCCCGTGCGCCAGACAGACCTCGTGCGCGTACTTGAAATCGAAGCCCCATCCGTCGCCCGCCTGCTTGATGTACTGGAACGCCGCGACCTCGTGTTCCGTTCCCCCGACCATGAAGATAAACGCTCGAAGGTCGTCAGCCTGACGGAAAAGGGCGAACGCACGGCACGCCAGGTGCGCCACGCGGTGGAAGCCGTGTCGAGCCGCCTGCTGCATGGCATTTCCACGCCGGAACTGCTGGCATGCTATTCGGTTTTCGAGCGGATCGAAGCCAACCTGCACAAAAAACCCGCCCAGCCCCCCCAGCCGGTGGCAATGCGGTGATGCCCCTGCCCTTTTCCCTCCTTTTCCCACCCCCTGCCGGGGGCGTGTCCCTGCATTGTGGCACCATTGACGGTTTCTTCGCGCCGCCGTGTCGGCTACAGATAGCGGCACAGCGGCGCGGAGTCTGTCACCGGGTGTCGCTGCCTGTTTCTCCTTCAACGGGACCGTTCGGAATGAGAACCGCCTGATGCTGAGCGAATTCAACCTATTCGGTGTCTTCATGGCACCGATTGTCGTCTATGCCGTCGCCGCCCTGCCTGTCACCATGCTGCTGCGCTCGCTGCTGTGGTGGTGCGGCATAATGAAATGGTTCTGGCATCTCGCCCTGTTCGAGGTCGCGCTATACACTTGCGTCCTGTGCCTGATGATCCTGTACATCTGACTGTCCCAAGAAGGTTCGAGAATCCCCATGCCTCTCCTGCGCACCCTGATCCGTGTGGTCCTGACCCTGGCGGTCGTGACGATGGCCGTCGTCATGGGCATCACTTTATGGGACACCTACATGATTGCCCCCTGGACCCGTGACGGACGTGTCCGTGTCTATGTCGTTGACGTGGCGCCGGAAGTATCGGGCACGGTGGTGCAACTGCCGGTGGTGGACAACCAGTACGTCCATCGCGGCGACCCTTTGTTCGTGCTTGACCCCGTGCGCTTCCGCCTCGCCATCCGCGAGGCGCAGGCCCGGCTCGATGGCGCGCTTGAAGACCTCAAGCTCAAGCAGAACGACGCCCGCCGCCGCATGGGCCTTGGCGGCATCGTCTCGGCGGAAGAGCAGGAAGTGTTCAACTCGAACGTAGCCACCCAGATCGCCTCGGTCGATGCGGCGCGCGCGGCCCTTGACCTGGCCAAGCTGAACCTGCAGCGCTCCATCCTGTATTCGCCCGTCAACGGCAACATCACCAACCTCAACCTGCGGATCGGTGATTACGTGACCGAGGGCCATGCCCGCCTGGCCGTGATCGATGCCGACTCCTACTGGGTCAACGGCTACTTCGAGGAAACCAAGATGTGGGGCGTGCATGTGGGCGACGAGGCGCGCGTCAAGCTCATGGGCTACAAGGACATCATTCCCGGCCATGTGGTCAGCATCGCACGCGGTATCAATGACCAGAACGGCCGCCCCGACGGGCTTGGCCTGCAGGATGTCAGCCCGATCTTTACATGGGTGCGGCTGGCACAGCGTATCCCGGTCCGTATCCACCTTGACCATGTGCCCGACAGCGTGACACTCGCCGCCGGCATGACGGCCACGATCAGCGTCGGCCCGCAGGCCCGCACGCAACGCGGCCGCCTGACGACATGGCTGCAAGACCATCTGTGAGGCGCGGGCACGATCATGAACATCACTTCAGTTACCCGCAGGACCGGCCTGTTCCTGACATCGGCCATCTTTCTGGCCGGTTGCACGGTAGGGCCGCGCTACCAGCCGGACCGGATGAAACTTCCCGCCAAGTTCACCGAGGACGAGCATGCCGCCACCCCCGAGGAGATCGAGGACACCAACAAGGAACTCAAGGAGTGGTGGCACCTTTTCAAGGATCCTGAACTCGACAAGCTGATCGACAAGGCCATTGCGGGCAATTACAACCTGCAGGTGGCCGGCCAGCGGATTATGGCCGAGCGCGCCATCCGCGATGTGCAGGCATCGCAGTGGTATCCGCAGGTCGATACGCAGGCCTCGGCTGGTAATGTCCGCTATTCGATCAATATCGATAACTGGCCGCTGCGCCCCGGCTCGGCGGCGGGTTCCGCCAACCAGCCACAGGCCGCGTATCTGGGCTACGGGTTCAGTGCAAGCTGGCAGATCGACGTATTCGGCCGCATCCGCCGTGGGGTGGAAGCCGAGAACCGCGCGGTTGAGGAATCGATCGAGGACCGTCGTGGCGTCATGGTCATGATGCTGTCGGAACTTGCGGGCGACTACATGATGCTGCGCGACCAGCAGTTGCGGCTGGAAATCGCCAACAACAACATCCATGTGGCGCAGGATGCCTATGACCTGACCAACCGGCTGTACCTTGAAGGCGTGGGCAACACCATGCAGATCGCGCAGGCCAAGGCGGAGCTGGATTCCCAGACCGCCGCGCGCGAACCGCTGAAGACCCATATCTCCCAGATCACCCATGCCATCGACGTGCTGATGGGGCAGATGCCGGGCACATCGGAGCTGGAACTGAAGGTGGCCAAGCCGCTGCCGCCGGTGCCGGAGTTCCCTGCCACCCTGCCATCCATGGTCATTGCCAACCGCCCCGACATCCGCAAGGCCGAGCGCACCTATGCCGAAGCCACGGCGCGCATTGGCGTGGCGGTGGCCCAGCTTTACCCCAACTTCACCATTCCGCTGAACTTCAACCCCAATGCATCGGCACTGTACCAGGTGTTCCAGATGGGCGGCATGAGCTGGCAGTTCCTGATGATGGCCTCGCTGCCCCTGATGCATGGCGGCAAATACACTTCGCAGATCCGCATGGCGCAGGCTGCGGCCGAGGCAAGCCGCCTGGCTTACCGGCAGTCCGTGCTCAACGGCTTCAAGGAAGTCGAGGATGCGATGGCCGCATGGCATGATGATGAGGAACACACCGAATTGCTGGCCAAGGCTGCGGAAGACAGCTCACTGGCCAGCGAACGCGCCCGCAAGCTGTATGCGGCGGGCCTGGTTGGCTTTCTGGAAGTGCTGACGACCGAGCGCACCACGCTTAACGCCCAGAATGCCGAGGCCATGGCCCGACTGGAGCGCCTGCAGGATGCAATCAACCTTTACACGGCCCTTGGCGCGGGCTGGCAGGGCGTTGCGCTGACCAACACCACCCTGCCCGTGTCGCTTGAAAAGCAGAACATGCTGGCGCGCGCCTTCCAGCAGTAATCCGGTTACGGCCGGACTGCCTGACGCACACGGCACTGGGCGGGATGTCACCATCGAGACATCCCGTGATTTCTGCAATGCGTTAAATATTCTTCTTCAAGATCCCGGTTTTGAAGGGCGCAATACTTTTTTTGACCAGCATGCCCTCATCAGATTACATGGGCCGATCTTTATAAGCTGATTCAGGCAGCTACAATTTATGAATAGGGTGGCAACAACTCAATTCAATAAAATCAGGGCTAATGATTGTGCTGTGTCCTGTATATGCTAAACAGGGTTCCGTATGCGAGCTTGGCGGAATGGTAGACGCACGAGACTTAAAATCTTGCGCCTGTAACTGGGCGTGCGGGTTCGAGTCCCGCAGTTCGCACCACTCATAACATATTGATTTAATTGACTTTTATGGTCTTTCCACAACCATAAAAGCCGAACCTTCTACAATCGGCTTCTACAAAATGAGCCGTCTGTATGTTGATTCGTCTCCAATCCGGGTATCATTTCCGCAGGGCCGTTCCTTCACATATACGTGATATTGTGGGCAAAAAGGAGCTATGGCTCTCCCTTGGCACTAACAAACGCGAGGTTGCCAAACCATATGCGTGTGCAGTTTTCGCAGAGACCGAAAGGCTGTTCCGTTCCGTAATGCACCTCAAGACAGAACTCAGCGAAAACGAAAATTTTATCAGGAATGAACTGCCTGAAGACGCGCAGGAACTCTTTGACCTGCTTATTCAGGACTACCAGCACAGGATTGCATCCTTACAGACGGAATATAACCATCAGAGACTCAGACATTCCATGGAAAGTCTGGAACAGGTGGAAAAGCTGGAGAAAGCCAGAAATCTGACTGGCAGAAGTGTGCATCTGCTGGAACGCACTGTCACAGACCTGAAAAAGACCAAAGCCAGCCTTCCAGCCCTGACGGATATCCAGAGCCAGATTAAGGACATGAAAGCCTTTCTGGCTCCGAAGGAAAAACCTTCTCCCCTTTTTTCAGAAGCGATTAAAATTTTCCTGGAAAGCAAAGACACCACAGTCAAATCCACTGTGGTCAAATCCTACGAACGCACCTTCAAACGCTTTCTGGAAGTCTGTGGGGATAAACCCATGCGAGATTATACCGGGGCAGATATCGGGCATTTCAAAGCCCTGATGGAACAGCTACCGGAGAGTTACGGCAAACAGCGTAACGACACCCGGACAGTTCAGGAATTTGTGGCAGATGCGAAGAAACGCAAGCTGGCCCGTATCTCCGGGAAGTCAGTCAAAAACCATTTCACCAAGCTTTCCGGGCTTTGGAAGCATTTCCTTTTGCGTGACCTTGTGGACCGCAACGTGTTCACAGGTGGCTGGCAGTTTGACACAAAGTCCAAAACCAATCGTGTGCGCTGGAGTGACAGCGACTTAAAGACCATTGCAGGCCAGCCCTGGCAGTTTGGCACCATCAGCCATAAGACAGCCTCCATGATTGTGGGAATTGCCTCTTACACAGGGATGCGACTGGAAGAAATCTGTCGTCTAAGACCGCAGGACATTCAGGAGATTCAAGGTATTCCCTGCATTCTGGTGCAGGACCACCCTGCCCTGAAAGGAAAACCCTGGACAGAATGGAGTGCGAAGACTGAAGCCGGGAAACGTGTCGTTCCCATCTGCACGGCCTTACAGGAAGCCGGATTGCTAGACCTTGCCCAAAGAGCCATGAACCAGAAGCGTCACTACCTGTTCCATGACATCGATTTTAAGGGGCAGGACAACAAGCGTTCTGCTCACTTCCAGAGGGATTTCAGCAAGTTCAAATCACGCCTTGGTATTGGCAGGAGCGTGGTGTTCCATTCCTTCCGGCATAATGTGTCTACCAAACTCAGGAACATTCATGAGCATGGCGAGGGTGGGTTACGTGAATCTTGGATTGATGACTTTCTGGGACATGAAAGCCACGACAAGTCAGTAGGGAGCACGGTCTACTTTGATGATGTGGATATTGTGAACCTCAAAAAAGTTGCAGAAAGCGTGAAATATCCTGAGTTTTGGGATGTGGGAAATTTGTTTGTCGGAAAAATGAAATAAGATGAAAAATAATGTGGGGATACCCCCACATTACTCACATTAACAGCCAAGCTTTTTCATACGTTTCGTAATTTCTTCTTTAGCTTCTTGAAATTTCTCTAAAACGCCATCCCATCCATTAACAATTCCTTTACGCATCATCTCATTTACAAACTTTTCCATATCATAAACATGCTCAAGATTTTTCTTAAGGCTCACACAATCATCGGAAATAGACATTGATAATCACTCCTTAATTTTGGAAGATTTACACGCTATACAAAATTGTAAAATTTCTCATATACAATGAAACATAGCTGATATGTATATTATGCCAATGTTATTTTTTTTATAGATAATATGCACTTCCTGACCAGCATGGTGGCCTGCTTCTTCATTCTGTCAGTAGGTTCAATTCCCATACCCTGAAGACGTTCCAGCAAAGCCAGAACAGCAGAGGTATCCTCTGCACTGACAGCAGGTTTCCCATTGGAAGCCACTAGGGCTTTGCCTGCATTTCTGTCCTGTCTGATTTTTTCCAGAATAGCCAATGTCAGCCACTCTCCGGCTTTCATGCCCTGCTTCTGGCTCTGTGTAATGACAGCTTGCCTGACATCAGCAGAAATCCCCCTGATGCCCCATGTTTTCGTAGTGTCTTCCATATGTTTCCTTCCCTGTTGAACAGACCTGTCCAACCAGTATGACAGGAATACAGGCAAGGAAGACTGGACATTGTAAGGAATGGCTCAACAGCCAGTTTAACAAAGGATGTCCTGAAATCTGGACAACAAAAAAGCCAGACTTATGAGAATCTGACTTTGAAACCAACGATGGGGAACTACTCCATCGAACCACTGCTTTTGCATAAGCTCACTATGGTCTGTATGATTTAATACATAAATAAAAACGAAATAAAATAGGAATATTATTTTTATATTGAAATATTTCTATCATTTATGCTTTAATAAGAAAAAAGCCAGATGCAACAACATCTGACTTTCATAACCACGGTGGAGTAAACCCCAAAAATACACACTATTTTTTATAAATTGATTATGTAGCAACTCAATGAATTAGTCAAGTAAAAAATGTAGTTATTGGAAGTTTTTCTCCATCATTATTAAAGGAGAAAAATTTTATGGGCGCAATTTTAAAGAAAAACATTTATACAGACCCAAGTGAAGACAGAATATTACCCTATAATGGGCAAGCCTTTTTCACTCTCAATCGTATCAATAATGGGCATATGACCCAGAAAGCCTACAAGCTGGATCAGCTTGAGTTTGTCCTGTCCCATATCGCCAATGACAGGGATACCTACATGGCTCAGGGCTTCTTTTCCAGACCATGCAGACGTGCCCTATTCATAGAAACCATGACACACGCCTATGTGGATATCGACTGCTACAAGACAGAGTTCTTTCCCGATTGGATGACCAAACAGCAGAAGGCGCAAAGCATCCTCTCCTATTGTGATGACAATTTTATTCCTGTTCCTTCTGCCATTATCTCATCAGGGCGTGGCATTTATCTCAAGTGGTATTGGGCCTCCCCCATCCCAAGAGAAGCTGTAGGACGTGCTGTAGCCCTCAACAAACAGCTTGTGTCCCTGTTTGCCCCACTTGGTGCAGACCCTGCCTGTGTGGACGTATCCAGAATCCTGCGTGTTGTGGGAACCCTGAACAGCAAGAACAACCAGCCGGTGGAACTGTTGCACCAGACTGACAGGGATGGTCATGCCATGACCTATGTTTTTGATGATTTTGCAGACGAGGTTCTACCCTATTCTCTTGAGCAGATACGCGAATGGAGAGAAGCCCAGAAGCAACGCTATGAAGCCAAGGGACAGGTCATTCATCTGGCACGTGAGAAAACCAGGGAAAGGCTCAAGGCTGGCAACCGCAAGGCATTCAACAGGTTTGACTGGTCATGGCGTGTTGTGGAGGACATCAGGACCATAGCAGACAAAAAATATGGGGGTGTCATTCCTTACTGTGAGGAATCAGGGCATGTGGCTGGCCCTGACATGTATGCCCATATCGGGGCTTCCATGCTTGGCAATATCATCCCCTCCCAACAGCTATGGCCGGAAATCAAAACATGGGCTGGTCTCATCCTTCCTGCTTCCTATGTGAATGACAAAAGAAACCTGCTGGCTCATTCGTCCACTCTGCTCAAGAAAGCCAAGCAGGTTGCCAATATGACCGAAGAAGAACGTAAAAGGAACGAGGAAGCCGGACTTCATCGCAAGGGAGCCTATCGCTACAGAACACAGACCATTATCGACAGGCTTGGCATTACCTCTGATGATATGCGAAATTTCAATCTCAAGGTGTTAATCGACAAGGACGAGAAACGCAGGAGAGACAGGGAAAACACCATGCACAAACGCAGAGAGGCAGGTGTTATGGAGCGTGTGGAATGGTTGGAGAAAAATAATTTATCTGCCACAAAACCTTGGTTAGCCCATGGTGTATGTCGCAGAACTTGGGAACGTTGGAGAGAAAAAGGGAAGCTGTAGATAGATAAAAATTATCCTGTCTTTTTAATAAAATCATCTTTGCTCACCAGAACATCTTTCTTAATATAATATTTGTATAATGCCTCAGCGATAGGAACTACCTTCTCTCCATATTTTTTATTCAAAAAAGCATCATCCAACCTCAATATGAAAAATGTGCAGACATCAATAATTCTTTTTACTGAAGACTGCATTTCATCAATATTTATGCCTCTAAATTTTATATATGAATTACCATCTTTAATCTCAAAATTATTCAAAAATGAATTAACAGAAATATGACATTTAGTGTTTGATATCATCTTGTAATCATAATAAATGGATTGACTCTGAGGTTCATCTTTTGTTTTGTCGTAGAAAACAGATGCACATGTTTTAGATTTAATATCGAAATCATTGAGAGTTTTATCAAGATCAGATTTTAATTTATTGAATTTCTTCTCCAAACCTTTTGTGATGGTATCGAAAAAAGCATTTCGTTCCATGAATAAAATCATTTCTTTTTTGAATTTCGTCTCATCATAATCTCCAATTTTTATGAAAAAATCCTCATCTTTGAGAAGACAGGCAAGAGCCAAATAACACTCCTGCATATTCCTTATTATAGAATATGAATCTGCGTTTATAGCATAGTTTAGGAGTATTACAGAAGACTGAAAACTTTGACAAAATCTAATTGCTATGATGTTTGATATCAATTCTTTCCTAGAATTACTCGGATGCAAATCTCTACACACGTCCATCAGAAATGTATTTAACTCATATAATGCAACAAACTCTTTTTCGTAATGTTTTTTTATTTTCCACTTTTCTTCTTCAACTTCATCTGACAAAAAACCACACTCATGAAATTTTGTTTTTTGCGTTTCCGTCACAATAACTCTCCTTCACATTACCTCTGCCACCAACATTTTAATAATGTCGCAAGTGTGTCCCTACATATAATCTGCGTAGCCCTGAGATTAATCGCTTTGCGGGTTTCCAATAATTTTTATACATGGAAACCTTACAACCAGCAAAACGCATATATTGGAAAACAGTAAATTAAAGCGTTTTGCTTAGGAACCAACAAAACCTCAAGCGTAGCGTATGCGAAGCGACTAAAGGATAAACCTAAAAAAAAAACAGTTCCACGCTTGAAAAGAATAAAACAGGGCAATGAGCGAAGCGATGCCCATTACGCTAGTGAAGTAAGGTTTAATCTTAGGTCACATAGTGACCGGGGGTCCGGGGGGATTTTTTCGATTTTTTGACCAAAGTATCGGTTTGGCTTTTTGTGAGACTGGTTGTGTCCCTACATATAATCACACATCGCATGGAAACGCTCAGAATTGCCACATCATAAGCATTTAACCTTTCAGGTATATAATCCTACCCCTTAAAGGTTTTTCGTTGCTCCATATGTCTTATGTCGTGTTTTCCGAGCTATCCCGCGTGATGAATATGCCGGTTTTTTCCAGAACCTTGGTTTCTCTGGATTTTGGCATGATTTCCCTTTTTATCTCCATTGCTCAACAGGTTTTTACGTTGAGTAACGCACTATTTTTTCTTCTCATAGTCAACACAAAACCCTGTTGACCATTTCACAAAAAAACATAATAACCATTCAACATAAATAATAAAATACGATATTTATAAATATATGCCAACATTATACTTGATTTTATACGCAATATTATGTTAATATTTAATAATAAAACAACATAATTTAAAGGAGCGATATTATGGAAAAAGCCAAAAAAGCATCATTTACATCGTTTGGTCTGCTCAATTTCCAGGAACGTAAAGTGCTGAATGAAGGCAATGCGTTCTTTGAAGCGACACCAGAGGGGGGCAAGTCCGACAAGACATTTTGCGTCACACTGGATGATGGAAAACAGATGTATTGCTATGTGAGCAACGACAAGCTTACTTTTTACAAGGCCAATCTGGATGGCACTCACAAGCAATGGCTGTTCAATATTTTTCCAGATGGAGGCATATTTTCTGCTCATTCCATAGAAAACAAAAAGCGTAAAAAAGAACAGACCAAGGCCCAGAAGCCGGAACGCAGAACTTTGACGCTCCCCAAGGCTTCACATCAGAAAGCCTCTGTTGTCGTGGAAATCACAAAAAAGAAACGCTAATTCCCTTACCCTTCACCATTCAAACAGACAAAATTCATAAGGAGTTTTTCAGTCATTTTATAAGGAGATTTTAATCATGCAATTTCGATTATTAGAGAACAAAGCCAGACCCAAATGGGAAATCAGTCGTTGGACATACAGCCCTGAAAAGAAACGAGCCATCAAGGAAACCCTTGGCACTTTCCCCTGCTACTATTCCATGGTTTCCCGTGACATTCTGGATAAATGCACCAAGCAGGAAAAAGCCGAAGTTCTGGAATGGTGGCGTGTCACCAGTGAAGCCGTAAACAGGGAACGTGTCAGGAGACAGATTACAACCCTGCCGAATATCTTCAAAGACCTTGAAACCCTGCTGGATGTTATCCAGGACAATCCTGAAGACCTCGCAGAACTCAAAAACCATGCCTATGCGTTGAAAGAGGCTGTCAGCAAGGTTGTTCGCAGGAAGTCACGCCAACAGAAAAATCAGGAAGCAGTCAACAGCGTTCCCGCTTGACCTTTCCTTATGTTTTCTCCTTCATAGTCAACAGTGTTTGATGTTGACTGTTTCTCTATTTTTATAATGTTTCATCAACACACAACGCTGTTTAAGTTTCCAGAAAAGAAACACATTTTATAAAAAGCACCTGCATTATACTTGGAAAATACCTTTTCTTCTTATTGTCTGTTTTCTTATCTTGTTTGCCATCCCCTTTGTTATCTTTTGAATATAGCCAGCCATACCAGTATCCGCTTCGCGTCTTCTGGTAGCTGGCAAGGGGGAAAATGCTTTTCCCCCGTTGACCCCCATTTAAGCAGGAGACCCATTGCATGAGTGAAAAAAGAAAACTGAAAAAATCGTTACTGGTTCGTCTGGATGATGAGCAATATGCGTGCATCACAAACCATGCCAGACAGCGTGACATCACAGCCAACAGTCTTGTGCGTGAGTGTCTGGCTGGTGCCCTTTCTCCCTCTGATACATATCAGAAGATCAAACCAGTCAAAGCCTATAGTCCACGCAAACCACCCAAGCCGGAATACATCAAGGAACTCTACAGGCTCAGGGAAAGCACGGCTGAACTGTGTGGGGCATTGGTTCAGTATGCCATCAAAACCCGTCAGGAGGGTCATGTCATGGCGCATAAGGAGGCCGAGAAGCTTCTTCCTGATGTGCGTCAGGCTGTGCTCAATCTTGACACCCTACGCAGAAAGCTTGAGAGACATGAATGATAGGAGGAGCCACCCGAGGCAAGGGAGGGTATAACCTCTGGCGTCATCTCCGCGATGACAAAAAGCAGAACGATGCCACCTTTGCAGGAGCGTCACGTGGTCTGGTTCAGCAGGGCATTACAGACCAGATTAAAGAGCTTACGAACATTGGACGCTATGCCAGCCACTCCAAGCCTCTCTACCATGTTCACGCAGACCCTGCGAAGGACTGGACGGCTCAGGAATGGGAAGCCTACTGGCAGGATTACGAGAAAGAATTTTCTCTAACAAAACAGCCCTTCTCTGAATCCATCCATGTCAAACATGGCAGGGAACACAGACACAGGGTTTATTCCCTGCTCCTTCCATCTGGCTCCTGTCTTCGCATGGACAATGACCATGCCAGACGCGAGAAAATCAACAGACTGGCTGAACTTCGCACAGGGGAAACCATCACACCGGGTGCCCATAATCGTGCTGTCATCAAAGCTCTGGAGGCAGAAGGCAAGACAGCAGAAGCCCAACGTTTAAGAGATGCAGGACTTTGGGACATCCAGAAACCTAAAGCCCGATTAAAACCCCAGGAACGTGCTCAACAGGAACGCACCCATATTGATAAGGCTGGTCTTGCCCGTCTTGTTCTGACTGGCTGTAAAAAATACAAGCCCGAATTACTCATGGTAAAACTGGCACAATTTAACTGTCGTATCTGTATGGGCGAGAAAGGTCCTGTTGTGATTGACCAGTCAGGTAACGTTCATGCCTTTAACAGGCTGGTCAATCTTGGCTCAAAAGCCAGTGGACATAAACGTCCTCTGAAAATGACCATGGAACAAGCCAGAACCTACTTTAATCATATTAATTTACCCCTCTATTCAAATGCAAAAAAGGAGAAAAATCATGAAGGAAAACGAACAGAAAAACAGAATCACTCTTTATCAACAGACCTATCAGGAAGCCTCTGGAGCCAACAGCACAGCAAAGGAAATCCTGGGCTTGCTGGCAGAAGTGGGAGACAAACCCTCACCCATCGACCAGATACAGCAGTTGCTCGAAACCATCGCACAGCAACAGGTTCAAATCCTGTCATCACAGGGGAAAATTTTGCAAAGGCTATCAGCACTGGAAAGCTGAACAGAGGCGTCACCCACGTTGCCAGTCTATCCCATATTATTCTGATTACTCCGGATTATATCAGGGACATAAAAGCACGATTGAAACAGGCAAAACAGGAAGACTGGCATTTTTATCGCAGAGCCTATCAGAACCTTAAAGACCAGCAATACTGGCTTGACCAATGCAACAACAGCATTGACAGCAACATTCTGCTTTTGCTGGTGGAACTGTTCCTAAGCCTGTTTTTTGGTGGGTCTGTGACTATCAGAAACAAGCCTTATCCCATTGCCATGAATTTTGGACTTCCTGCTCCCATCAGTGATGCGACATGGAACATGATGAGTGATGATCAGCAGGAAAATATCCTGTTTCAGAGCTTCCTTTTATACAGGGCATCCTACAGGAATTATCAGAAGTTACATGCCCAACAGAACAGGATTCCTGTTACGTTTGAGTATTTTCTGAACCTGCATGGAAAGGATGTTTTGACACAGATGGTTTCCAAAAATACGGACTATCTGAAAAACAAATTCATCGACTGGCAGAACAGAAAGATGGACGCGGAAAATGCAAAAATTCTTCAGGAAACAAATAACGCCATGACATGGGTGAAACAGAATAATTCAGAGGTTGAAAGCCATGAGAATATTTTAAAAATCTAGGCACCATACGCACGCCGGAGATTTTACAAATCTCCTGTTCCCCTGCTTTGTGCGTGACAAGTCAGAAACAGAGTTTCTTCCTTGTGAGAGAGTGCCAAAAATTAAAAAGACACGATTACTGGAAATAAATCTATTTTATTTAAAATAATTAAATAAATACTGTTTCAAAAACTTGACTTTTTGAATACATAACCCTTATCATATAAATACAAAGGGAAAATCGTATTCAATATTGTATATTCAAAAGTATTTTAGAAAATAATCCCTGATTAACAATTTAAGGAGATATTTTATGAGTGAAATTACATTCCGCACTAAAAACCTGACCGTCCATCATATTTTTTCACCTGTTGAGGGGTTTGATGACATCGCACCAGGATATGTCAAAGACTTTAGGACATTCCTGCAATCATCCAAAATTACAAAAACAATGCAGGAAGCCTATATTTCCGCATTGCGTGAATTCCCGGTATATTCCGAAAGCAACAAGCTTGAAGGCACGATAGAAGACCAAGCCTATAAATTATTGGATTTATATCATTCTGATGCCATCCAGAATATTCTGGACGTGCTCGCTCCACAGCTTATTGAAAAATATGGCGAAGACCAGTTGGAGGGTTCTAAAAACTCCATGGTTTTGAGTGCGTATCTGTGATTCCATGCCTCCTGTGGTGATTGGATGGATGAATAATGAAGCAGCCGGGTTTCTTTGATGTTGAAGAGCGGCTTGCTCGTTTGAGCGGGCTTGGCGATCAGCTTGAAGCCTTTTCCCGGACTGTAGATTTTGAGGTGTTCCGCCCTGATCTGGACCAGGCTCTGGCCTATTCGGATGGAAGCAAAGGCGGGCGTCCGCCTTTTGATGTGGTTCTGATGTTCAAAATTCTGGTGATCCAGACGCTGAACAACCTCTCCGACGAGCGGACGGAATACCTGATCAACGACCGCCTGTCTTTTATGCGTTTCCTTGGTCTGGGGCTGTCGGACCGGGTACCGGATGCCAAAACGGTCTGGCTCTTTCGCGAGCGTCTGACACAGGCGGGTGCGATCGATGTCCTGTTCAATCGCTTTGACGCAATCCTACGGAACGCTGGTTATCTCCCAATGTCAGGCCAGATCCTGGACGCAACGCTGGTGGCGGCTCCAAAGCAGCGCAATACCAACGCGGAGAAGGCGGATATTCGGGCGGGACGAATCCCACAAGACTGGCAGGACAAACCTGCAAAGCTGTCCCACAAGGATCGTCATGCACGCTGGACGCTGAAATTCACCAAGGCGAAACGGCGGGATGACGGAACGATCCCCTCAACAGATCTCGCCATCCCATTCTTTGGCTATAAATCGCATATTTCCATCGACCGGAAGTTCCGACTGATCCGGAAATGGAAGGCCACAGATGCCGCTGCCAGCGATGGTGCAAGATTGAGAGAAGGCCTGCTCGACCGCAGCAATACCGCGTCTGATGTCTGGGCCGACACCGCCTATCGCTCAAAAGCCAATGAAGCCTTCATGGAAAAGCAGGGCTTTGTCTCCAGGGTTCATAGGAAAAAGTCGCATCTCAAGCCTATGCCCTGTCATATCCAGCGATCCAATGCGGGCAAGTCCGTTATCCGGTCTCGCGTTGAGCATGTCTTTGCCGATCAGAAATCACAGATGGGATTGTTCATACGCACCGTCGGCATCACACGGGCCACCATGAAAATTGGGCTGGCCAACATCGTCTACAACATGCGCCGCTTTATCTTCCTGGAGCGGATCAGTGCGACCGCGTAGCAGTTCAGCGCGGGTAATATCTCCACATGGATCAAAACGCAGAGAAAAAGTTACCCTGACAACCATCAATCAAAACGTCATAGCCCTGAAATCAGGAAACAGGAGTTCAAGAAAACGGTTCTTCGATCCCTCCAGGTCTCCACCCTCCGCCAGCCTGTTACGGTCTCCCCCGCCTATTAGCGACCCGGAGCCTGGGGTATGGAGAAATATGGCGCAGGCGATGGACGGACGGTTCAGTCCCGGTAATCGGGCTGTTCACGGTCCAGCTTGCGCCGCAGCGCCTGCCAGATCAGGCGGCCTTCGTCGGGGTCATCCTCAAACTGCTTGCGCGCACGCAGGATCTGCACTTCGGAAGGGACATGCAGCGGAACCCCCGTGGACTGCGCCGCAATCTGGATACGGCACGACTGCTCCAGATAGTACATGCTGTAGAAGGCCTGCGCGATGGTGCTCCCCACCGTGAGCAGTCCATGGTTTTGCAGGATCAGCGCATTGCGCGTGCCAAGATCGCGCACGAGGCGCTCGCGTTCGCTCAGATTGTCATCGTCGGCAATCCCCTCATAGGGGTGGAAGCCAACGCGGCCATAGAACTCCATGTTGATCTGGTTCAGCGGCAGGATGTTCTGCTCCTGTGCCGCCACCACCATGCCCGCGAGCGTGTGCGTGTGCATGACGCAGGCGGCGTCGGGCCTGCTGCGGTGGATGGCGGAATGGATGACAAACCCCGCCGGGTTGATCGGGCATGACGTTTCCTGCCGGGGCAGGCCATCGGCATCGACCACCACCAGGGAGCTTGCGGTAATCTCCTCGAACAGAAAGCCATAGGGGTTGACCAGATAGGCATGCGCGCACCCCGGCAGCCTGACCGAAAGATGAGTATAGACAAGGTCGGTCATGCCAAAAAGCGCCATGAGCCGGTAAGCGGCGGCAAGATCCTCACGCACGGTCTTTTCGGTCGGGGCCGTTGCGGGCGCAGGCGAAAGGGAAGACATGATTCGTGAATATTCCTTCCTGTAGCAGGCATGTTGCCCCTTATGGGCTCAGGGGTGCCGCAGTCCTTACCCATACGACATGGTACGACGATTACCCACCACCAGCCGCGCGTAAACAGGAATTTTTCAAAGTAAGCTTCAGCCATAAGCTTAAAAACATATTTTGAAGCAGCGCATCGGTAAAAACAATAAAGTCCCCATAAACCGCCTTTTTATAAAAAACTGTCGTTATTATGAAGTATTTTAAAAATATTCACTAAAAAAATTTTCTGTTTCTGAAAATATTTCATGAAAATACCATTTCAGGACTATCGCTTTCGTGACAGCCAGAAACGCTTTCCTCCCTCATCATTACGGTTTATGGATAATGGCGATAACGAACCGGTCTGGACCGACAGCGCGGCCCTTTTCCGCCTGTTCCTTCAGCGCCGTAACGCCCGGCATGGGCAAGCAGTGCATTCATGCCCTTTATCTGGTGGATCGGTTTTGCATGACACGACGACCTGCACCCTTACCCCGCAAGGCCGCGGCACCGCGCCGCAAGGCAGACGGTTTTCACGGACAGGTGGCCGAGGTGGATCTGCGGCAGTTGCGCGTGTTCCGCACCGTGGCCGAACATGGCGGTTTTGCCGCAGCTGAAGTGGCGCTTGGCAAGAGCAAGTCCTCCATCAGCATCGACATCGCAGCCCTTGAAAACCGGCTTGGCCTGCGGCTGTGCACGCGCGGGCGCAGCGGTTTTGCCCTGACCACTGAAGGGCGCCTTGTGCTCGAGGCTGCCGAGACCCTGTTTGCGGATATCGCGCACTTCCAGCAACGCATAAACGAGGCCAGCGGCACATTGTCGGGGCGCTTTTGCCTGTACGTGCCCGACAATATCCAGATTCATGGTGAGACAGCGCTGGTGCGCGCCATTGAAACCTTTACCACCCGCTACCCGGCGGTGTTCATGGATATCCGCTCCACCTCCACGCGTGAGGTGGAATTTGCCGTGCTCAACGGGCAGGCCTGCGCTGGCATTACCCTGAACCCGCGCCACGTGCCCGATGTCCAGACCACGGCCCTGTTTCACGAAAAACTGCACCTGTTCTGTGGCAGGCGCCACCCCCTGTTCAACATGCCCGAAAGCGAGATCACGCCCGCCATTCTGGCCGAGCAGCGCATGATTACGGTCTCGGGTGCCGCCACCTCGCCCATGTGGGACAGGCTGCGCCCGCACCTGACCTTCGCCGCGGCAGCGGAAAATGTTGATTCACGCGCCCTGCTGATCCTGTCAGGCAATTACATCGGTTTCCTGCCCGAACCCTTCGCCCTGCCGCTGGTGCATGACGGGCTGCTGCGCCGCATTGTGCTGGACGGCCTGCAACTTGAAACCAGCTTCTATTTCCTGGCCCGCCCCAACGCCGAGACCGGCCTCATGCACGACACGTTCCGCGCCATTTTAGAGGCGGCCTGCTGAATCCGGCCTATCCCCAGCCACCCGCCACACGCGCGAGGAGCACCGCATGACCTCTCTGATGGCACGGTTCAGGCGCCTGTGCGCCGCCCGCATTGTGGTGGCCGTCCTTGCCTGCATGCTGGCGGGCACGGGCATGGCACGGGCGGATGCGCCGCTCCTGCCCGGCTTCATTCATGATGGCACGCTGACGGTCTGCACCAACCCCACCCTGCCCCCCATGACATTCGTAAACGGCACCGACATGACGGCGGTGGACGGTATCGACATGGATATCGCCCACGCCCTGGCAGCCTACTGGCACGTGACGCTGGCCGTCACGACCATGGATTTTACCGGCCTGTTCCCCAGCCTTGCGGCAGGGCGCTGCGGGCTGGTGGCGAGTGGCATCATCAAACTGCCGCAACGTGAACGCAACTTTGATGCCGTGACCTATCAGGATACGGCGCTGGTCATCGTGGCGCGCGCAGGCACGCATCCCCTGGGCAGCATGGCCGACCTGTCGGGCCGGAAGGTGGCCGTGCAGGCCGGCACCAGCTACAGCGCGCGCCTTGCGCAGGAAAACGAGGCATTGGTGGCGGCAGGCCACACGCCGATGATCATTCAGCAATACCCCACCGAGGAAGAGGTGGTGCAGCAGGTGCTGATCGGGCGCGCCTTCGCACTGGCCAGTCAGGATGTGGAACTGACCTACCGGCGCGAACAACTACACGGCAAAGTGGGCGTGATTTTTACGCCCCCCTACCCCGAATACCGGCATTTCGCGCTTTATATCCGCAAGGACGCGCATGACAGGGCGCTGCTCGAACACGCCATTGCCACCCTGCGCGATAACGGGCAGATGGCCGCAATCACACAGAAATGGGCCATAACGCCCGACGCCACGCAGGCGCTGGGCGGCAGCGCACCTGCTCCGGCCTTTCGCTGGGGCACTTTTTTTGGTGCCCTGACCTCAGCGGCCTTCATGCGGGGGGCATGCATCACGCTGGCCGTGGCCGTGCTGTCGCATCTGACCGCCATCATCATCTCGATCCCCATGGCGCTGGTGCTGAACGGTCGGGACTCCCTGCTCAGAACAGGGCTTACGGCCTATGTCGCACTCTTCCGTGGTGCACCGACCCTGCTGCAACTGCTGTTCATCTGGAACGCCCTGCCCCAGTTCCTGCCGTTTTTCCGTGAGGCATGGTTCACGCCCTTCCTCGCTACATGGCTGGCGCTTTCGATCAATGAATCCGCCTATCAGGTGGAAATCAACCGCGCGGCGCTCACGGCAATCGACCCCGCTCAGGCGGTGGCGGGCGATGCGCTGGGCCTGTCGCGCGGGCAGGTCTACCGCCATGTCATCTTTCCGCAGGCGCTGCGCATTGCACTGCCGCCCACCATCAATTCGTTCATCAGCCTGCTCAAGACCACCTCGCTGGCTTCTGTCATCTCCATGCAGGAACTGCTGGCAGTCACCCAGATTCAGGTTGCGCGCACGTTTGAGTTTACCGAGTATTATGCTGCGGCGCTGGTTTACTACCTGGCCATGGTCTTCTTTTTCCTGCTGGTGCAAAAACGCGTCGAGCGCCGTTTTGCATGGGCTGACCAGCACAGGGCGGGCACGCATGAATCCTGACCCCAACGCCGTGCTGTCGATCCGCAACCTGAGCAAACTGTATCAGGATTTCATCGCCCTTGACCGCATCAGCCTTGACGTGCGGCGCGGCGAGAAGGTCGTGGTGCTCGGACCATCCGGCTCGGGCAAGTCAACGCTGATCCGCTGCCTCAACCGCATCGAACCGCATGACAGCGGCTCGCTGCACATCAATGGCCAGGCCATTAGCGCCAGAACCGACCTGATCCGGCTGCGGGCACTCGTGGGGCTGGTGTTTCAGAACTACAACCTGTTCCCGCATCTGAGCGTGCTCGACAACTGCACGCTGGCACCGCGCAAGGTGCGCAGGATGCCGCGCGCGCAGGCCGAGGCGCTGGCCATGCGCTTTTTGCAGCAGGTGAATATTGCCGGGCAGGCACGCAAATACCCCATCCAGCTTTCTGGCGGCCAGCAGCAGCGTGTGGCCATTGCGCGTGCGCTGTGCATGCAGCCCGAAATCATGCTGTTTGACGAACCGACCGCCGCCCTCGACCCCGAAGCCGTGTCCGGCGTGGCCACGATCATGAACGACCTCGCAGCCCAGGGCATCACCACGCTGTGCGTAACGCATGAAATGCGCTTTGCCCGCCATATTGCCGATCGCATCGTGTTCATGGATCAGGGGCGCATCATGGAAATCACGCCACCTGAACAATTCTTCACCAACCCGCAGACAGACCGGGCGCGAGATTTCCTGAACCAGATGATCGCATGAATTGATAAAAGTTTCTGGGTGGCGCCCTTTTTTTCAGAAAGGCGGCGTCTTTCGAAGCTTTTTGAAAAAAGCTTCACCAAAAACTTTTGTTACTAAAGGATTTTTTCAGGACTGCTTTTTGTGCCCCATGAAAAAAGGAGCCTTGCGGCTCCCTTTCCCATAGTTCCTGACGGGTCTGTTATGGTTATGACCAGCGCCAGTTCCTGATTTCGGGCAGATCCTGCCCGTACTGCGCCACGTAGCGCGTGTGCTCGACCAGCTTGTCGCTGATCGCCTCGTTGGCATAGGCCGCCTTTTCCGCCAGCCCAGGCACGCGACGGATCACGTTCTGCACAAGGTGGAAGCGGTCAAGGTTATTGCGCACCGTCATGTCAAACGGCGTGGTGGTGGACCCTTCCTCGCGGTAGCCATGCACATGGAAGTTGCGGCAGTTGGTGCGCTTGTAAATCAGCTTGTGAATCAGTGCCGGATAGCCGTGGAAGGCAAAGATGACCGGCTTGTCGGTGGTGAACAGGCTGTCGAATACATAATCCTCCAGCCCGTCAGGGTGCTGGCTGCGCGATTCAAGCGTCAGCAGGTCAACTACGTTGATCACGCGGATCTTCAGGTCCGGCAGGTGCCTGTTGAGCAACTGCACGGCAGCCAGCGTCTCGATGGTTGGCACGTCGCCCGCACACGCCATGACCACATCGGGCTCGCCGCCCTTGTCGTTGCTGGCCCATTCCCAGATGCCGATGCCCTTGGCGCAGTGCGCGATGGCCGAATCCATGTCCAGCCATTGCGGCTCGGGCTGCTTGCCCGCCACGATCACGTTCACCCGGTCGCGGCTTTCAAGGCAGGTTTTGGCCGTGCACAGCAGGGTATTGGCATCAGGCGGCAGGAACACCCGCACCGTCTTGGCCTTCTTGTTCAGCACATGGTCGATGAAGCCAGGGTCCTGATGGCTGAAGCCATTATGGTCCTGCCGCCACACATGCGAGGTGAGCAGGTAGTTCAGCGATGCGATCGGCGCGCGCCACGACACCTCATCCGCCTGCTTGATCCACTTGGCATGCTGGTTGACCATCGAATCCACAATGTGGATGAACGCCTCATAACATGACAGGAAGCCGTGCCGCCCGGTCAGCAGGTAGCCTTCCAGCCAGCCCTGGCAGGTATGTTCGCTCAGAATTTCCATCACATGGCCATCAACGCCCAGATGGTCATCGTAATCGAAGGTCTCGGCGTTCCAGGCGCGGTTGGTCACATCCAGCACCGCGTTGAGGCGGTTGGAATTGTTTTCATCGGGAGCAAGCACGCGGAAATTGCGCGCAGGCAGGTTTTCCTTCATCACATCGCGCAGCCACGTGCCCAGCACGCGCGTGCCCTCGCCCAGCGCATGACCGGGCGATTCCACCGTAACCGCATAGTCCGTCACATCCGGCAGGCGCAGGTCGCGGCGCAGCAGACCGCCATTGGCGTGCGGGTTTGCACTCATGCGGCGATCGCCTTTGGGGGCAAGGGCCGCGATTTCGGGCATCAGGGTGCCGTTTTCGTCAAACAGTTCCTCAGGCCTGTAGCTATGCAGCCATTCATCAAGCAGCTTGAGGTGCACGGGATTGGTCATGTCGGTAATGGGCACCTGATGGGCGCGCCAGTAGCCTTCCGTGCGCAGGCCATCCACCGTCTTGGGGCAGGTCCAGCCCTTGGGGGTGCGCATAATGATCATGGGCCACGCCGGGCGCGTGGTGTCGTTCTTCTCACGCGCGGCTTTCTGGATCTCCGCGATCCTGGCAAAGGCCGTGTCCATCGCCACGGCCATTTTCTGGTGCATCAGATCCGGGTCATGACCTTCCACCACGATCGGGTCATAGCCGTAGCCCCTGAACAGGCTCACCAGTTCATCGGGCGAGATGCGGGCCAGCACCGTGGGGTTGGCGATCTTGTAGCCATTGAGATGCAGGATCGGCAGCACCGCGCCATCGGTCTTTGGGTCAAGGAACTTGTTGCTGTGCCATGACGTAGCCATCGGCCCGGTCTCGGCCTCGCCATCGCCCACGACGCAGGCCACGACCAGATCGGGGTTGTCGAACGCCGCGCCATAGGCGTGCGAGAGCGAATAGCCCAGTTCACCGCCTTCGTTGATCGAACCCGGCGTGGTGGGTGCCGCATGGCTGGGAATGCCGCCGGGGAAGGAGAACTGCTTGACCAGCTTCGCCAGCCCGTCCGCATCCTGCGTCACTTCGGGGAAGTATTCGCTATACGTGCCTTCAAGGTAGGTGCTGGCCACAATGCCCGGCGCCCCGTGGCCGGGGCCCGCCACGAACAGGATGCTGCGGTCATGCTCACGAATGATGCGGTTAAGGTGCAGGTACAGGAAGTTCAGCCCCGGCGTGGTGCCCCAGTGCCCCAGCAGGCGCGGCTTGGTGTGTTCGAGCTTGAGCGGCTCACGCAGCAGCGGATTGGCCAACAGGTAGATCTGGGCAATCGACAGGTAGTTGGCTGCGTGCCACCATTTGTTGAACAGCGCGACATCCGCTGCGGAAAGCGGTGTTGCGGATGGGGTTTCACTCATTTCCGTTCCTTCCAGAATGGTCCATTCCTGCCCGGCGCTCAGCCCAGACATATCAGCACATGGCGGCGGATTGTCGTTTCCTCGTCGGTGGGGATCACCCGCACCTCCACGGCGCTATCGGCCGTGCTGATGATTTCGTGGTGTGCGGCGTTGGCCGCCGCATCGAGGCGGATGCCCGCCCAGCCCATCCGCGCGCACACGGCGGCGCGGATGATGGCGTCATGCTCGCCAATGCCTGCGGTGAACACCAGCCCGTCCAGCCCCTGCAGGGCCGCCATCATGCCACCCGCCTGCTGGGTGAAGCGGTAGACAAACAGGTCCAGCGCCTGTGTCACCTCCGCACTGACGCCCGCCTTGGCGTGCAGGTCGCGCATATCGGCCGAAACGCCGGACACGCCCAGCAGGCCGGAACGGTGATAGAGGATGTTCTCGATCTCGGCTGCACCCAGCCCCTCTTCCTTGAGCATGTACAGGATCACGCCGGGGTCGAGATGCCCGCACCGCGTGCCCATGACCAGTCCGTCCAGCACCGAAAAACCCATGGTGGTGTCGATGCTGCGCCCGGCGTTGAGCGCGCACAGGCTGCCACCGCTGCCAATATGGGCGACAAGCGTGCGCCCATTAGCCAGATGCGGCGCGCGCTCGCGCAGGGCGGAGGCGATATATTCATATGACAGGCCATGAAACCCGTAGCGCCGCACGCCACGCGCCGCATAGTCACGCGGCAGGGCCTGCGCCTGCGCCACGGGCGGCAGGGTATGGTGGAAGCCGGTATCAAAACACGCCACCTGCGGCAGGTCGGGATACTGCGCAAGCAGCGCGCGGATGGGTGCGAGACTGCCGGGCTGGTGGAGGGGGGCAAACGGCGTGAGGGCCGCAAGCCGCGCCAGCACATCGGGCGTAATGCGCACGGGGGCAATGAAGTCAGGCCCGCCATGCACCACCCGGTGCCCCACGGCCATGAGGTCCACGCTGCCAAGCTGCCTGTCCACCCACTCCATGAGGGTAGCCATGGGGCCGAGATGGGCCTTGTCGAGGTTCTCGCCATCGGCGGTGGGGGCCCATGTTTCATCCACCAGCACGCGGCCACCTGCGTCATGGGCGACAAAATGGGGGTGGCTTCCGATTCCCTCAAGCTCGCCCGAGGCGATGCGATGGCTAGGGGAGGCCGCCGTCTCGCCTTTTTCAATGGCGAAGAGGGCAAATTTCAGGCTGGATGAACCTGCGTTGAGTGCGAGCACCGCCCGTGTCATGCCTCTCTCCCTGCTGCTTGCCAAGAACCGGCAGCATGTCACGCCCATCTGCCGGGCCTGACATTGATGCGAATCAATTGGCCGCGCCCAGCCTAACCAAAAGCGGGCAGGAAAACAGCCATCGCGCCACATGGCGCCTCCGCGTCAGGCAGGAGGCCCAATGGCCGGGAAGGATAAAAGTTTTTTCCGACCGAGGGAGAATTCAGGGAGATGCAGGACAAAAGGCCATAAAAGTTTCCGGATGCAGCCTGTTTTCAAAAAGACTGCATTCTTCAAAGCTTTTTGAAAAAAGCTTTGCCAGAAATTTTTCCTGATAAGGCGCGTCAGCCAAAACGCCGCGCCAGAACGGCCTTGGCCGCCGCCCGCGCCAGGCCAGCATCACGCCCTACGCGGATCAGGGCCGGAATCTGGAACGGATTGCATGCTATGCTACGGGCCAGTGCGCCTACTGCAAGGCTGCCATCGGGGCGCAGCGCCACCACGGCGGCAGGCGGCAGGGTGCGCTCTGCGGGGTCGCACACCACGCGCAGCACGGCGAAGGGCACCTTGCGGGCCGCGGCCATTTCCGCCACCACGCCGCTTTCCATGTCCAGCGCCACGCATCCCGTCTCGCGGTACAGCGCCATCTTGCGGGTCGCAGCGGTTACGATCACATCGCTATGCAGCAGGTCGCCGCCCACCACATCCGCCCGCTCGGCCCCCAGCCATGACAGGAGCGCAGGGGCAGCGGGCAGGCGCTCGCCATTGACCAGCACATTATGCGGCACCACCACAGCACCCGGCTGCAACGCCGGATCAAGCCCCGCCGCCAGCCCGAAGGAGAGCAGCGCATCCACCCCGCCTTCAAGCAGATCAAGCACCGCCTGCCGCGCGCCTGACAGGGTCGCGCCACTCAGGCCAAAACGGGCGTGGGGCAGGAAGGGGCGAATGAGGGCGGCTTCCGCCTCCATGCCCACCACAATGCCCAAGCGGGAAAACGGAGAGACTGCTGTACTACCGGACATATTGATGGATCTCCCTGCCATTATCACAAGCCATAGCCGGAGTGCCCCGCCTGCACGCTACGCGCAGGTTCCGCCCGCAGGCAACACGGCCACAGACCCTGAGCACACCAGTCCAACTCCCGTCAGAAGCCAGTCGTACCACGTGGTGGCCGCCCCTCCTTCCCGCGCTCCATGCGGGCTGGAGGGACAACGCCGCCCTGCTGAGAGGACTGAGACGCAACGCGGTGCCTGCCTCGGCCGCCATGATCATTATATGCCGTTGCCCGCGTGGCGGCGCAGGCCGGTCGCCTGTGTATCACGCCTCATCCCGGTCGGCCCGGCGTGCCCTTGCGGGCATGCACCGCGCGCGCGGCCGCAGCCCCCGAGCGGATCGCGCCCTCAATGGTGGCGGGCAGGCCCGTGGCCGTCCAGTCGCCTGCCAGCAACAGGTTGGGCACCATGGTCTGCGTGCCGGGGCGCAGGCGGTCCTGCGCAGGGGTGGCAGCAAAGGTGGCGCGCTTTTCGCGCACGATGCGCAGCGGCGGCACCTCCACCGGCAGCGGCGCCGTAGCCGCCGGATCAATGGCGGCGCGCACCTCGTTCCAGATCAGGGGGGCCAGTTCATCAAGGTCACGCCCGGCATAGCGGTTGGCGGCGCTGACCGTGACCGACAGGATGCGGTCCTTGGCGAACACCCATTCACTGATGCCCCCTACCACGCCGATAAAGCGCGCCTGCGCCAGCCCGCCGGTCAGCACCGGGGCGGAAGGCAGCAGGAAATGCACGTTCAGGATCGCCTCAAACGCATCAGGCGCGCTGAAGCCGGGCAGATCTGCCAGAAGGCCCGAGGCCACGGGGGCGGGCACGGCCATGATGACCGTATCCTCCGGGCCGATTTCAATGCGTTCCGCGCCCAGCATTACTGCCGTGACCGGACCGCCGCGGGTGAATTCCACCCCGCTGACCCGGCTGCCCGTGCGCACCTGCGCTTTGAGCACGGCCAGATGATCGAGGGCGGGATCAACAAAACTTTCCGAAAGGCCAATGGCGGGGAAGCGCGGCAGGCAATTGCGCCCGCCACGGGCCAGGCTTTCCTTCACTACGGCACCGAGCAGGGCGGCGCTGCCGGTATCGGGCATGGTGTTGAGCACCGATATGGCAAACGGCTCGAGCAGGCGGCGCGAGAGGCTGCCCGCAGGCAGGCAGTCCGCCACCACCATGTCGGGCGTGGCCTCCATCAGCGCCAGCAGGCCGCGCAGCTCGGCCAGCCGCATGCCCGGCACGCGCCTGCGCTTCGAGAGCACCCACAGCGGCACCCGCCCGCGCGAGAGGTCAAGCGTCCAGCGCAGCCGGTCGGCCAGGTCAATGAACGGAAAGACCGGGCGCTCCGGCCCCACCAGCGTATCCTGCGCCCCGATCAGGCCCAGATAGCGGTACACCGCCGGGTTGCCCGACAGCAGCAGGTGGTTGCCATTATCAATACGGCAGTCAAGCTGCCGGTCATGATACGAGCGCGCCCGCCCGCCACAGGCAGGCCCCGCCTCGTAAACCGTAACCTGCTCGCTGCCACCCGCCAGCTCGACTGCGGCGGAGAGCCCCGCAAGGCCCCCGCCAATGATATGGACATGCCCCGCCATGGCCTCAGCCCGCCAGCGCGCGCAGCGCGATCAGCACCTTGCGCGGGCGTGAGAGCGACACGCGCTTTTCTGGCGTGCCCCAGCCCTGCCGCTCCTGCGCGCTGAGAATGGCGGCATAGGTCGCCCCCATCAGCCGCGCGGGCCGCATGGCCTTACGGTCGCACTGCGCCATGGCCGCTGCTGCCGCCCGGAAATGGTCATGCGCGCGTGCTGCCAGAATGCGCCCCACCTGCTCAAGCCGGGAGGCATGCACCACGGCGGAGGGCTTTGGAGTGATGTTGAAGCGCTCGAGCAGGTCGCGCGGCAGGTAGAGGCGGCCAAGGCGGGCATCTTCAGCCACGTCGCGCAGGATGTTGGTGATCTGCAACGCGCGACCAAGATGGTAGGCCACCTGGTCGGCCGCAGGTGAGGAATCGCCAAACACCCGCACCGAAAGCCGCCCCACGGCGGAGGCCACGCGGTCGCAATACAGGTCGAACGTCGCTTCATCGGGGGCCACGATGGGGCCGCGCGCATCCATCTCCATGCCGTCGATCACGGCATTAAAGTCATCCTGGCGCAGATCAAAGTGGCGGATGGTGGCCATGAGCACGCGGTCGATGCCGTCACGCGCCTCACCGGCATAAAGCCGGGCAATACGGGCGCGCCATTCCTCGAGCCTGCGGCTCTTGTCCTCCGCCTCACCCTCGTCATCGGCCACGTCATCGACAAGGCGGCAGAAGGCATAGACGGCATACATGCCATATCGGCGGTCGGGCGGCAGGATACGCATGCCCTTGCCAAAGGACGTGCCCGACCGCACCACGATCTGCTCGACCTCGGCGAGGTCGGCAGCATCGCAGCCCAGTACCGGCGCCTCATCATGCCGCGCGCGCAAAAAACCCATTCCCGCGTGTTCCGTTCACTTTACGAATTAACAGTTGCGCCTGTTCTTAGCGGCAATCACCCCCAAGGACAAAATCACGCCCTATCAGACCAGCGTTCGCACCGCCCCCGCAAGGGCTGCGAGCACATCCCCGCGTGACAGCTTGACCCGGCCTGCCACCGGATCTTCCCCGCGCAGCCGCACAGCCAGCCGCTTTGACAGCCCCACGATCACGGCCGCCTCCATGCGCATGCGCCGGTCACGGATCAGGCCGGGCAGCAGCGAGGCGCGGCGGTTGAGTTCATCCACCCGGTCAAGCAACTGGTTGAACACCCGGCGCAGGCCGGGGCTGGCATGGCGGCCACGCAGGTCATCGATCGTGGCCTCCGCCTGTTCCAGCCAGGGGCGTGGCAGGTAGCAGCGGTCAAGATTGCGCAGGTCATCGGCACAGTCCTGCAGGTGGTTGAGCACCTGCAGCGCCGTGCACAGCGCATCCGACGGGCCAAACGTGCCCGGGTCCTCGCCATGTAGTTCGAGCAGGAAGCGGCCCACGGGGTTGGCGGAATAACGGCAGTATTCCTCCAGTTCCTCCCACGAATCGTAGCGGTTCTTCACTGCATCCTGCCGGAATGCCACGATCAGGTCGGTCGCCGTGGAGGCAGGCACGCCTGTCTCACGCAATGTCTGGCCCACACGCACCGCCGTCTGGGCATCAGGCCGCGGGGGGGCAAGGCGCGTGCCGAGCACCACCTCCTCCATCGCGTCGAGGCGTGCGATCTTGGCGGGCGCATCAAGCTGGTCGGTATCGACGATATCGTCGATCACGCGGGCAAAATCGTAATAGGCATGCACATGCGGGCGCAGCCTGCGGCTGATCAGCAGCGAGCCTACGGGAAAGTTTTCATCCCCGGCATCCTTGCCCGACGAGACATCCGCGCTGCCCCATACGTCCTGCTCATCCGTTTTCACCCTACGTCATCCCCCATGGTGCGGTTCATTACCGTAGCAGTACCTTCGCTGCGCATATGTGTCGAGATCGCACCATCCGGTTCGGTATAGGCGCGGCTTTTCCAGACCACGCCCCGCCCCCGATGGTGATCGAGCGCCGAGCCGATGGTGGCCAGCGTATAGAACCCCGCAATGACCGGCAGCAACACTGCCCAGGCCGGCGACTGGCCAAACCGGCGCAGCGTGGGCGTGTAGGATGCCATGGACAGCACCCAAGCCCCTGCGCCAAGCAGGCAGGGCAGCCCATGGGTGAACAGCGCAAGCTGCAGCGGCAGCATCCATACCAGCACCATACCGATAACCGTGCCCGCGAGCAGGAAAGGCGAATAGCCAAGCTGCACATAGGCCGTGCGCGCCACCATGCGCCAGATGTCGGATGGATGCGGATAGGGCCGGATGGATCTGGCCAGGCAGCTATGGCCCAGATAGATCCGCCCTCCGCTATGCTTGACGTGGGCGGCCAGCGTGCAGTCATCGATCAGCGCGCCGCGCAGGCTCTCGATGCCGCCAATGCGCGCCAAGGCACTCCAGCGCACCAGCACCGTGCCGCCTGCCGCCCCCGCCACCCGGCTGCGCGGGTTGTTCACGCTGGCAAACGGGTAGAGCAGGGCAAAAAAGAAAACGAAAGCTGGCACCAGCATGCGCTCGGCGGGGCTGGCGCAGTTCAGCTCCACCATCTCCGATACCTGATCGAGCCCGCCTGACTGCGCCTTGGCCACAAGGGTCGAGACATGGCGCGGGTCGTGGATGATGTCGGCATCGGTCAGCAGCACGAAACCGCCGGAATCAGGTGCGAGTTCACGCGCGCGGGCCACACCCTGGGCCACCGCCCACAGCTTGCCGCTCCACCCCGCAGGCCGCGCCTTGCCCGTAACCACGGTCAGCCGCCTGTGCGGGTCGGGCACGGCGCGCGCCAGCCGCCCCGTGCCATCGGTGCTGTTGTCATCAACCAGCACGACACGCAGCGCGCCAGGATAATCCTGTGCCAGCAGCGAGCCGATGCACGCCGCGACCGATGGCGCCTCATCACGCGCAGGCACCACCACGCACACATCGGGGCAGGTAGCGGCGTCAAGCTTCTGGCCTGCCACCGGAGCGAGCACCGGCCCCGCCTGCCAGAAGCGGCCATGACAGAAAATAAGCCCGAGCCAGATGACAACTGTCAGAATGGAAAGGGGAAGCAGAAGCATGACCGGCTGCTCAATCCAGCATGCCGTGCTGGCGGAACCAGTCGATTGCGTCCGTCACCGCCTCCCGCGCGGGGCGCGGGGCATAGCCGAGTTCACGGATCGCCTTGTCCGATGAGAAGAACATCTTCTTGTGCGACATGGCCAGCATCTCGCGCGTGACGCGGGGCGCAATGCCAAAAGCGCGGGACAGCCATTCGCTCGCCACCGCCACCGGCCAGATCACCGCCTGCGGCAGGCTGATGCGCGGCGGCGCCACACCCGCAATCTCGGCAGTCATGGCGAACAGGTCGCGCAGCAGGTAGTTCTGCCCGCCCAGAATGTATTTCTCGCCAATGCGCCCGCGCTCGAGCGCCAGGGCGTGACCCTCGGCCACGTCATCCACATGCACGATGTTCACGCCGGTATCGACATAGGCCGGCATGCGGCCCGCCGCGCAGTCCAGGATCATCTGGCCCGTGGGCGTGGGCTTGATGTCGCGCGGGCCAACGGGGGTGGAGGGGTTCACGATCACGGCGGGCAGCGCGCGCTCGTGCACCAGGCGCAGCACTTCCTGCTCGGCGCGGTATTTGGAGCGCTTGTAGATGCCGATCACGCCATGTTCATGCACCGGCGTTTCCTCATCGGAGATGGTGCCATCGCCAATCAGCCCCAGCGCCGCAACCGAGGAGCAGTACACAATCCGCTCGACCCCCGCCTTCTGCGCCGCCAGCATCAGGCCGCGCGTACCTTCCACATTGGCGACCATCATCGGCACCGGGTCGGGCACCCACAGCCGGTAATCCGCCGCGACATGGAACACGTAACGGCAGCCTTTTACGGCGGCATCGAAGCTTTCGGGGGTGGAGAGATCGCCTTCCACCAGTTCTGCGGGCAGATCGCGCAGGTTGGTCAGGTCGCTGCCTTTGCGCACCATGAGCCTGAGCGTATGGCCACGCTCCACCAGATTGCGGGCAACGGCCGAGCCGACAAAACCGGTCGCACCGGTTACAAGGGTTGGGGCAGTCATGGTCTGAACGATCACTCCGTCAGGGGACAGAATTCACGATTGCGATACGGACTCGCAACCGGCGGGCGTTCCATTTATCCCGACACCTCCCGGTGGCGCCAGACCCTGCTGTAGTGTAAGTCAGGCAAAACCAGCCACGGCGGCATCAATTTTCCCCGGTGTCCTGACGCCAACAGACCAAGACGGATCTTTTTTGAGAAAGCTCACAATCCTGCTGGCCCTCCTCGGCCTGGCCCTGCTGACTGGCTGCACCGCCTGGTTCGGAGCCGGATCGGTGATGAAGGCCATCGTCTCCATCGGGGTGGTCGGGTTCATGGCGACCGTGGTGGCACAGCTTGCAGTCGATGCAATACTGGGTCTTGCCTGGCACGCGGCTTGCCGGGACATTCCCTTCGTGCAGCTGGTGGTGTCGCGCATGATCCGCGATGCAGCCGCGTCATGCCTGCCGTTCTCGCAGCTTGGCGGCATGGTGCTCGGCATCCGCGCCACCTGCTCGAGCGACCTGTTCGCGCCGCGCGGCAAGGGCCGCGCCATAGATGGCAGCGAGGCGGCCTGCGCAAACCTTGTCGACATCACCACCGAGGTAATGGGCCAGATCCTGTTCATCCTGACTGCCGTGCTGTGCCTCGTGGCCCACCAGCAGTCCAGCCCGTTCGCGCGCCCGGTCATCATCGGGCTCGTGCTGCTGACCATGGGTATTGCGGGCTTCGTCTATACCCAGCGCCGGGGTGGCGACCTGCTCAAGCGCGCGGGCAAGATGCTGGGCAACAACATGGCCGCCCAGTGGCAGGATGCGATGGTGAGCAGCGCTGACAGCATACAGGAGCGTTTCGACGCCATCTGGTCGCACCCGCGCCGCATCATGGAGGGCGCGCTGCTCCATTACGTGGGCTGGCTGGGCAGCGCTGCCACGATCTGGGTGGCCTATTACTTCCTGGGCGCGCATCTGAGCTTTGGGGGGGCGGTTGCGATCGAGGGCGTTGCGTGCGGCATCATGTCCGTCTCGTTCCTCGTACCCGCGGGCCTTGGCGTGCAGGAAGCAGCCTACATTACCCTTGGCTCGGCCTTTGGCATTGCGCCGTCCATCTCGCTGGGGCTGTCACTGCTGCGGCGTGGTCGGGAGCTGGTCATCGGCATTCCCATGCTGCTTTTGTGGCAGGCCATGGAAATGCGGGCCCTGCGCCACAAGGCCCCCGCACAGCCGGAAGAAGCGCCCGCCACCGTGCCCGCACGCAAACCTGCCAAGCCGCCGCAGGACTGATTGCGCGCCCCTTTTAGCAAACCCAACAGCCAGACAGACCGCCCCATGACGGACAAGCCCGCCCCCCTGTTCGATACGCTGGTCATTATCGGCCCCGGCCTGATCGGCTCCTCCATCCTGCGCCGCGCGCATGAGGACAGGCGCATCGCGCGCAGGCTGGTCGCGTGCGACATCAGCCCCGCCGTGCGCGCCCGCGTGGCGGAACTGGGCATTGCCGATGACGTCGAGGCCGATCTGGCAACGGCCGTGCGCGATGCGGACTGCGTGATCATCTGCGTGCCGGTGGGCGCGATTGCCATGGTCGCAGCACAGGTCCTGCCCGCCATGAAAAAAGGCGCGATCCTGAGCGAGGTCGGCTCGGTCAAGGTCACGGTAATGGAGGCCATGGCGCCGCTGCTGACGGCCTATCCCGACATTGCCTTCGTGCCCGCGCATCCGATGGCGGGCACGGAGTTTTCCGGCCCTGATGCCGGTTTCGCCACCCTGTTCGAGGACCGGTGGTGCCTGCTCACGCCGCCTGCGGGCACGCCCGCCACAGCCCTCGCCCGCATCACGACCCTGTGGGAGATGATGGGGGCCCGCGTGCGCGACATGACGGTGGAGCACCATGACCGGGTGTGCGCCATTGTCAGCCACCTGCCGCACCTGCTGGCCTTTACCATATGCGGCACGGCAGATGATCTGGCGGATGAAACGCGCTCGGAAGTGCTGGATTTCGCGGCTTCGGGCTTCCGTGACTTCACGCGCATCGCGGCATCGGACCCGACGATGTGGCGCGACATCTTTCTCAACAACCGCGAGGCGCTGCTCGATATGCTCGACCGCTTCATTGCCGATGCGCAGGCCATGGGCCAGGCCATCCGCACCGGCAACGAGGATGTGATTGTCAGCCGCATCCAGCGCGGGCGCGCCATCCGCCGCAGCCTGATCGAGAACCGGCAGGCCTGAAAAAAACAGACAGATAAAGTTTCTGGTGAAGCCTTTTTCAAAAAGCTTCAGAAGAACGCCGCCTTTTTGAAAAAAGGCGGCACCCAAAAACTTCCATCATTTTTTCTTCAGGTCAGCGTGGCGACCCGCAACGTATTGGTGCTGCCCGCTACCCCAAAAGGCAGCCCGGCCACGATCACCACCGCATCGCCCGCGGCGCCATAGCCATCACCCTTGGCCACGGCCAGCGCCTGATCCACCACACTTTCCACGGTATGGACCGGGGTTTCCTGCCCGACCGAGATCGCCTGCACGCCCCAGGCCACCGCCAGCCTGCGGGCAATCTCATCATTGGGGGTCAGGCCAAGGATGGGGCAGGTCGGTCGCTCACGCGCAATGCGCAGCGCCGTCCGGCCCGACAGGGTAAAGGCCACGATGGCGGCGGCATCAACCGTGGCGGCGACCTGCCGGGTCGCCGCGGCAATCGCACCCGCAACACTGTGGTCCGGCTCGGGGCTGGAGGTTTCCATCTGGGTGCGCCAGACTTCATCCTCCTCAACACGGCGCACGATGCGGTCCATGATCGCCACCGCCTCGCGCGGGTAGGAACCCACCGCCGTCTCGGCCGAGAGCATGACCGCATCGGCACCATCGAACACCGCCGTCGCCACGTCGGAGGCCTCGGCACGGGTGGGGGTGGGCGCGTGGATCATGCTTTCGAGCATCTGGGTCGCCACCACCACGGGGCGGCCAAGCTGGCGGGCGATACGGATGATGCGCTTTTGCGCCAGCGGCACGCGCTCGGGTGGCAGTTCCACGCCCAGGTCGCCACGCGCCACCATCACCGCATCCGACAGGGCTATGATCTCGTGCAGGTTGTCCATCGCCTGCGGTTTCTCGAGCTTGGTCATGATCCACGCCCGGCCACCAGCCAGCGCACGGGCCTCGCGGACATCCTCCGGCCGCTGCACGAACGACAGCCCGACATATTCAATGCCCAGATCAAGGGCAAACGCCATGTCCACCCTATCCTTGTCGGTCAGGGCGGGAATGGGCAGCACCACATCGGGCACGTTCACGCCCTTGTGGTCAGAAAGCGGGCCGCCCACCACAACCTCGGTCAGCAGGAAGTCGGGGCCGCGTTCGCACACGCGCAGGGCGAGCTTGCCATCATCAAGCAGCAGCGTGCTGCCCACCTGCGCTGCCGCAATGATTTCGGGGTGGGGCAGGTTCACGCGCTTTTCGTTGCCCGGTGCCCCGTCAAGATCGAGCCGGAAGGATGCGCCCGGCGTCAGCTGCACCCGGCCACTGGCGAAATTGCCCACCCGCAGCTTGGGGCCCTGCACATCGGCCAGAATGCCGATGGGGCGGCCAAGCTCGGCCTCCACATCACGGATGACCGCATGACGGGCGGCGTGATCTTCATGGGTGCCGTGGGAGAAATTGAGCCGGAAGACATCCACCCCCGCCACGGCCAGCGCGCGGATGGTGGCATGGTCGGTCGTGGCCGGGCCAAGGGTCGAGACGATCTTGGTCCGGCGCATGGCACGGTAGGGTGTATCCGGCATTTCTTTCTCCGCCTGTTCACGTCATTCTCAGGAGGGGGCTATGACCTCCTGCGGCAACAGCCCCCACATGGCACTGCGTTCGATCCAGCCACTGTACTGCTTGACCGAGACCTTGCACCATGGCGTGCCCGCCTGGCACTGGCGCAGCGTGCCCACCACGCCGGGGCGCAGCACGGCCACCACGGCGGATGATGTGTTGGCATCCGCATGCAGCATGACCGCACCCTTGATATCCGCCGCATCAGCCACATCCGTCACATGGCCCACGATGCGGGTATCAGCCCGGCCAATCACGTCGGTCTCCTTGGCGGTGGGCTGGCCCGCCTGCTGGGCATCACCCTGGGGGGGCAGTCCCGGTATGACAAACGTGCGGGTTCCCACCAGGGTTGCCTGATGGACCCAGCCCTTCTGCCCGTCCGAATCCTCGACGAGGCGCCACACATCGAACTCGCGCTCGATTTTTACCGGCAGGCCCCGGCGGTGGTACACCCAGTCAATGGGGTAGCGCTGCCCCGGCCCGGTACGCAGGTTGACCTCATCGGCACGGAAGGCGGCAAAGCGCGGCAGGGGCAGGCCGGTCACGCTGCCCTTGGTGTTATCAACGGGCGCGAGTGCCGAGGCATCGGGCGGGGCGGCGGGCGGTGTGGCGGTGGCCGGATGGGCTGCGCTGGCCGCCGCAACCCCCGCGCCTGCCACGGCGCCTGCACCCACACCGGCGGCCACCGCTGCCGCATGGTGGTGGCGGGCTGCCGCGTGGGCGGTTTTTTCAGCCTTTTTTTCCGCCGTTTTTGCTGCCTTGGCTCCATGCACATGGGCATGGCCAAGGCTGGTGGCAGCCTTGTCCGCAGCCGCATGGGCGTGATAGTGGGCCGTGGGCGTCGCGGCCTGCACGGGCCCTGCCTCCATGCCCAGCACCGCCACGCAGGCCGCCAGATACCCCCACCGCCGGGTGCCACGCACTAGCGGCCTGCTGGCCACCCGCGCAAGGAATTCATGCCGCACGCACTGCGCCATCGTGTTCTTCAATCCTTAAAGGGTTATGATCTGCCGCCCCCTGGCGGCTTCGAGAAAAGTGGGAATACCGGCCACCTGCACGCCATCGAGCAGTTGCCCGGGCGCAAGATCGCACAGTTTCAGCGCGGCCTCGCACACCATGAGCGTCGCATCAAGTTCAATCGTGGCTTCGCGCAGCGTGTCCATGCCTGCAACACCACGCGCGCGCACCCCCGCATCATCTGCCGCATCATGCAGGCCGCGCCAGTCACGCGCCAGCGCATGCACCCCGCGCCCCGCCGCGAACAGGATGACCGGGCGGCCAATGGCCAGCGCGCCCGCCGCCACCACAAAGGCATAATGCGCGCGGGCATAGGCGCCATCATAGAGCAGGATGGCCAGAGCCCCGTCATCGCGCATCATGGTGCAGCCCCTTCGGGCACGCCACACAGGGCGGGTGCCGGACCGTCATGGGCCGAAAGGTCGTGGATGGTGGGGTGCGCGCCACACAGGGCGCAGTCAGGATCGGGCGGCAGGGTAATGGTGTGGAAGCGCATGGCCAGCGCATCCCACACCAGCAGGCGGCCGGACAGGCTCTCGCCTATACCGAGGATTTCCTTCAGCGCCTCGGTAGCCTGAAGCGTGCCCATCACGCCCGTCACGGCGCCGAACACGCCGGCCTCCGCGCAGGACGGCACGGTGCCTGCGGGCGGGGCCTCGGGGTAGAGGCAGCGATAGCACGGCCCGCCGGAGCGGAAGGTGGAAAGCTGCCCCTCAAAACGCAGCACGGCGGCGGAGACGAGGGTGCGCTCCTCCAGCGCGCAGGCATCGGCCACGAGGTAGCGGGTGGCGAAATTGTCGCTGCCATCGCACACCAGGTCATATTGCCGCACCAGCGCGCGGGCGTTATCAGCCGTAAGCCGCACGTTATGACAATCCACCCGTGTTCCCGGATTGATCGCGCGCATGGCGATGGCTGCCGACTCGACCTTGAGCTGCCCGATGCGGTCGGTCACATGCGCGATCTGGCGTTGCAGGTTTGACAGGTCCACCACGTCATCATCGACCAGCCCGATGCGGCCCACCCCGGCGGCGGCCAGATAAAGGGCCACCGGCGAGCCCAGCCCGCCTGCGCCAATGACCAGAACATTGGCGTTTTTCAACGCTTCCTGCCCCGTACCACCGACCTCGGGCAGGAGGATGTGGCGCGCGTAGCGCTGGATCTCCTCGTCGGAAAAATTCATTCCTCTCTCCTGCCCCGCCCGTTGCCGCACCCATGGCGAATACACCCTGCCCCACCCCGACGCAGCCGGGAGAAACAGGCCTTCGATCACGATTACGTGAAAATTATGTCACGCAATCATGAAACCAATGCATGCCCGATATGTTTCCAGTATAAGCTAGAGGGCAAGGTGAAACCATTCTGGGGGAGTATAAATCAATGTCTTATCTTTCCCGCATGGAAATTCCTGGCAACCTGTCCATCCTGCGCCGCCAGCAGGCGCGGTGGGTGTGCGCGGGTACGCTGGCCGCCGCCACCACGCTGTACGCGGCCTCGCCCTTCTGCACATTATGGTCCATCACATCAGCCATCCGCACGCATGACATGAGCAGCCTCAACACCTGCCTCAAATGGGAATCGGTGCGCAACGGGCTCAAGACGCAGGTGGTCGATGACCTGATCGGCCCGCCCGTGGCTGATGATGAACTGCCTGCCTTCGGGTCATCCTTCGCCTCATCCGCCGCATCAAACGCGATTGACGAGGAAGTGCGCCCAGACAAGCTGGGCATGCTGGTCGATCATCTGATGCCGCATGAGCAGAAACCCGCCTCGGCGGGCACGATGCTGGGCCTGCTGTGGCGCGTGCATGCACATTTCACCCATCCGGGCGTGTTCGAGGCGAGTGTTCTCATGCCCGGCCATGAGAACGAGACCCCGCTGCGGCTGCAGATGCGCATTCATGCCTTCCAGTGGAAGATCCACCGAATCGACCTGCCCGCGCACCCTCCGCAGCCCCTTGTCGAGGCATCGGCAGGCCCCGTGCCCCGGCCGCTGACGCAGCCCTAGGCCGGCCAGGCCCCTCGAGAGAGGCTGAAAACAACTGAAGCTTCCGGGGGACCGTCTTTTTTCAAAGGCAGCGTTTCCTGAAGCTTTTTGAAAAAAGCTTCACCAAAAACTTCTTTATGTTTTCGGGCTTTACCAGCGGGCGCCTTACTTTGCGGGGGGAAGGTCTTCTTCGAGCACGGTCATGTGGATGGCGTAGGACACTTCGCCCTCGTCTTCATCGCGATGGACGGTACCCACCACTTCACCATTGACCGCGAGTTCAACCGACAGCCCGGCACGCGGCGGTGCATTGACGGTAAGCCCCGGCGAGCCCAGCAGACGGCGCAGGCAGACCTGAAGACGCGAAAGTTCGGAAGAGGACATGGCACCCATGAAACGTCTGTTCTCCACAATGGCGAGACCCGCCAGAAACAACAATTCAGGGCCTTGTCCGCCCCCTGGTCAACGCGCGTGGCAGGTCCGGTCAGGATCGCGCGGCTGCCCCGTGACACATGCGGGCATGGGCGCAGGCTATAAGCACATGTGCCCACCCCTGCAACCGGCGTGCCCATGATTTTCCCCATCCATGCCCCGCCCGCGCCACGATTGCGGTGTTTTCTCACCATAACGCAACACCAGTAAGAAGGGAGAACAAAGACAATGCGCCCAAGCACTTTTCCCCGGCTGATGCTGCTTGCTGCCCTGCTTGCCCCCACCATCGGGCTGACAGCACTTGCCGCCAGCCTGCCCCCCGCCGGCGCCCCCACTGAAGCCGGAATGGGCCTGAGCGCGCGCGCCCTTGCCCGCCAGCTTCATGAAGACGGGGCGGACGCAACCATAAAGACACTTGATGAGCACAAGGCCTGGCCACAGCTACGCCGCGCCGTGGCCGCGGGCTGGTCGGGCTGGATCGACCTGGTACCCGAACTGATCAACCATACCGATGACCAGACGACGGCACGCCTGCGCACCGCGCTGCGCCTGGCCCTGCCGCGCAACCCGCGCGCCGTGCTGGCGGTGGTTGACCCGGGCAACGGGCCGCTGCTTGGCGCAGGCGTCCTGTGCACGCCCCATGGCATGACCGCGCACTGGCGCACGACCAGCATCCGCGCGGTAAGCGACGTGCATGACATCCACCTCGCCCATCAGGCCGCCGACTGCCAGGCCGCCCTTTCAGCCGCCAACACGGTTACTGGAAAGGCAAATAGCGGAACGTGACATAAATGGTGTTGCCACCCGTGGTGGGGCTGGCGCCATCACCACCCTTATAGGCAAATTTGCGCAGGTAGGTGTACTGCACGCCGGTCATGACCGCGCCATAACCACCTTGCAGCACATGCCACCAGCCACCCACGGTCAGGTCGGCAATGGTGTGGGTCTGGGCATCGCAGCTACCGCCGGTAATCAGTTCCACATTGCAACTGCTCAGCGCCAGGTCATTCACGCCGTAGCCGTATTCGAAGCCATCACTGCCGGTATAGGTGCGCCTGCCAGCACTCTCCACCCCGCCATACAGATAGACCAGCAGGTTGGAGGTCGGGTGGCCGATCAGCCCCATGCTGCCGATGATCTCGGGGATGGGGGCAGGCGAGCCATTGGCCTTGAAGGTGGCATCGGGCAGCATGGCGGGGCCATAGCGGCCAATCCCCTCGCCCGCCAGCACGTTGCCGGTAAACTGCAGGTAGCGTGGAATGACATGCACCGTCACGTCGCCACCCACGCCACCGGCAAAGGAAACATGCTCGCGGATCGGTCCGCCCGGGGCCTGCCCCATCGCCTTGAACCAGCGCGCGAGGCCATAGATCTCGTAATGGGCGGGCTTGGTATCGAGCGCGCCCTTGAGCACGATGTCGGGGGCCACGTCCATGCTGTATTTGGCATTGGGGTTGAGCATGCCCGAGCCTGCATTGTTGTAGAGCAGCGTGGTGCCTGATGAGGCCAGCGTGTCATCATCCGCGCCGGTCATCATCGGGTGGTCGCCCGCGCTGCCCGATGCCGCATAGGCCACCTGCGGCGCCTCGAGCGAAAGCCCGAGCCACCATTTGCGCCCGAAATCCTTGATGAAGCGGATTTGCGGCACGCGGGTGAACACGATGCCGGGGATCTGGTTGTTATCGACCACCGGCGGCAACTGCTCATGGCGCGAGAGCAGGCCCTGCGTATAGCCCGTGGTCAGGCTCCATGCCTGCCCCGCCAGCACGTGGAAGCCCCATTTGGTGTTGCTGTAGGTCATGTACGCCTGGCGAATGCGCGGCGTGTAGCTGTTGGTCTGGTAGCTGTTGGCGGTGCCTGCAGCCCCGCCGAAATCAGTCTCGATATAGCCTGACAGCGTCTCGTCCTTGGTGGGCGAACCCTGCAGCAGCACGCTCAGGCGGGTAAGCTGGGCGGAGGGGCGGTACTCGCCGGTATGGGCGTTGGGGCTGTTGGCATAGGGGAACGCGCCCCAACTCGTGGCGGGGCCGCTGGTCAGGTTCTTGCTGCGATAGATGTTCGAGAAATCGATGAAGCCACCCAGCCTGACCGAAACCCCGCCGATGCGGAAAATGGGCGGCAGGCTGTCCACCCCGGTCTGGGTAATGGCCAGCGGGCTGGAGGAATCAAGGTCGAGCTTGGGCTGACTGGGCACAATGGATTCGGTCATGGTATTTTCAGCCGCTGCCGCCGCCTGCGCATCATCCGACAGGGCGGGGCCGCCAATGGTCAGCCGTGACAGGTCAGGCATGGCCGTAATCTGGCCCGACGGGTTTGTGACCGACGTGCTGCTGGCACTCGAGCGCGGGCCCGAGCGCAGCGTGCGCCCTGCCAGCACATGCGCGCTGCCGCTTGCCATGCCGTGACGGGCCTCAAGCTGCTGCACCTTGGCCTCCAGGCGCTGCATCTCGGCATGGAGGGCGCGGATCTCGGCCATGTCATCGGCCCAGGCGGCCGCGGGCGCCGCCATGCCACCAAGCACGACCATCAGCCCGCCAAGCACCATGCGGGGTCCGCCCGCCCTGTCGGCCCGACACGAACAGCGGCCTTCTTTCCAACAGCAATCCATCAGCCTGGCGCGTCTGCCCCTGAACACATGATTGATAAAACCCTTACCCACACCCGATCCCTGACGGGATACAGGAGGGATGGCGCATCCTATTATAGAAAAAACATTCAGCTGCTATGCATTAACTATTCTCATGCACGGCTTATATTCGCATGATTTCCTTTATTTCACACCATTCCCTGCTTTAATTCAAGGCCTCTACATGTGCCACGAAGGGAGTAACACGACATGACCGCACCCCGGCAGCCCGGCTCCCCACCCCAGGAGGACCGGCCCCTTGCCGGCGCACCCCACCCCGACCACCCGCTGCACTGGAAGCTGTATGCGTGCGAAATGGTGGCGACAACGGTGCTCATGCTGTGCGGGATCGTGTCGGTTGCGGTGCTGACCACGCCCTATACTCCCATTGGCCGCGCGCTCGCGCCACACCCGCTGGCGCAGACCGCGCTGTGCGGGCTGTTCTTTGGCCTGTCGGGCACGGTGGCGGCGTTCACGCCGTTCGGGCGGGTCAGCGGGGCGCATGTCAGTCCATCGGTGTCACTGGCGTTCAGCCTTGCGGGCAGGCTGGGCGTGATCGACCTGTGCGGCTACATCACAGCCCAGATGACCGGCGCCTGCCTGGCCACCGTGCTGCTGGCGGGGCTGGGCCATGTCCTGCCGGTATGGGGGCAGATGGCGCAGGCCTCGGCCTATGCCGCCACCATCCCGTTCCCGCATGTATCGGTGCTGTGGCCCCTGGTGACGGAACTGGTGCTGACCGTGCTGCTGGTGCTGATGATCTGCGCCCTTGCCGCCCACCCCACGCTGAAATGGCTTACGCCATGGGCGGGCGGCCTGTTTTTTCTGGCGTGCAACCCCATCTCGGCCTGGCTGTCGGGCAACAGTTCCAACCTTGCGCGCAGCTTTGGCCCGGCGCTGATTGCAGGGCAGTGGCAGTCTTTCTGGATCTATGCGCTCGGACCTTTCATGGGGGCGGCGCTGGCCATCGCCATCATCCGCTCGCGCCTGCTCGGCCGCATCGAGGTGGAAGAGGCGCGGCTGGTCAATTTCGGCCATCATGGCCGTATTCCCTCGCTGCTCCATCCCGGCCGTCACAGGCAGGACCGCGAACAGGACACATTCTAGTTCCCTGAACAGGGGACGGCTTGCAATCGGCGCGAATTGTTCCCACTATCAGTGCCACTGAATACGAATCGGGGTGCTGCCCCGGTTTATCAGGCGTTCTCAGGGCGGGGCGAAATTCCCCACCGGCGGTAATTGGTCCTGCATGCAGGGCCATAAGTCCGCGAGCGCCCGGCCGCGAAAGCGGGCGGGGTCAAGCAGATCCGGTGCAACTCCGGAACCGACGGTTACAGTCCGGATGAGAGAGAACGGAAACTATGGCCCTGCTTTCCCGCGTGGAAGGCAGGCATGTGGTTTTACGCGCCCTGGGTCCGTCCAGATGGATGGAGTACTGTGTTTTGGACGCGTTGCCACAGGGTTCCCACGCCAGCGCCACGCAGGGCACCGCCCTGCCGCCTGCCATTGCTCACGCCTTTCGCGCGGCGGTGGATGAAGCCGCGCGCCATGTGGGCGCCACCGCTCCCAATCCGCCCGTAGGCTGCGCCATCCTTGACGGCGAAGGCACCATCCTCGCCACCGGCGGCCACCACCGCGCGGGCACGCCCCATGCCGAGGTGCAGGCCATCAACCAGTGCCGCGAGCGCGGTCTGCTCGCACGCGCGCATACGGCGGTCGTCACCCTTGAGCCATGCAACCACACCGGGCGCACCGGGCCGTGCTCGCTCGCACTCCTCGCAACACCCATCCGCACCGTATGGATTGGCGTGTGCGACCCCAACCCGCATGTGGAAGGCGGCGGGGCCGACACGCTGCGCCAGCGCGGCTGCAAGGTGCATGTGCTTCAGCCCGCAGGCCAGCAGGCCGCCATGCAGGCGCTGTGCCGCAGCCTGCTTGCGCCCTTCACCCATTTCATGCGCACCGGCCAGCCGTGGATCACGGTCAAGCAGGCGCTCGATGCCCATGGCTCCATGGTGCCGCCCGCGGGCCAGACCACCTTCACCACCGCTGCCTCGCTCGACCTGGCGCACCGCCTGCGCCGGGCAACCGATGCGGTGATTACCGCTACCGGCACCATAAACGCCGACCGCCCCGGCCTTGACGTGCGCCGTGTGCCCGACCATCCGAACCGTGCGCCGCGCATCCTCGCCATCTGCACGCGCACGGGCGAGGTGGATGAGGCCTACCTCACCGCCGCGCGCAATCGGGGCTTTGAAATACGGGTCTGCACCGACATCGCCGCCCTGCCCGACATGCTCGGCCAGGCAGGTGTTACGTGGGCAATGGTGGAGGCCGGCCCGAAACTGCTGGCCGAAATCGACGCCCGCGGGCTGTGGCATGACTGGCTGACCATAACCACAGGCCCCGATGGCACGGACCAATACGGCGTGCGTGTGCGCGAAGGCGACGTCACACCGCTGCGCCTGTTCCCCGAACTTGCCGCCGCATAAGGAGTAAGCATGTTTTCTGGCATTATCGAGCACCAGGGACAGGTCAGCGCCGCGCGGCGGCTTGACCGGGATCTGGACATAACGGTGCAGACGGGCATGACCGACCTTGCCCTTGGCGAGAGCATTGCCGTCAATGGCGTGTGCCTGACCGTGACCTCCTTTGATGCGAAAGGCACGGCCACCTTCTTCATCAGTTCCGAGACGCTGGACCGCACCGCGCTTGGCCGCATTGATGCCGGGCACACCGTCAACCTCGAACGCGCGGTCACCCCCGCAACACGGCTGTCGGGCCATATCGTGCAGGGCCATGTCGATGGCACGGGCCGCCTGCTCGCCGTGCGCGAGGATGGCGAGGCGCGGCACATCACCTTCACCATTCCCGCCCGGCTGCGCCGCTATCTGGTCGAGAAAGGCTCCATCACCATCGATGGCATCAGCCTCACCCTGAACGAAGTAGGCGCACCGGGTGAGGATGGCTGCGATGCAGACACATTCCGCATCGCCCTGATGATCATCCCGCACACGTGGGAACACACCACCCTTGGCAGCCTGAAGCCAGGCGACGCCGTGAACATCGAAGTCGATGTCATTGCAAAATATGTGGAGAGCGTATGTCAGTATCGTTGATGCCGCCGGCACTGGCGCAGGCCGTCGAAACCATTCGCAATGGTGGAATGATCATCCTTGTGGATGACGAGGACCGCGAGAACGAGGGCGACCTGGTCATGGCCGCCGAACTGGTCACGCCAGATGCCATGAACTTCATGGTCACCCATGCGCGCGGGCTGGTGTGCATGCCCATGTCGCCCGAGCGGATCACGCAGCTCAACCTGCCCATGATGACACAGGTGAACACCTGCCCGCGCGGCACGGCGTTTACCGTGTCCATCGAGGCGCGCGAGGGGGTGACCACCGGCATCTCGGCCGCCGACCGCGCCGAGACCGTACTGGTCGCGGCCGCTCCTGACGCGAAGCCCGAGGATCTGGTCTCGCCGGGCCACATCTTCCCGCTGCGCGCGGTACCCGGCGGCACGGTAGCCCGCCCCGGCCACACCGAGGCCTCGGTTGACCTTGCCCGCATGGCAGGGCTGATCCCGGCTGCCGTGATCTGCGAGATCATGAACGAGGACGGCACCATGGCCCGCATGGACGACCTGCGCCCCTACGCCAAGCGCCACGGGTTGCAGATCCTGTCCATCGCGGAACTGGCGAAGTGGCTCAAGGACAACCCGATTGCGGCACAGGCTGGGGAAAAGCCCGCCATCGAGCAGGTGGCCCAGGCCCGTCTGCCCAGCCGCTTTGGCGGGCCGGACATGATGATCCACGCCTTCCGCGCGCCTGATGGCACGGAGCACGTGGCCATGGTCAAGGGCGAACCCGGAAGGCCGGGCAGCGTGCCGCTGGTGCGCCTGCATTCGGAATGCGTGACAGGCGATGCGCTTGGCTCGCTGCGCTGCGATTGCGGGGCGCAGCTGCAGGGCGCGCTCGAACAGATTGGCCGGGCGGAATCCGGCGTGCTGGTCTATGTGCGCGGGCATGAGGGGCGCGGCATTGGCCTTGCCAACAAGATCCGCGCCTACGCGCTGCAGGATGAGGGGCTGGATACGGTGGACGCCAACCATCGGCTGGGCTTCGAGACCGATGCGCGCGACTGGCAGGCGGCGTCAGACATCCTGCGCGCGCTGGGCGTGAACCGGCTCGACCTGCTGACCAACAACCCCGACAAGGTCCACGCCCTGCAACGCCACGGCTTTGACGTGCGCAGGCGCATTGCGCTGGCCATTGCGCCCAACCCCTTCAACCGTGCCTATCTGGAAGCCAAGCGCACCCGGATGGGTCATGCCCTGTGCGAACCCGCGACAGTAGATGCTGAGTGAAAAAAGTTTTTGGTGAAGCTTTTTTCCAAAAAGCTTCAAAGACGCCGCCTTTTTGAAAAACGGAGGCGCCCAAAAACTTTTATCCTTTTTCAAATCAAATAACCAAAAACGGACAACGCCGGATATGAGCACCAACATCCCCTCCACCGCAGTCGATCTCGACTTCGCCCACCCGCCGCGCCTTGCCATCGTGGTCAGCCGCTTCAATGAGGAGGTGACCCATGGCCTGCGCGACGGCGCGCTGGCATGGCTGAAGGAACACGCCATCTCCATGCGTGATGAAGATGTGATGTATGCACCCGGCGCATATGAACTGCCGCTCATCGCCCAGACGCTGGCAAAGACCGGCCGCTATGATGGCGTGGTGTGCCTCGGCTGCGTAGTGAAGGGGGATACCGCGCATTTCGAGTTCATCAGCCTCGGGGCGGCGGTTGGCCTGCAACAGGCATCGCTGAACACGGATGTGCCGATCGCCTTTGGCGTACTGACCACCTACACCGATGAGCAGGCCATCGTCCGCTCGCGTGATGACGTGCACAACAAGGGCCGCGAAGCCGTGGCAGCCTGTGTTGAAAGTCTCGCATTGCTTCAGAAAATCAGAGGCTGTTAAAGTAGGATCGGGCCACATGAATGGCTGAAAACAGCCTTTCTGCGGTCCTGTTTTGGGTGACAGGGATGGCGGATGCGGCAGCTTACCTTCCTCGCCGGGGCATTCGGTGTCGGTCTTACGATCTGGATGCTGGGGCGTTTCGGCCTGCATGACATCCTCGGGCTGATCGCGGCCGGGGGATGGAGCATTCCTGCCATCATCATTTTCCACGCAACCCAGGTCTGTGCCTCGGCGCAGGCATGGCGCCTGCTGGCCCAGACCGGGCGGCCCAAGCTGGCCTTTGCCGATTTCTTTGCCCTGCGCTGCGCGCGTGAGGGCATCAACAACCTGCTGCCGGTCGCCCAGGTGGGCGGCGAGGTCATCACCACCCGTCTGCTCGCCCGGCGTGACAACACGGGCATAAAGCAGGCTGCCGCCTCGACCATATGCGACCTCACCATCGAACTGCTCAGCCAGGTCACCTTCACGCTCATCGGGCTCGGGGTGCTGTTCTGCCTCGTCAACCGCTCGCAGGTGACTGATGAACTCATGGAAAGCGCTGGCGCTGCCCTGCTGCTTGGTGCCGTGTTCTTTGGCAGCCAGTACCTGGGCGCCATTGCGCTGGTGGAAAAACTGCTGGTGCGCATCGCAGCCCATCTGGGGTGGGACGGGGTGGACGACATCCGTGGCCTGCATGCGCAGATCCTGACCCTGTACCGCACCCGCGAGAACTCGCTGCGCGCGGGCGTGCTGCAACTGCTGGGCTGGTCGCTTGGCACGTTCGAGGTTTTTGTGGTGCTTGCAGCGATGGGCCACCCGCTTTCACTCGCTGACAGTTTCGTGATCGAGAGCGTGGGGCAGGCCGCGAAATCGGCGGGGTTTGCCGTGCCGGGCGCGCTTGGCGTGTCGGAGGGCGGATATATCCTGATTGGCGGGCTGTTTGGCCTCTCCCCGCAGGAGGGGATCGCGCTCTCGCTGATCAAGCGCCTGCGTGAGATTGCCTGGGGCCTGCCCTCGCTTGTGGCGTGGCAGGTGATGGAAATGCGCTGGGTCCGGCCCGGTCCCGCCAAGGAGATGCACCTGCCCCACCAGTCCTGACCGGGAAGAGTCGGTTTTTTGTAAAAGAGTGTTACCCAGCAAATAATTGATGAAAAACAGAAGTGTCCATCTGTCGCCTTTTTTCACCAAAGCAGCGTCTTTTCAAAGCTTTTTGAAAAAAGCTTTACCAAAAACTTCTTTATGATTTGCCAGTTTTTTCGTGGGCAGGCTTTTCGGGCATCGTAAGCCGCGCTGGTATCTGCGCCACCAGCATAAGCCCGTAGTGGTAAAGAACCACCTTGCATCGGCACCGCATCATGGGCCAAACCGTACGTCTTCACCGGCTGCCGCGTTCATGCGGCATCGGGTCAGGTTTCTGAAGGGCTGAATACTCGTCATGCTATCGGTACCGCTTGGGCGTCTTGTCGCTTTGTGTTCCCGCCATGCCATTGCTGTCGTGCTGGCGTTTGCCGTGCTGATCGCTGGCGCGACCTATGCCAGCTACGCGCTGCTTGGCGTCACCACCGATACGGACCAGATGTTCTCGTCCTCGCTGGACTGGAAGAAGCGCTCGGATGAAATGGGCCGCCTGTTCCCGCAAAAGCAGGACCAGCTCGTGGCCGTGATCGACGCTGCCCTGCCCGAGGAAGCACAGCAGACAGCACTCGGCCTTGCAGCAAAACTGCGCGGCGACCATGAACACTTCAATTACGTCACCACGCCGCAGACCGATCCGTATCTGGTGCGCAACGGGCTGATGTTCCTTGACCCCAAGGCGCTCGAGCGCGTGCTCAACACCACCATCACAGCCCAGCCCTTCCTCAGCGAGCTTGCGGCTGATCCTTCAGGGCGCGGGCTGTTCAGCGCGCTCAACCTGATTGCGCTGGGCGTGGCACAGGGGCAGGCCAACCTTGGCAACTTCCACGCCGCCCTCGATGGCTTCGCCACCACATTGCAGCATTCGGTCGATGGCACGCCCGAACCCCTTTCATGGGAGCGGCTGCTGGCAGGCGACCTGGCCGATCTTGGTGGCAAGTTCCAGTTTGTCGTGACCCAGCCCAAGCTGGATTATGATTCCTTCCAGCCCGGCGGTGCGGCGTCGGACGCCATCCGCGCGGCTGCCAACGACCTGCCTTTCGTCAAGAGCGGGCGGGCGCATGTGCACATCACGGGCGATACCCAGATCGCGGATGAGGAATTCGCCACCGTGGCTGAAGGCATGGTGGCAGGCCTGCTCGGCTCGCTGGTGCTGGTCACGCTGTGGCTGATCCTGGCGGTGCATACGTGGCGCATCATCGTGCCGATCATCATCACGCTGGTGTCGGGGCTGCTGCTCACCACCGGGTTTGCCGCCATCGTGGTGGGCAAGCTCAATCTGATCTCGGTGGCGTTCGCCATCCTGTTCGTGGGCATCGCGGTGGACTTCGCCATCCAGTTCTCCGTCCGCTTCCGCGCACAGGCCAACCCTGATGGCACGGCACTCAGCCTGCCCGCGGCCCTTGAGCAGACCGGCAACGAGACCGGCCACCAGATCCTCGTGGCTGCGATGGCCACCTCGGCGGGGTTCCTGGCCTTTACGCCCACCGCGTTCGTAGGCGTAGCCCAACTGGGGCTGATTGCCGGTTTTGGCATGGTGTTCGCCTTCATCTGCACGCTCACGCTGCTGCCTGCACTCCTGCGCCTGTTCCGCCCCACGGCGGGGCATGGCACGATCGGCTTCGCCTTCGCGCGGCCGATTGACACCGCCATCCGCCACCATCGCAAGCCCATCCTTGCGGTGTTCGTGGTCATAGCGCTTGGCGGGCTGGCACTGGTGCCGCGCCTGACCTTCGATGCCGACCCGCTGCATACCAAGAACCCCAAATCCGAAGGCATGGTCACGCTGGGCATGCTCATGTCCGAGCCGCAGTATTCGCCCTATACGGTTGATGTACTGATGCCCGACCTCAAGCAGGCCGCCGCCATGTCGGACAAGCTGTCGGGCCTGCCTTTGGTGCATGACGCGCTGTGGCTCGGCTCGATGGTGCCCGCCGACCAGAAGACCAAACTGCCACTCATTCAGGATGCGGCGAACATCCTGCTGCCCACCCTGATCGTGCCCGACCCCAAACCCGCGCCCGATGCCGATGCCCTTCGCGCTGCCGCCGCCAAGACTGCGGGCGACCTCGGTGGCGTGCTGGACAAGCTGCCCGCCAATGACCCGCTGCGCCGCATCCAGTCGGCGCTGGCACAACTGGCGAAGGCCGATGATGCCCGCGTGCTGGCCACAAACGAGGCGCTGGTGCGCTTCCTGCCCATGCAGCTGAACATGCTGCGCGACATGCTGCAGGTGAAGGAAGTGGGCATTAGCGACGTGCCGCAGCAGCTTGCTCGTGACTACCTGCTGCCTGATGGCCGTGCGCTGGTCGAGGTCCATCCAAGCCATGACATGCAGGGCAACAGCGCGCTGCACCGGTATGTAGGCGAGATACAGAAGATTGCCCCCACGGCGGCGGGTTCGGCCATCGACATCGTGCAGAGTGCCGCGACCATGGTGCATGCCTTTGTTACCGCTGCCGGGGCGGCCATTGTCATGATCGCCATCATCCTGGCCGTGGCCCTGCGCAAGCTGCTTGATACGGCGCTGGTGCTGGCCCCGCTGCTGCTCTCGGCGCTGATGACGGTCATCCTGATCATCGTGGTGCCCGAGCAGCTCAACTTCGCCAATATCATAGCCCTGCCGCTGCTGCTGGGCGTGGGCGTGTCGTTCAACATCTATTTCGTCATGAACTGGCGGGCGGGCATCAGGTCGCCGCTGTCGAGCCCCACGGCGCGCGCGGTGCTGTTCTCGGCGCTGACCACGGGCACGGCGTTCGGCTCACTTGCGGCCTCGCACCATCCGGGCACGGCCAGCATGGGCCGCCTTTTGCTGCTCTCGCTGGCCTGCACGCTCATTGCGACCCTGATCTTCGTGCCGGCCCTGCTGCCCAAGCGTGCGATTGATGAGGAATGACCCTGCGGGGAGACAGCAAAAAAGGCCGCATCCTTCGGGATGCGGCCTTTTTTATTATAAAAGTTTTTGGATACCGCCGTTTTTCAAAAAGGCGGCGTTCTTTCAAAGCTTTTTGAAAAAAGCTTCACCAAAAACTTTTATCTTCAGGACTTGAACCAGACCTCGACCGGCCCTGTAACCTTCATGGTCATGGGGTTGCCAAAGCGGTCGGTGCCGCGCCCAACGGCCAGACGCACCCAGCCTTCGCTGATGCAGTATTCCTCGACATTGTTCTTTTCGATGCCCTTGAAGCGCACGCCAATGCCACGCTCAAGCAGGGCTTCGTCATAAAAGGGGCTGGTCGGGTTGACGGACAGGCGATCGGGAGGGGTATCGGTCATGGCTGGTTTTTTTCCGTATGCTGAACGTGAAACGCTGTCTGACATAGCGCCAATGCCGTTACGCTCCAACACCCTGTGCGCCATCTTCCTCCACCGCCCGGATGGTGGCCTGCCCGCGCGTGATATCGGTAATGCGCGTGCGCACTGCTGCCTCATGCGCCATAGGCACGGTTATGTGCAGGCCAACGCCATCGGCGCCGAATTCCTCGGCCATGATCTGGCAGTCCATGGCCTCAAGGCGCGCGCGCAGCAGCGCGTGTTCGGAAAAGCCGCAGCCAAAGCTCAGGCCCACCATCTCCACAATCGGCACGCGCGGCGCCGTGCGCAGGCATTCCGCCGCCGTGCCGCCATAGGCCCGCACAAGCCCGCCCGCGCCCAGCTTGGTGCCACCAAACCAGCGCGTGACCACCACCACCGTGCGGTCAAAGCCCTGCCCCTCGATCACCTGCAATATGGGGCGGCCCGCCGTGCCGCCCGGCTCGCCCGCGTCATCGCTGCGATAGGTCTGGCCAATCAGGTAGGCCCAGCAGTTATGGGTAGCATCAGGATCGCTGACGGAGGCGATGAATTCCATGGCCTCGACAGGGGTGGCGACAGGGGCTGCCTGAGCGAGAAAGATGCTTTTTTTTACCTCGCGCTCCAGCATGGCGGGGGCTTTGAGCATAAAGCGTTCAGGCGCGCTCACGCCTCCGCCTCCTCCATCGCTCCCGTGAACAGGCTGACCAGATCGCCCAGATGCCCGATTTCATGCAGGCCCAGCCCATCGGGTGCTGAGGGCTTGCGGTTGCCGCGTGCGATCCGGCGCGGCAGGAACGCCTGCTCGAAGCCCAGCTTGTGCGCCTCCTTGAGCCGCGTATCGGGCTGCGACACCTGACGGACCTCGCCTGAAAGCCCGACCTCGCCAAAATAGACCGAGCCCGCGCTGGTCGGCTGGCCGGTCGCGGCGGAAACAAGGGCGGCGGCTACCGCCATGTCAGCCGCAGGCTCGCCCACCCGCAGGCCGCCCGCGATGTTGAGATGCACATCCATGGCGTTGAGCTTGATGCCGCAGCGGGCCTCAAGCACGGCGAGCAGCATGTTCAGCCGCCCTGTCTCCCACCCCACCACGGCACGGCGCGCGCCGCCATCGCCCGCCTTGGGGGAAAGCAGTGCCTGCACCTCAAGCAGCACGGGGCGCGTGCCCTCCATGCCCGCGAATACGGCAGACCCCGCGATATGCCCACGCCGCTCGGCCAGGAACAGGGCGGAAGGGTTGGGTACTTCCTCCAGCCCCTGATCGGTCATGGCGAATACGCCAATCTCGTCAGTCGCGCCAAAGCGGTTCTTGGCCGCCCGCAAAATGCGGAACTGGTGGCCGCGATCACCCTCGAAATACATCACGGCATCGACCATGTGCTCGAGCACGCGCGGGCCTGCCAGTGCGCCTTCCTTGGTTACATGGCCCACAAGGATCAGGCTGAAGCCGCGCTGCTTGGCCAGGCGGATGAGTTCGAACGCACAGGCCCGCACCTGACTGACCGTGCCCGGCGCGCTCTCCACCGTTTCCATCCACATGGTCTGGATCGAGTCGATCACGACCAGCGCCAGATCCTTTTCCGCCTCAAGCGTTGCCACGATATCGGCCACGTTGATGGCGGCGGCGAGTTCCAGCGTAGGTGCTTCCAGCCCCAGCCTGCGCGCGCGCATGCGGATCTGGTCTACCGCTTCCTCGCCCGAGATATACATCACCTTGCGCCCGGCCCGCGCCAGGGCGCATGCGCCCTGCAGCAGAAGCGTGGACTTGCCGATGCCGGGATCACCGCCCACCAGCACCACCGAGGCCGGCACCAGCCCGCCGCCGAGCACGCGGTCAAGCTCGCCAATATGCGTTTCAATACGCGGTGGCGGCGGCGTATCACCCGCAAGGCCCACGAGGTTGATGCGGGCCCCTGGGCGCCTGCGGGCATTGGTGCCGCCGGTGGCGGTGGGCTCGACCGTTTCCTCAACAATGCTGTTCCACGCGCCACAGGCATCGCACCGGCCCGACCATTTGGGAAAGACCGCCCCGCAGGACTGGCAGACAAAACGGTTAGCGGGCCGACGCGCCATGATGGCTCCTTGGGCAAGAACAGATCGTGTATATCATATATGGAACGACCAGCCGCGAAAGTCAGGGAAGCCCTTCAGCCAAACGGGAAAAAGTTTTTGGTGAAACCTTTTTAAAAAAGCTTCAAAAAGAATGCCGCCTTTAAAAAAAAGGCGGCACCCAAAAACTTCTGCTTCTTTATCAATCAGGTACGCACGTCCACCTTGATCGGCCCCTCGCGGCGACCATGGGTGAACTGGTCCACCACCGGATTGCCGCTGTCGAACAGCGTGTCAGGCGCGCCCTGCCAGATCAGCCTGCCTTCATACAGCATGCCCACCTTATCCCCGATGCGCTGGGCGGAGGCCATGTCGTGCGTAATGGCAATGGCGGTGGAACCGAGCTTGCGCACGCAATCGGCAATCAGCCCGTCAATCACGGCCCCCATGATGGGGTCGAGGCCGGTGGTGGGTTCATCAAAGAACAGGATCTCGGGGCGTGCGGCGATGGCGCGGGCCAGACCCACGCGCTTTTGCATGCCGCCGGACAGTTCGGCGGGCGAAAGCGCGCCCACGGCAGGGTCCATGCCCACCTGCTCAAGCAGTTCGCCCGCCCGCGTGCGCGACTGCGCGCGGGTCAGGCGCGGGCCATGGCCAAGGCGGGCGGCAGCGGTAAGGCCGAAGGTCACGTTCTCCCACACGCTCAGGCTGTCGAACAGCGCACCGTTCTGGAACAGCATGCCGATCCGCGCCATATAGGGCTCGCGCTGGCGCGGCGTGAGCGTGGTCACGTCCACGCCATCAATCTCGATGGAGCCCGCATCAGGCGTGATCAGGCCAAGGATGCAGCGCAGCAGCACCGACTTGCCGGTGCCCGAGCCGCCAATGACCACGAACGACGTGCCGCCCATGACATCAAGGTCCACCCCATCGAGCACCACCTTGGGGCCAAACGCCTTTTTCAGGCCGCGAATGCGGATCTTGGGGGTTGGTTCGGTCATTGCGAGAAGAACACATCCGTCAGCAGGTAATCGAAGGTCAGCAGCAGGATCGATGCCGCCACCACGGCTGCCGTGGTCGCGGCACCCACGCCCTCGGCCCCGCCGCGGCTATGATAGCCATGGTAGCAGCCCATGAGCGTGATCAGGAAGCCGAAGATGGCCGCCTTGACCAGCCCCACCGTCACATCCATCACCTTGAGCGAGGCGATGGTGGCCGCGATATAGGCGGAAGCCGAAAAATCCAGCTTCATCACGCATACGGTAAACCCGCCCAGCACGCCCAGTATGTCGGCAACCAGCACCAGGAAGGGCAGCGCCAGCGTGCCTGCCACCAGCCGCGGCGTGACCAGGTATTTCATGGGGTTGGTGGAGAGCGTGGTCAGCGCATCGATCTGGTCGGTCACGCGCATGGTGCCGATCTCGGCCGACATGGCCGCCCCCACGCGACCTGCCACCATCAGCCCGGCCAGCACCGGCCCGAGCTCACGCGTGACCGCAAGGATCACGATGCCCGCAATGGCGTTCTGGGCATGGTACTGGGCAAAGCCGGTATAGGATTGCAGCGCGATCACGCCGCCCGAGAACAGGGCGGTCAGCGCCACCACAGGCAGCGAGAAATACCCGATCTCGACCAGGGAGCCCCACAGCGTGCGCCAGTAGAAGGGAGGGCGGACAACATGCGACAGCGCCACGGCCCCGAACAGCGCCACCTTTCCGGCCATGCGCACCATGTCCAGAACGGCCCTGCCCAGCCCGGCAACAAAATCGAGAATGCCGTTCACCATGCCTCCTGCGCATAAGGATAATAATAGCCCGACCACACAGCAGGCGTGGCGGGCCTGTTCTTGCCGTAGCGCGGCAGGCCACCCACGTCAAAGCGAAAGCGCATGGCCCCGACGGCCCGCCTCAGGGCGCGGATATTGCCGCCGCCCGGCGCGCACTGAAATGCCGCCAGATGTTGCATGCCACCGTGCAGCACACGCCCCCCATCACCACCACCGCCAGCGGCGTGGGGCTGCGAAAGGCAACATGGCCCAGAATGAAGCCGCTGCCTGCCGCGAGCGAGAACTGGATCGTGCCCATCAGCGCCGAGGCACTGCCTGCCTGGTGGCCATGATGGGTAAAGGCCAGCACCGTGGCGTTCGGCCCGATAAAGCCGAGGCTGCCGGTAATGCAGCCCACCAGCACGCAGACCAGCAGCGGGTGCGCAGGCCCCGCAACCCCTGCGAGCGACAGGGCAAGGCAGGCGGAAGCCGCGAGGATCGCAGCCATGATGCCGTAATCAAGCAGGCGGGAAAGCTCGATATGGTGCACCAGCCGCCCGTTGATCTGCGCACAGGCGATAAACACCCCCGCATTGAGCCCGAAGAACAAGCCGAACTGCCCCGGCGTAAAGCCCAGCAGGTGCTCGAACACCATGGGGGCCGAGGTGATGTAGGCGAACATGACAAAGGAAGAGAAACTGTTGATCAGCGCGCTCGACATGAACACCGGCTCACGCACCAGGCCTGCGTAGCGGCCGATCATGCCGGTGGGCGAGAACGCGATGCGCCGCTCGGGCGGCATGGTGTCGGGCAGGCATGCAATGACCGTGACCAGACCCAGCGCGCCATAGCCCACCGCAATCCAGAAAATCCAGCGCCAGTGCCCGAACGAGAGCACGAGGCTGCCCAGCGAGGGTGCAAGGATGGGCATGACGCCAAACACCAGCATGAGTTGCGACATGATGCGCGCGCCCGCTGCCCCCGTGGCCACGTCGCGCACGATGGCGCGCGGAATGACCGCGCAGGCCGCCCCGCCAAGCGCTGCGATGAACCGGCACAGGCAGAACAGCCCGAAGCCCCCGGCCAGCGCGCACCCCACCGAGCCGATGATGAAGAACACAAGCCCGCCGAGCAGCGGCACCCTGCGGCCCAGCCGGTCGGAAATGGGGCCCATGCTGAACTGCCCCAGCGCCAGCCCCGCAAACCATGCGGCCAGCGTGACCTGGCTGCTGCCCGCATGCCCGCCCACGAGTTCACGATCCATGACCGGAAAGGCGGGCAGGTACATATCCGTAGCCAGCGGCCCGATGGCCGTGAGTAGCCCGAGCAGGGCAATCATCCAGAACGGCATGACGGGGGTAAGACGGCTACGGGCAGGCATGGGAATCCACGGCAGAAGAAACACAATGGCGCGCGCGACGGCGCCGGTGCATATCCCCGTATTTCAGGCGGGTTGTCCATGCGGAATGGCTGCATGCAACACATGCATTGCGTGCCGGAAAAAGTTTTTGGTGAAGTTTTTTTCAAAAAGCCTCGACAGCACCGCCTCCCCTGAAAAAACGGCGCGCCGAAAACTTTATCCCTCACATCCCGCGGTGAAGCATGGGTTCACACCCCAAAACTGGCCACGAGGTCAATCAGCCCCACCTGCCGGTGGCGCTCGAGGCGGGCTGCGACCAGCACGGCACGGGCCTCGGCAATGGCCTGATCGAGGTCGGAATTGATGATAACGTGATCGAATTCGTTCCAGTGCGAGATCTCGTCACGCGCGGCCTGCATGCGGCGCGCGATCTCGTCGGCCTCATCGGAGGCGCGGCCATTGAGGCGGCGCTCGAGTTCCTCGATCGAGGGGGGCAGCACGAACAGGCTGATCACGTCATCAGGCAGCGCTTCGCGGATCTGGCGGTGGCCCTGCCAGTCAATGTCGAACACCATGTCGCGCCCATCGGCAAGCGCCTGCTCGACCGGGGCGCGCGGCGTGCCGTAGCCACGGCCGAACACGGTGGCCCATTCCAGCATCTCGCCAGTCTCGGCCATGCGCTTGAATTCATCCATGCTGCGAAAATGGTAATGCACGCCATCGCTCTCTCCGGGGCGGGGCTGGCGCGTGGTGACCGAGACCGAGTGCAGCAGTTGCGGCTCGGAGGCGCGCAGGGCATTGGCAATGGTGGACTTGCCCGCACCCGACGGAGCGGAAATGACCAGGCAGACCCCCCTGCGCCTGACCGGCACCGCTGGGGTTGGGCGGGAGGGGGTGGCGGGCTGGCTCATGCGGCTCTCCTTGGTCGGCGGTCCTGTGCAAATGCAGGCCGGGTAGGCAAACGGGGTAGCGCAGTTCTAACAGGGTGTATGTATTCTGCGAATATGAAACAGGATTCGATACTCATCACAGGCGCCTCGTCCGGAATCGGGCGCGGTCTCGCCCTTGCCCTCGCGCGCCCTGGCCGCACGCTGCACCTTGGCGGGCGCAATGTCCGCAACCTCGAGGCCGTGGCCACCGCCTGCATCGCACGCGGGGCGGATGCCCGCATCCGGGTGCAGGACGTGCGCGACGCGGGTGGCATGGAAGAGTGGATCACGAACGCCGGCACGCTCGACCTCGTGTTCGCGGGTGCGGGCATTACCGCCTCGACCCGGGGAGGGGCGGACGCGCCCTATGAGCCCGATGCCCAGATCCGCCGCATGTTCGACACCAATGTCGATGGCGTGCTGAACACCGTGCTGCCCGCGCTGCACGTCATGCGCGGCCAGCCGCGCGGCACGGACGGGGTGCGCGGGCGCATCTGCGCCATGGCCTCGGTGGCGGGACTGGTGTCGTTTCCCGGCACGCCGTCCTACTGTGCCTCAAAGGCGGCGGTGGACCGCTTCATGGTGGCGACGGGGGCGAACATGAAGCGCGCGGGCATTGTCATGACCAGTGTCAGCTGCGGGTTCGTAGCCACCCCAATGACCGCGCAGAACAGCTTTCACATGCCCGGCCTGACCCAGACGAATGATGCCGTGCGCGCCATCCTGTCCGGCATTGCGCGCGGCAGGCGGCGCATTGCTTTCCCGTGGTGGCTGGCGGCGGGCTCGCGCTTCATGGACCTGCTGCCCATCTCGATTGCCGAGCACTACTACTTCCGCCAGCCTGCGGGCCAGGCAGGCACCATGCCCGAAACCGGGCTGACGCCGGACGCTGCCCCATCTTCATGACCATCACGACCCGCGAGACGAGAAGAAACCGCACGGCCACGGGCAACGGACGCCAGAAGTGAACCTGTGCCGCGTTTTCATCCTGCGCCCGGTAGCGACCACGCTCATGGCGCTGGCCATCCTGCTTTCGGGCGTGTTTGCCTACAGGCTGCTGCCGGTGGGCGACCTGCCCAACATCGCGGTGCCGGTCATCTATGTCATGGCGACACAGCCCGGTGCCTCGCCACAGCAGATGGCCAGTTCCGTCACCACCCCGCTCGAGCGCAGGCTGGGGCAGGTGGCGGGAGTGAGTTCGATCGAATCGGATTCAAGCCAGGACAGCGCCTTCATCCTGCTCATCTTCAATGAATCGACCAATATCGACGCCGCCGCCAATGATGTGGAGGCCGCCCTGCGCGCCGCCCGCGCCGACATGCCCGCAACCCTGCAGTCCCAGCCGCAGTACTGGAAGGCCAACCCCTCCGACAACCCGATCCTGATCCTGGCCCTGACATCGGACACGCAGCCGGTATCGGAGCTGTACGACATTGCCAAGACACGCCTGCAGCCCCTGCTTTCGCAGGTGCAGGGTGTGGGGTGGGTCGAGATCGCGGGCAGTTCCGCGCCCGCCGTGCGGGTGGACATCAACCCGTGGCCTCTGTTCAAATACGGGCTGGGGTTCGAGGATATCCGCTCGGCGCTGGCCTCGGCCAATGCCAACACGCCCAAGGGCATCATCGAAAACGACACCACGCGCATCATGCTGGCCACCAATGATCAGGCCCGCACCGCCGCCCAGTACCGTGACCTTGTGATCGGCTACCGCGACACCCGCCCCGTGCGGCTGAGCGATGTCGCCACCGTGCGCAACGGCGTGGAGAACGAGCGCCAGATCGGCTACCTCAACGGGCACCAGGCGGTCATGGCCATCATCCGCCCGCGCGCGGGGGCCAATGTCATCCGCGTGATCGATGACATCAAGGCCCGCATCCCCGCCCTGCGCACGGCGCTGCCGCGCGGGGTGACACTGAGCCCGGTCATGGACCGCTCCATCACAATCCGCGCATCCCTCGCCGATACCAAATGGACGCTGCTGGCCTCGGTCGTGCTGGTGGTGGGCGTGGTGCTGGCCTTCCTGCGCACGATGCGCTCGACGCTGATCCCGGCCATTACCGTGCCCATCTCGCTCGCGGGCACGCTGGCGCTGATGGCGGTGTTCGGCTTCTCGCTCGATATTCTCTCGCTCATGGCGCTGACCATCGCCACGGGCTTCGTGGTGGATGACGCCATCGTGGTGCTGGAAAACATCGCCCGCCACATGGAGGCCGGACTGAGCCGGCGCGAGGCGGCGCTGAAGGGCTCGCGCGAGATCGGGTTCACGGTGCTGTCCATCACCATCTCGCTGGTGGCGGTATTCCTGCCGCTGCTTTTGCTGGCGGGCACGCCGGGCAAGGTATTCTTCGAGTTTTCCATGACGCTGGCCATCACGGTCACGGTGTCGCTGCTGCTCGCCCTCAGCCTCACCCCCATGATGTGCAGCCTGTTCCTTGAAGTGGGCGAGATCGCCCCCCTGCCCCCCACGGCACCGTGGTGGCGCCGGTGGCCGCGCCAGGCGGGCGATACGCTTGAGGTGGGCTACGGGCACCTGCTGCGCTTTTACGAACGCACGCTTGACGTCGCACTCCGCCACCATGTGCTCACCGCCCTGACCCTGCCGGCAAGCCTTGCGGTGATGATCGGCGTGATCGTGCTCATGCCCAAGGGCATCCTGCCCAAGGAGGACGTGGCCATGGTCATGAGCTTCTTCCGCGCTGACCAGACCACCTCCTTCCCCGCCATGAAGGAGAAGATCCGCGCCATCAGCAACGCGCTCTCGACCGACCCGGACACGGAGGAAGTCGTGGCCTTTTCCGGCGATACCAACATCGAGGGACAGGCCTTCGCGCAGTTGCATGACCGCGCAAAGCGCCGCGACACCATAGATGACATGATCACGCGCGTGCATGAGCGCCTTGCCGCCATACCGGGGCTGGACATGTCGCTGTTCTCGGCTGGTGACATCAGCGGTGGCGGCGGGCGGCAGAAGGAGGGCGCCTACCGCTACCAGCTGACCAGCGACAACGCCGATGACCTGTATAAATGGGCCCCGATCCTGACCGCGGCACTGCGCAAGAACCCGGTGCTGCGTGATGTCACCACCGATGTGATGAACAATGGCGCCGCAATCCATGCCGACATCATCCGCGACCTTGCCGCGCGTTACCTGATTACGCCGCAACTGGTCAGCAACACGCTGTATGATGCCTTTGGCCAGCGCACGGCCTCGAACATATCCACCTCGCTCACCACCTATCATGTCGTGATGGAGGTGGCGGATGCGTACCGCACCAGCCCCGAGATCCTCAATTCCATGCGCATTTCCACCTCCGGCGGGAGTGCTGGCGGTGGCACGGTGTCAAACACGGTGCGCGCGCGCGCGGCCACCACCACGCAGGCCAGCCGCAGCACGCAGCTCAGCCAGCAGTCCTTCCGCAACCAGATCGCCAACCGGCTGGCAGGCGGCACCGGGGCCTCGAACGGGTCGGCCGTCTCATCAAGCACCGAGACCATGATCCCGCTCTCCGATGTGGCGCGCCTTGAGCCAAAGGTCACGCCCATCACCGTCTCGCATCAGGACGGGTTCGTCTCGGCGGCCATCTCCTTCGACCTTGCACCCGGCATGGCGCTGAGCGATGCCTCGGCCGCCATTGCGGACACCATGATCCGGCTGCATGTGCCGCCCTCCATCCATGGGGGCTTCAGCGGGCAGGCCGCGCAGTTCAGATCTGCCATCATCAACGAGGTGCTGATCTTCATCGCGGCCCTTGTCACGATCTACGTGACCTTGGGCATATTGTATGAAAGCTACATCCACCCGCTGACCATCATGTCCACCCTGCCCTCGGCGGGGGTGGGAGCGGTACTTGCGCTTTGGGCACTGGGGCAGGAGTTCTCGCTCATCACCATGATCGGGATGATCCTGCTCGTGGGCATCGTGAAGAAGAACGCCATCCTGATCGTGGATTTTGCACTGCATGCCGAGCGTGACCGGAACATGGACCCCGCCTCCGCCATACGCGAGGCGTGCATCCAGCGCTTCCGCCCCATTCTCATGACCTCGCTTGCCGCAGCCCTTGGCGCCGTGCCGCTGATCACCAATAGCGGCTACGGCATGGAAATGCGCCGCCCGCTGGGCATTACGGTGGTGGGCGGGCTGATGATGAGCCAGTTGCTGACACTTTACACCACGCCGGTCATCTATCTGTACATGGAGCGCATCCGCTTGGGAACGCGGCGACTGGGCCAGCGCCTGCGCGCGCGGATGCGGTTATAGGCTGCTGTTTGAAAATTGAAAGTTTTCGGGTGCTGCCTTTTTTCAAAAAGGCAGCGTTCTTTGAAGCTTTTAGAAAAAAGCTTCACCAAAAACTTTTTCCTTGGCGCAGCGTGGTTTCTGCGGGAGCATTTCAGGCCGCCCAAAAAAATTTTCCCAAAGCGAAAAAAGGGGCTTGCGGGGTGCAGGCGCCTCGGCTAGAAACCGCCTCACAGCGCACCCGTAGCTCAACTGGATAGAGCACCAGACTACGAATCTGGGGGTTAGAGGTTCGAGTCCTTTCGGGTGCGCCACTTTCCTTAAAAATTATCAAGACCTGATGCAGCATGGGCCAACAGCCCGGATCGCCTGTGTCATTCCATCCTTGCGTCATGCAACTTCACCCGCCACGCGCGGTTCTACGGCGTGGCGCAGGGCAGGTCATGCCTGCGCTCTGGCATGAAGGATGAAGGCAATGGGCTACCGTTCAGTCATGATGGGCGCACTCACCGGTTTTGGCCTGATGGGTGGCCTGCCCGTGGCCATGGCGCAGAATCCCGCAGCATTCAGCCCGCAGGCGATCCTGGCGGTGACACCCGGCGCGCGGCTGGCGGGGTATCTCAATTTCTGCATTGGCAACGGGCTTGCGCAGCATGATGAGGCAACACCCCTGCTTGTTACGCTGATTGAAAAGACCCATGCCGTGCCGCCCGATGAAAAAGGCAACATGGATTACGCCTATGGCACGGCGGGCGTGCTGCACCCCGGCACGCCCGAGCGGGCACGGCTGACGGATCTCGACATACCCCAGCGCCGCGACCTGTGCGCGCAGGCCGTGCAGAAAGCCGGTATGGGCGCGTAATGACCCGCGGGCCGTAAAATCACGCGGCCCGCCTGCCACCTGATGAAAAAGAGAGCGTGCCCGCCCCTCACCGGGCTGCTATGCTGCGGGCTGATTTTTCCGTTGTCTGATTCAGGAACCGAGAATGAGCGGGCCCAGCCTCCCCGAACACAGCCCCCCCCCTGCGCAGCCTGCATCGGGTGGCGTCCTTTCATGGATTGACCGCAGGCTTCCCGTCATCAGCGGGTTTCGCAAGGAATATATCGATTTCCTTATGCCCGCGAACCTCAACGCGCTGTGGAATTTCGGGGCGATCCTGACTGCGGTGCTGGTGCTCATGCTGGCCACCGGCATCTTCCTGGCCATGAACTACACGCCCACGGCCAGCGGGGCCTTCGCCTCGGTCGAGATGATCGAGCGCCAGCTCCCCGGCGGGTGGATGCTGCGCGCGATGCACATGACGGGGGCAAGCCTGTTCATGGCAGCGCTTTATATCCACCTCTTCCGGGGGCTGTATTACGGCTCGTACAAGCAGCCGCGCGAGATTTTGTGGCTCAGCGGGCTGGGGCTGCTGCTCATGGTCATGGTCACGGCGTTTGCGGGCTATGTGCTGCCATGGGGACAGATGTCGTACTGGGGCGCTGACGTGGCGGGCAAGGCGGTGGGCGCCGTACCATCGATCGGCCCCACGCTTGAACACATCATGGAAGGCAGCGACACGCTGGGGGATATCTTCATCCACCGCTTCTTCGTACTGCACTTCCTCATGGCGTTCGCGATCGTGGCGGTGGTGGCGCTGCATGTGGCAGCGCTCCATGTCAGCGGGCCGAACAACCCCAGCGGCCGGCCCGTGCCCGCGAAGGAAAGCGTGCCCTTCCACCCCTATTACACCACCAAGGACCTGACCGGGCTCGTACTGTTCGCGCTGGTGTTCGTGGCCCTTGCCTTCCTGTGGCCCGACCTGCTGAGCGAGCCGGAAAACTACCGCCCCGCCAACCCCATGCACACGCCTGCCGATATCGAACCGGAATGGTATTTCCTGCCGTTTTACGGGCTGCTGCAATCCGTGCCCTCCAAATTCGGCGGGCTGCTGGCGGCGGCGGGCTCCATCCTCATCCTGTTCATCGTGCCGTGGCTTGACCGCTCGCCCATCCGCTCGGCACGCGAACGCCCGGCCTGCCGCATTGGCATGGCGGGGCTGGTCATCGCCTTCGTGATGATGGGGCTGGTCGGCCGCCACCATGCCGAAGGGGGCTGGATGATCGCAGGACGGATCGCGGCCCTTTACTACTTCAGCTACTTCCTCGTGCTGCTGCCGCTGTGCGCGCGGCGTGAAATGAGCCAGCCCAGCGCATAAGCCCGCGCGGTCCTGCATCCGTGACTTGACGCAGGGCTCACCTGCCCACACTGTGCCGCCTGACCGGGGTGCCCATCATTGATGGGCTGAGATCACACCCGTTGAACCTGATCTGGGTCATGCCAGCGAAGGGAGACAGCACGGCCCCGCCACGGGCCATGATGCCGCTCCCTGCCTGCCGCGTGCTCCACGTCCATGCTGGCCAGGGGGGCTTTCCTACCATGCAAATCTTCAGGCGCGCGCCGGGCATGATAGCCATTGTGGCCTGTATGCTCATGACCCGCCCTGCCCTGGCTGCGGGGCAACAGGTCACGGTCGTGCTGGACTGGTTCCTCAATGCCGACCATGCCAGCCTTCTGGCCGCGCAGTACAGCGGGGCGTTTACCCGCCACGGGCTGGATGTCAAACTCATTGCCCCTGCCGATCCCGGCTCGCCCCCGCGCCTCGTCGCGGCGGGGCAGGCTGACCTTGCCGTGTCCTATCAGGCGCAGCTTGGCATGCTGGCTGACCAAGATATTCCGCTGGTGCGCGTGGGCACGCTGATCGACACGCCGCTGAACGTGCTGATTACTGGCGCTGATATTCACGGCCTTGCAGACCTGAAAGGCAAAACCATCGGCATTTCCATGCCAGGCGTGGATGATGCCTCGCTTGACGCCATGCTGCATTCGGTGGGCCTTGGTGTGAATGATGTCAGGCAGGTGAATGTCAATTTCCAGCTTGAACAGGCCCTGATCAGCCATGCGGTAGATGGCGTGATCGGTGCCGTGCGCACCTATGAACTGCTCGACCTGCAGCAGAAGGGGATCAGGGTTTCGGCCTTCTACCCCGAGGAACACGGCGTGCCGATCTCCGATGAACTGATCTTTCTCGCCGCGCGCGCCCATGGGCATGATGCCTGGGTCAAAGCCTTCATGGAGGCGCTGGCCGAGGGCACGAACACGCTTATCAATCACCCCGACGCCATTCTGGCGCAGGCCATTCATGACCATCCGGAACTCGACACGCCGCTCAACCGCGCGGCCTGGCAGGCCACGCTGCCGCGCCTGTGCAAGCAGCCTGCCCTGCTCAACCGGCCGCGCTACGAGGCCTTCGCCGCCTTCCTGCACGCCCATGGGCTGATGACGCATGACATTGCGTTAGGGCAGTACGCGCTCGATCCGTTCAGTGCTGCCGCGCCCTGATAATAAAAGTTTTCGGGCGCCGCCCTTTTTTAAAAAGGCGGCATTCCTCGAAGCTTTTTGAAAAAAACTTCTTTGTTTTCAGTCTACCTGGCTTTCAAGCATTTCCTGCTTGTGCGGCAGGAAGGTGGTCACGCGCAGGCCATGCCACGCAACGATGCTGTCACCTAAAAACATGCCCAGCGCAATGACCGTGCACACCAGCGCATTGCCAAACATGAGCACCAGCCACCACGCTATGGCAGAGTCACGCACGCTGCCCAGAAAGAGCGCGAAAGCCGACCCGCAGGCCGAAGCGCCGCCCACCCCGCCAAACAGTATGGCGGCATCAAGCAGCAGGGTGCGGTAATGCAGGTGGGTCAGCCGGCGCAGCAGCACGGCGGCGCTGTTGCTGCCCTTGTCATCGGCATTTTCCAGCTTGTCGCGCACGGTCTCGATATGATCGCTGACCCGTGCAAGCCGCGTGTTGAACATGTTGAGCAACGTGCCGATGCCTGACAGCATGAACACCGGCGTCAGCGCCGTCTGGATCAGATGGGCAACGCCATCAACAGATTCATCAGGCACAAGGCCGGGAAAAGGCGACACGGGCAGGCATATCCTTGGCTGCGGGCAACCGTGCGTTTTTTGGGGTTATCCGCTGCTCCGTCAAGGGGCAGACTTACGCCCTGAAGGCTGGTTGAAAAGCCCGTTCCACAAACATCAAGCAATCATAAGGACGTTTGTGCGGAACGCTTTTTGAAAAAAGGAGGCACCCATGTCCCATAATTACGCAACGCCGCTTACGCCCGAGAAAAGGCTGGCCCGCGTGCTGTCGCGCATTCCCGCCCCCTGGGGGATCAATATCGAGCGCCTGCCCGGATCGCCTGATGCCGAGCGCTGGCTCGCGCGCCTCGACGTTCCCGGACAGGGTGCACAGGAATGGACCGCGCCCGCGCCCACCATGGTCGATGCGCTGGAGCAGGCCTGGCGGCAGGCCCGCACCCTGCTGGCCTGAACCCCGACTGGCATGGAAGAGACGGTCAAGAACTAAGTTAATAAAATACAAACACAGCTTTGTGAGGCTCTACTGTGTATTGCTGCGGCGGCAATCGACCTGCTCATGCCGTTTTATTGAACAGAAACCACGAATTGCGCCGCACACGATTGTTTGATGGATCTTTACGTTCTTTGCGAAACCGGACCATTCCAGTCTGCCGGGCACCATGACGTACTGCCCTGTCGCACACCACAAGACCAAAAACGCACATGTGTTGTGTTATGACCATTTTTTGAACATTGTATGAAAAAAAAGGAAGATTAACCAACGAATCCATAACGCAACCCACCCTGCGCCTCCTGTTCCTCCCACCCTGAGGGGAGGAATCCCTGCACAGTTCCGCGCCCTGCGGCCCCTGCCCTGGCCCCTGCTGCGGCCATTGGGGGCCATTGACCCGCCGGGTTTTATACAACAGGAATGCGCATAGGGAGTTTAATACTATGTCGGCAGGAAAATTGGCGCGTATTGGCGCGGTGGTTGTTATGGCAAGCGGAGGGGCGTCGCTTGTCTGCGTCGATGACGCATGGGCTGACGATTATAGTGAACTTCTCGATATCCTGAAGGCGAAGGGCAGCCTGACGCAGGGTGAATATCGCGGCCTGCTCGCCCATCACCTGCAGCATGTGCACGAGGCCGCAACCAGTGCGGCCCGCACGCAGCAATACGTGCCCGCCGCGCGCCACATGGGCACGACAGCCGCCCATGCGCCCATGCGCACCGCGATGGGCCAGGCGGTCCAGCCCCCCGGCCAGATCGAGATTGGCGGCAACGGCATGGATCCCGACTATGTTCTTGCCCAGGCGCAGCAGGCAGCGGCCAGCGCGCAGGCCAGCGCGGCCTCGGCTGAGTCCACCTGGCTTGCCGCCCAGCATTCCATGGGCCTTGGCGGCGGCATGTCGCTTGTGCGGATGGAAAAATACGTGCCCGGCAAGGGCCTGACCTTCAAGGCCGGGCCGATCGACATCAACCTGTCGGGCTTCATCAACGGTTTCTATACCTATAACAGCCCTGCTGGCGGCATGCCGGTGGCTGGTGGTGTCTCGACGGGGTCGAGCGGGTTCGATTCCTCGGCGCTGCGTAACGGCCTGCTGCCCGCGGGCCTGATTCTCAAGCTCTCGACCACGCAGAACGGCATCGACCTTGCCGCCGTGATGGGCATGTATCCCGGCATCAACAATGCCAAGAACGGCGCCTTCAACGCCAATACCGGCGGCAGCCCGGTGGGCCTTGGCACGGCCGGCATCGATTTTCGTCAGGTTTACGTGACGGCGGGCAACAAGAAATGGGGCACGTTCAAGATTGGTCGTGACCTTGGCATCTTTGGTGGCGACGCCATCCTTGATGACGCCACGCTGCTCAGCGTGGGCTCGACCGGCAGCAACTCGGCGCCGGGCAACACCTCGCTTGGCCGTATTGGCGTCGGTTATGTCTATGCCGACTGGATTCCGCAGATTTCCTACCAGTCGCCCACCATCAAGGGCTTCCAGGGCACGATCGGCATCCTGCAGCCGCTTGATGAGTTCGATTTCTCGGGCGCGGATGGCAATGGCAATGCCTATTCGGCAGCCTCCACGCAGCACAGCTCGCCCATGATCCAGGGCAAGGTGACATATGACTTCAAGATTGGCGGCCTGAGTGCCCGCATCTGGGCCAGCTTCCTGACGCAGCACCAGCAGGACCTGACGGTCAGCAAGACGACAACGGTCACCACCCAATTACTTGAAGCAGATGGCGTAACGGCATTTCCCTACTCTACTACCAGTACTGCGGATGTTTCCGTCATTCCGGGCCAGAAGCATGGTGTCACGGCGGAAGCGGGCGAAATCGGCACGAAGCTGACCTATGGCCCGGCGCAGTTTGTGGGCTACTACTATCGCGGCAGCGGCCTTGGCACGACCGGCCTGTTCTTTGATGGCGTGGCCAGTAACGGCCGCAAGCGCGCATCGGAAGGCTACTATGTCCAGATGATGTATAACTTCACCAAGAAGTTCAAACTCGTGGGCAGCTATGGTGTCAGTAACCTGTATCTGGCACCGGGCGAGAAAGATCCTGACCTCGTGCGCCGCAACGAATCCGAAGTGGGTGCTGCTTACTACAAGATGACCGACTGGCTGAACCTTGTGGCCGAATACGCCCATACCAGTTCCGCAGCCCACGGCCCCTACAAGGAAAGCGACAACAGTGCCTCGGGTGGTATGATCCTGCTGTTCTGAGGCCATCCCTCCAAAAGCAAAAGGCGCTGCCGGGCAGAACCCGCGCAGCGCCTTTTTTGTAATGATGCCTGAAGCAAAAAGTTCTGAAGTGTAAAAAGTTTTGGGTGCTATCTTTTTTGAAAAAGGCAGCACCCAAAAACTTTTATTTATTACGGTGCCGTAGGCGGCATCACCACATACAGCCCGATTTCCAGATGCTTGCCGTTTGAATAGTTCAACCCCGTCTGCTGCCCGAGTTCATGCAGGTCCAGGCCATCTTGCAGCGCCCGGGTGCTGAAAGCCGCAAGCTCATGCGCACCCACCAGAACCATGCCGCATTTCTGGTTCTGCTGCAGGAAATCAGCTGCCGCCGCAGGCGTAATCAACCGGGTGTTTTCACCAAGCAGAAAGACAAGGCTGGGTTCTGAATCCGATGTCGAGGCAACAATGCTCTCGCGCCCGCAGCGGCGGTGATCATCCACCATGGCGGCCAGGCGTGGGCTGAGCCATATGGTCTGCAAGTGCGGAATGACGGTTGTAAACAGGCCGACATGGATGATGACCGCCGCAGCAACCGCCGCCATGACCGCCCGCAGCACCTCACGATGCAAAATGAGATAGGCCGACAGCCCCAGCACCGGCAGCGCTCCAACCGGGATCAGCATGGCGGCGGGTGACAGCGTACCTTCCATGCGCCACAGCAGCACCGGCCCGGCAAAAGCCAGTATGGAACCCACCGTAAACCAGATCAGCGCATAGGCCGCGAGCAGGCCACGCGCCCACAAGGCGCGGGGCCATGCCCACTCCGTGGGAAAAGAGACCACGGCCGCAGCCGTCAGGATGGCAATGGCCGGGTAGGTCGGCAGCACATAATGCGGCAGTTTGGTCGCGATAGCCTCGAACACCAGCCAGTGCGGCACGATCCAGCACAGCAGGTAGCGCACATGCGGCTGAAAACGCTGCGCCCACACAAAGGGCAGGCTCATGGCCGCAAAAAGCGAGCCGGGCCAGAAGGCAAGCGCGAACACGGCCAGATGATAGCCCGGCGGCAGGCCATGCGTTTCCTGCCCGCTCGCCACCTTGCCCAGAAAATTGCGCCCCACCGCGCGCGAGAAGAAATCACCATGGCTGATGACCCCGATGGCAATGCACCACGGCAGCACGATAGCCAGCATGAGCAGCCAGCCCCAGGCCGGGCGCAGCCGGCGCCACCAGTCAATGCGCCGCTCCACCAGCGCCAGCGCCAGCGGCGTGCCAAAGCCGGGAATCAGTACCACCGGCCCCTTGAGCATGAGCCCACAACCCAGCGCGATCCAGTATAACAGCGCCGCCGCCAGCGGCGTGGCCAGATCGCGCTCGCGGTCAAGATAGGCACGCAGCAGGCCGCATTGCGCCAGCAGCACAAACAAAAGCAGGGTGGTGTCGATCGTGGCCATGCGGCCTTCGGCCGTCATCAGCACCGAGACAGCCAGCAGGGCTGCCGCCAGCAGGCCACATTGCGGGCCGAACAGGGCAGCGCCGATCCAGGCCGTCAACACGGCCGCAGCGGTTACAGCAAGAAGCGAGGGAATACGGTACGGCCAAGTTGCATGCTGGTCCTGCATGCCGGTCAGCCTTACGGCAGCCGCCTCCAGCCAGTAAATACCTGCAGGCTGATGGTAGCGGGGCTGATCAAGAAACCGCACATCGACGTAGTTGCCGCTATGCAGCATCTGGGTCGTGGCTTCCATGTAGCGGGGTTCGTCACGGTCCAGCGGCGGCAGCGAGGCCCGTCCGGGCAGGAACAGGACAAACACGGACAGCGCCACAAAAACATAGTGGCGCAGTGTCAGGCGCGTCATGGCACGGTCCCTTCAGCGTTCGGTAACGCGTTTCGGTATCCTGGCGCGGTTATTGAGCCACATGACACCCAGTATATCGCGGATGCCAACAATCGCCCGGTTGAAATTGGTGTATTTGGAGGAACCATGCAGCCGGTTGCGATGATGCACCGGCATGCACACCAGCGGCACACCGCGCTGCCCCATTAAAGAAGGCAGGAAACGGTGCAGGCCCTCGAATTGCGGCAGTTGCAGGAAATCCTCCCGCCGGAACGCCTTGAGCGAGGCCCCCGTATCGGGGCAGCCATCATCAAGCAGGCGGCGGCGCAGGCCATTGGCAAAACGCGAGGCCAGCCTGCGCGACAGGGTATCGCGCCGTTTGGTACGCACGCCCACCACCAGGGGTGCACGCCCGCTTGCCTCCTGGCACAGTGCGAGCATGTTGATGAAGTCGATGGGATTATCCTGCCCGTCGCCATCAAGCACGATGACCCACTCGCCACGCGCAGCCTCAATGCCGGTACGCAGCCCTGCGGATTTGCCGTAGGCTGCCTCATGGCTGAGAATACGCAGATGCGGCAGGATACCATCGCGCCTGACTGTTTCAAGTTCCGCCATGGTGCCATCCGTGCTGCCATCATCCACAAAGATGATTTCAGCCGGGGGCAGGCGGTCGAGCACGGCCGCGATTTCCTGACAGAGCGGGCGGATATTGCCGCCCTCGTTCAGAACAGCGGCGATAATGGACAAAACGGGGCGTGAAGACGCCCCGTTATCACTGTCCTGCATGACGGGCGGCTGCAAAGGCAATCAGGCAGCGCGCTGGGAAAGGGCTGCCGGCAGATCGCCGATCGCCTTGTCGATGATCTTTCCATCAGCATCCGCAGGCAGGCTGGCAGCCAGCGTCTCGCGGGCGGCCTGGATGGCGATGTCAACTGCCGTCTCGCGCACTTCGCGCAGGGCGGAACGCTCGGCCGATGCGATCCGGTCCTTGGCCATCTGCTCACGTCGTGCGGCGATATCATCGGCGTCCTTGCGGGCTTTTTCTGCGATGTTCGCGGCTTCACGCAGGGAGTGCTCGACCAGTTCCTTGGCTTCGGCGAGAGCCGCCTCGCGGTCTCGCGTTGCGTCCTCCAGCATCTGCTCGGCCTCGCGGCGCAGGCGGGCTGCCTCATCAAGCTCGGCACGAATGCGCTCTGCCCGCCCGTCCAGCGCGCTCACCAGGGGTTTCCACAGTGAACGCCCGAACAGGACGAAAAACAGGACAAAGGCAACAGCCGACCAGAAACGGGGATCATGAAACATGATTATGACCTGTCTGTCTTGGGCAGCGGGTCAGAGACCACGTGCTGCCGCAGCAGAACCGACCTTTGCCGTCACGAAATCGGCCGGGGCGGCAATGCCAGATAACTGATTGATCAGCGTTTCCGCCGTGTTTGTGGAAATCTCGCGAACGGATGCCAGTGCCTGTGTCCGGGCCTGCGCGATGCGGGTCTCGGCATCACTGATCTCGGCAGCAAGGCGTGCGTTCATTTCCTCGGTCTGCCGGGCGGCGGCCAGACGGGCCTCCTCGACAACCTTGTCCACATTGGCCTGTGCATCGGCCAGCGCCTTGCGGCGTGCGGCGTGCAGGTCGGCCACGGCTTCATCAGCGCGGGTCTTGGCCTTGTGCGCGATGCCAAGGTCGGTCTCGATGGTCTGACGACGCAGCGAGAGAACCTTCTCCACCTTGGGCAGGGCCGAACGGCTCAGCAGCAGGTAGAGAACCAGAAAAATGCCAGCGCCCCATATCACCTGACCGATGACATAAGGATTGCCAAAATCAAGCTGGGGCATGCCCTCGGCGCGCGCGCCAGGGGCTGCCATGGCCATCAGCGGCAGAGCCAGCGCGGACGAAGCCAGGAAAGACTTCGCCCTTCGGATGTTGTTATACATCACGGCGCGCGCCATGTTCGCCTCCAGCGTATCAGACGAACAGGATCAGGAACGCGATCAGCAGCGCATACAGGGCCACGGCTTCCGTCAGGGCGAAGCCCAGCATGCCAAGGCCGAACACGTGCGGGCGTGCGGACGGGTTGCGCGCGATGCTGCTGACCAGCGTAGAGAAGATGTTACCCAGGCCAATGCCAACGCCAGCGAGGGCGATAACGGCGATACCGGCACCAATTTCACGGGCTGCTGCGATATCCATGTCTTGTTTTCCTTGTTTCAGACGTTCTGGATTGAAATAGATGGAAGCGGATGCGGCCTGTTAGTGGGCCACCGCCTCCCTCAGATAGATGCAGGTCAGGATTGCAAACACATAGGCCTGCAAGGCACCAACCAGCAATTCGAGTGCCATCAGCGCGATATTGATGACCACGGGACCAACGGCGATGATATCACCGAAGAAGCCCAGACCGGCCAGCATGATCGTGAAGGCGGCAAACATATCGAACATCACGTGACCCGCCACCATATTGGCGAACAGACGGATCGACAGGCTCACGGGACGCGAAAGAAAAGAAAGGATCTCGATCGGAATCAGCAGCGGAGCCAGCGCCTTGGGGGCGCCCGCGGGCATGAAGTGAGCGAAAAACTTCGCCCCCTGCACTTTGAGCGATACGATGATCGAGAGACAGAACACCATCAGCGCCAGCGCCAGGGTCACGGCGATATGGCTGGTGAAGGCGAAGGAGAAAGGCAGCAGGCCAAGGTAGTTACCGGCCAGGATGAAGAAGAACAGCGTGAACACGAAGGGGAAGAAGGCCTTGCCCTCCACGCCGATCGTGTCGACCGCCATGTTGTAGATGAAGTCGTAGCACATCTCGGCTGCGGCCTGCAGGCGACCCGGCACCACTGCAGCAGGGCGCATGCCCATATACAGGAACGCCAGAACCAGCAAGGCGGCGACAATCATCATCATGGGGGACTGGCTGAACCGCAGGGATTCGCCCAATGCACCCAGAACTGGATGGAGCTCGAACTGACCGAGCGCGTCGATAGATGATCCGGCCGCCAACTTCGTTCTTCCCTATAACCGTCCGGAGCCGCCATCCGGCCCGTCTGCCTTAGTGCTTATGGCATCGGGCCTGACAAGACGCCAGACATTAAGTACACCTGCCACACCGCCAAGAAGCGAAAAGACGATGAGGAACCAGGGCTTCGTGCCCAGCCAGTGGTCAAGACCCCAGCCAATGCCAACCCCGACCACAAGAGCCGACACCAGTTCCGTTCCCGACCTGATGACCAGGCCCAGATCGGACATTGTCCCCCCCGTATCGCGTTCAGCGGCCTTACGGGGCTTCATGCGCTCGCGGGCCGCTTCCAGTCGCCGGTTGAAGGACTCGCCGGAAGGATCGTTATCCTTATCCACTTCTCGCACCTCCTTGAGGGTGCAGGCGGTAGCTAACGGGGCTGCAATAACCTGTCAAGCAAGGGGGAGCAAACAAAGCGTTTCCCGCCGCATCTTTTTTACCTTCTGTGCGTTCGGCGCACCTTTATTGCGCCGTGGCACTGCCCGGAATCACGTCATAACCCGCGCTGCCGGGAAAAGCGCCCGGCGGCGGCGCATCGGCGGGCTCGATGTGAATGGCCTGGTTCACGTCCGGCCCGATTTCACGCGCGTTGATGGCGGTGCCGCGCTCCCCGCTCACGCCAATGCCGATGGCATGCAGGCTGGCACCCGGCTTGATCCAGGCGGCAAGGCGGGTGGCGTTGGCCTCGCCTACATATACCACGCTGTGATCGCGCATGATGGCGCCCTGCACCTTGCCCTGCATGTCATAGAGCGGGGCGAGCACGGTGCCATCCACCGGCACGTCGGGACCGATGGAGGGCGAATCATAGGGTGCGGGCGCACTTGCTGGGCGCACATCGGCAATCCGCTGCCCGCGCGGGCCGGTTATGGCATAGGCCCGCACGATGGGGTGGCCAATACCCTTGAGTCCGCTGATCGAGACCTGCTCACCAGGGCGAACGATGGCGGGCAGGTTCTCACCAAGGTCCTGCGGGCAGAAAACCTGCGTGCCATCGGCCAGCAGCAGCCCCGCAATCTGCCCTGCCGGGCTGAGGATGTACTGCACCAGCTGCCCGCTGGTTACAGGTAGCGGGGCAAGGTCGAACACGGGGGCGACCTGCGTTGCCGCAGGAGCCTGGGCCGTGGGCTGCACGCCCGTCTTGCCTGCCGCATGGGCACTACCCGCCGCCAGGCTGCCAGCAACAAGCACGCCCGCGAGCAGGCGGCAGGAGGAACGTCGATGAATGTCCATGCGGGTACCCGTCTTTCGTCTGTCTTGACCGGCACGCTGCCGGGCGTGCCATCTCATTCCATCCCCGCCCCGCAGACAAGGGGGCTTGACGACGGATCAGTGCCGGAAATGGCGCATACCTGTGAAGACCATGGCAATGCCCGCCTTGTCGGCAGCGGCGATCACCTCATCATCACGGATCGAGCCGCCGGGCTGGATCACGGCGGTGGCGCCTGCGGCAATCGCGGCCTCAAGCCCGTCGGCAAACGGGAAGAACGCATCGGATGCCACGACACTGCCCCGGGTCAGCGGATGGTCGATGCCCGCTTCCTTCGCGGCATCCGCACTCTTGGTGGCGGCGATGCGCGCGGAATCAACCCGGCTCATCTGGCCCGCGCCAATGCCCACCGTGCTCTGGTCCTTCACGTACACGATCGCGTTCGACTTGACGTGCTTGGCCACGCGGAAGGCGAAGATGAGGTCCGCCATCTCGGCGGGAGTGGGCGCGCGCCTGGTCACGACCTTCAGCGCATCGGGAGTGATGCGGCCGCTATCACGCGTCTGGGCCAGGAAGCCACCGGCCACCGAGCGCACCACCACGCCACCGGCTGCGGGGTCAGGCAATGCTCCGGTCAGCAGCAGGCGCAGGTTTTTCTTGCGCGACAGGATCTCGCGTGCTTCGACCGTTGCGTCAGGGGCCACGATCACCTCGGTGAAGATGCTGGCGATGCGCGCCGCCGCTTCAGCTTCCAGCGTGCGGTTGAGTGCGACAATGCCGCCAAAGGCCGAGACCGGGTCGCAGCGCAGGGCGCGGTCCCAGGCTTCGGCCTGTGTGGGAGCAGTGGCCACGCCACAGGGGTTGGCATGCTTGACGATGACCACGGCAGGCTCATCGAATTCCGCCACCGCCTCGAAGGCCGCATCGGTGTCGTTGATGTTGTTGTAGGACAGCGCCTTGCCCTGTATCTGCGTGGCCGTGGCAACACCGGGGCGGGTCGAGCCATCGGTGTAGAAGGCCGCCTTCTGGTGCGGGTTCTCGCCATAGCGCAGGCTTTCGCGCTTTTCGCCCGCAATGATCATGCGGGGGGGCAGCACCTCGCCTTCCTGGCCTGCAAACCATGCAGCGATGGCCGCATCGTAAGCAGCGGTGCGGGCGTAGGCCGCGCCTGCCAGCTTGGTGCGCTGGCCCAGCGTCGTGCCGCCGTTTTCGAGTGCGGTGATCACCTCGCCATACTGGGCGGGGTCGGTCACGATAGCCACGTGGGCGTGATTCTTGGCAGCGGCGCGGATCAGGGCAGGGCCGCCGATATCGATGTTCTCGATGCAGTCCTCCGGCCCCGCGCCAGAGGCCACGGTAGCCTCGAACGGGTAGAGGTTGACGGCCACGAGGTCGATCGGGGTGATCTTGTGCTCTTCCATCTGCTGCACATGGGCGGGCAGGTCGCGCCGGCCGAGAATGCCCCCATGCACCTGCGGCACCAGCGTCTTGACGCGGCCATCAAGAATTTCCGGGAAGCCGGTATGCTCGGACACGTCGCGCACGGCAATGCCCGCCTCGCGCAGGGCGCGGGCGGAGCCGCCGGTGGAAAGGATCTCGGCCCCGTGGGCGACAAGCGCGCGGGCCAGATCAAGCAGCCCCTTTTTGTCAGACACGGAAATCAGGGCACGCCGGACCGGCACGGTGGTGGGGGGGGTCATCTGCAAGTGACCTTTCACGCAAGCTGGAAATGAGCCAATGCGGGTTGGATTAGTCCAACCGTGCCGGAATGGGCAATAAGCGAAATGTTATGGCTGGCTCTTTAAAAAGCTGTCTGAAACAGACCGTCCAGAAAACATCGAAAAGTTTCTGACGCAGCTTTTTTCAAAAAGCTTCGTAAAGAACACCACTTTTTTGAAAAAATGCAGCACCTGAAAACTTTTATCACTTTCTTTCAGACGGGCGCAAAATCAGCCATCAAGATGCGCCACCAGCCGGGACAGCAAAGCGGGCTGGCGCGGCAGTTCGTGGCCGTCAATCGCCACCACTTCACGCGCGCACAGGCTGTTCAGGGCAAAAACCGCCTCGGCGCCGCGCAGCATGGCGGGGCTGAGGCGGCCCTCACGTAGCATGCCTGCCGCCAGCAGCACGCCACGGGCGATGCCGGGCAAGGCGCCATCGCTCACAGGGGGGGTAAGCGCCTCCCCACCGATGATGGCAACAAGCGTGCTGGCACTCATCTCGGCCACATGCCCCGCCCGGTTGAGCAGCAGCGCATCATCCGCGCCCAGGCCTGCCGCCTCCATCCACGCGAGGATGGACGGCAGATAGTTCAGGCTCTTGATGCGCGAGAGCACGCTGTCCTCATCGCGCCGGTGGCTGGCCGTTACCAGCCGCATGGGAGTTGCTGGCGGCAGGCTGGCGGCGGCGGTGAGCAGCAGGGTGGGTCGCACCTGAGCTGGAGGCAGCAGCCCGCGCGGGCCGGGACCACGGGTGAGCGTGAGCCGCAGCGAACCACTTTGCAGCCCGCAGGCAGCCAGCAGGTCACGCACCGCCTGCGCGATCAGGTTCCTGTCGGGTGATGGCAGCATGAGCACGCCGGCGCCGTGCGCCAGTCGGTCCATATGAAGCGCGAAATGCCGGACCGCACCGTTCGCCACACGCATGGTCTCGAACAGGCCATCGCCGAGCAGCAGCCCCCGGTCCGCCGGGTCGATGCGGGTTTCGGCCTGATTGATGATTCGGCCATTGAACCACACGGGCAGGGTGGCAAGGGTCATGCCGTGTTTCCTTCACCGGCCTGCGGTCCGAACAGGGCCAGCAGGGCTGCGATTTTAAGCTGCATTTCGCGGTATTCGCGCTCCGGGTCGGACTCCACGGTAATGCCGCCCCCTGCCGCCGCTGTAACGTGCTCGCTCGTAAGCACCAGCGTGCGGATGATGACGGCGCTATCCATCGCGCCATCGCAGCCGATCCGCACCACGGTGCCGCAATAGGCTCCCCGGGGCGAAGCCTCGAGCGCATCGATCACCTGCATGGCGCGGTGCTTGGGCGCGCCGGTGACCGAGCCGGGCGGGAGGGTGGCGGCCAGCAGGTCACACGCATCGCGCCCCGGTGCCAGCCGCCCCGTTATTTCGGATACCAGATGATGCACATGCGCAAATTGCTCGACCGCAAAAAGTTCCGGCACCGCAATGCTGCCCAACTGTGCCACGCGCCCGATATCGTTGCGCATGAGGTCAACGATCATCAGGTTCTCGGCCTGCTCCTTGGGGTCATGGCGCAGGGCGTGGGCCAGTCGGACATCGTCCTGCGCCGTGTCGCCACGCGGGGCGGTGCCCTTTATGGGCCGGGTGCTGACCCGGCCGGTGCCATCAAGGCTCAAAAAACGCTCGGGCGAGGCACCGAGCAGCGCAAACCCGCCCGCACCCACCAAAAAGGCCCCGAATGGCGCGGGCGATGTGACGCGCAGCGTGCGGTAGGCATCAACCGCCGAAAGCCCGGACGGACGGGCAGCCTGCATGCGCCCGGTGATGTTGACCTGAAATACTTCACCCGCCGCGATCCGGGCCACGGCCTGCGCCACGGCGGCGCGATACGCTGCCGCATCCTGATCGGGCCAAAAACGCAACGCAGGCAGCGGAGAGGGTTTTCCTGCCGGGCCAATCGCCGTCCACTGCGCCGCCAGTGCCACCATGCGCGGGCCATCAAGGCCCATACCCGCCAGCCAGGCGTGGCCCATCTCGCGATCAAGCACAAAGGCATGGTCATACAGGCCGAAAGCAGCCTCCAGGCCATCACCGCCTGCTTCATGGCGCGAGATGATCCCCTCCATGCGCTGACCCGCGCCATAGCCGATAAAACCGATCGCCCCCCCGGCAAAAGGCACCTCGGGCGGGCAGCCACCACCCGGCACGCACTGCCGCAGCAGGTTGGGCAGGTCCTGCGCCACCTGCGTGCCATCCAGCCAGCACGCGCCATCATTCTGCTCGATCCAGTGCACGGGGTCGCGGCAGATGATGGTCCAGCGCGCGCGCGGGCCGACCGGGCCGCCACTGTCAAGGCAGGCAAAGCCCGGGCGGTCGCCCCATGCGGCCAGCACGTCATCCACATTCCGCCAGGCCACAGGCAGGCAGGTGCTGCTAACCATCACCGGCATGATGCAGGGTAGCGGCATAAGCCATGAGCATGGCGCTGACTTCCGGCCCGCCAGCCGCTTCAAGCGCGCGGCAGGCCATGCGGCGGCAGTCATCCATCGCCGCTGCCCGCACGGCGCGCTTCACACGCGGCACGGCGGAGGCATGCATGGAAAACGACCGCACCCCCAGCCCCACCAGCAACGGCACGGCCAGCGGGTCGGATGCCATCTCGCCGCATAGCGAGACCGGCCTGCGCTGGCGCAGCCCCGCATCCGCCGCCAGCCGCACAAGCCGCAGCACGGCAGGGTGCAGCGGGTCATACAGCCCCGCCACATCCGTTGCCGCCCGGTCTGCCGCAAGGGTGTACATGGTCAGGTCATTGGTGCCGATGGCGAGGAATTCGGCCTCCTGCGCCAGCACATCGGCCATGAGGGCGGCGGCCGGCGTTTCGATCATGATGCCAAGCGGCGGCAGCGGATCGGGTATGTCCACCCCCCTGCGCCGCAGCCTGCGCCCCACGCGGGCATAGATTTCACGCGCCTCATGCAGTTCCGCCGGGTCTGACACCATGGGCAGCAGCACCCGCACCGGGCCTGCGGTGGCCGCGCGCAGGATGGCGGCGAACTGCATCTCCAGCAGGGCGCGATGCCGCAGGAGCAGCCTGATGCCGCGCAGGCCCAGCGCCGGATTGACATCGCTGCCGGTGCCAATGCCTGCCTGTGTCAGGGCATCGCTGTTCTTCTCGCTGCCCCAGTCCACCACGCGGATCGTGACCGGGTCGCCTGCCATGGCCTCGACAAGGGGGCGGTAGAGCGCTTCCTGCCGCGCTTCATCGGGCAGGGTCTCGGCATTCATGAACAGGAACTCGCTGCGCAGCAGCCCGATGCCGGCCGCACCTGACTGCGCGATCATGGGCAGTTCGGCCGGGATTTCCAGATTGGCCTGCAATGTCAGCACCTCTCCGCTCGACAGGCGGGCCGGCAGGCGGCGCAGGCGGCCCAGCGCCTGGCGTTCACGCGCATAGGCCGCCACCTCCACCCGGGCTGCCGCCGCCGTGCGGGTGGAAGGTCGGATGATGACATGCCCGGTCGAGCCATCGACCACCAGCCGCGTGCGCCGCCCTATCTGGGCCAGAAGCCCATGGGTGGCCAGCACGGCGGGAATGCCAAGGGCACGCAGCAGGATGGCGGTATGGCCGGTGCTGCCGCCCTCTTCCGTCACCACGGCGGCGATGCGCGAGGGATCGATCAGGGCGGCATCGGCGGGGCGCAACTGCTCGGCCACAAGGATCGCGCCATCAGGAATGGCGGAGAACGACCGGTAAGGCGTGCCACTGAGGTTGCGCACCAGCCTGCGCCCGATCTCGCGGAACTCACCCGCGCGCCGTCTTGCCGCCACCGCATCCTCCCCTTCGGGCGCGGGGCGTCCGGGGGGGCTGAGCATGAAGGCGGCCAGGGTCTCGGTTTCAAGCTGCACGGCGGCCTCGGCCAGCATGCCCAGCCCAAGCCGTGCCTCGATGCCACGCCGCAGGCGCGAGGGGCCGAGCATGCGGCGATAGACTTCAAGCAGGGAACCGATTTCCACCTGCCCATCTTCCGGCAGCAGGGCCAGGCGGTCATGCAGGCGGCGTAGCTGGGCGGTGGAGCGGGTTATGGCCTCATGCAGGCGGGCACGTTCATGGGCGGGGTCGCAATCGCGCCGCGTGGTATCGATGGCGGGGAGTGCCGGATCATGCGCGATGGCGGCATACCCGATGGCCACGCCCGATGAAACGGGCTGGCCCTCCAGCCGCACCTCACCAGGACGGGGGCGACGGGGGGGCTTGCGTTCAGTCGTCTTCATCAAACCCGGCCCCGACCAGCCGCACGAGGGCCGCAAGTGCTGGTGCCGCCTGCGGTCCCTGGGCCGCGATGCCGATTGTCTCGCCTTTTCCGGCCCCCAGCATCATGAGCCCCATGATGGAATGGCCCGAAACGGTCATGCCCGCATGGGTCACGTCGATGCTGGCATCAAATTTTTCCGCCACCGTGACGAATTTGGCCGCTGCCCGCGCATGCAGCCCGCGCTGGTTGACAATGCCCACATCCGCCCGCCGGGGTGCCGCCTGCGCCACGGGCTCAGCCACCATGGCCCACCACGCTATCCGCCGCCTCGCCCGTGCAGGCCCCCACGCCGGACAGGCAGGCGGCAGGCAGGTGGGATGCGACCGAAATATAGCGCCTGCCTGCCTCTTCCGCGCCGTGCAGGCACTCCTGCAGTGCCGCCTGGCCGCGCATCTGCGCCAGCTTGACCAGCATGGGCATGTTGACGCCGGCGAGCACCTCCACGCGGTTGTTCTCCAACACCGAAATCGCAACATTGGACGGCGTGCTGCCGAACATGTCGGTCAGCAGGATCACGCCCTGCCCGCTATCAACCGAGTCGATGGCCGCGCGCAATGCCGCGTGGCAGGTACCGGGCAGCGAAGCCGCCGTAACATTGAACACCGTAGCCTGCGCCTGCGGGCCTACCACATGTTCGAGTTCCGCCTTCAGGGTCTCGCCCAGAACGCCATGCATCACGAATACAAGACCGATCATTTGGGGTCCGCCTGCTCCGTTGGTTCGGCCAGCCCGCGCGGGCGGTTTGCCCAGCGCCAGCTGCTGCGACCCTGGCGGGCCAGTTCACGGTGCATGATCACGACGGGCCATGCATCCTGGGGGTGGGCACTGTCGGCACGCTGCGCCAGCCGCTGCGCCAGTGCCTCGACAAGGGTAACCGAGCGGTGCCGCCCGCCCGAGCAGCCAATGGCGATGGTGGCGTATTTCTTGCCCTCACGCACGAAGCGCGGCAGCACGAGTTCGAGCAGGCCGGCCATACGATCAAGGAATTCGGCGTAATCGGGGTCATTGCCCACATAATCCGCCACGGCCGCATCAAGCCCGGTCATGGCCGACAGGGCCGGGTCGTAATACGGGTTGGTGAGGAAACGGGCATCGAACACCATGTCTGCCTCCCGCGGGAGACCAGCGGGAAAGGCGAAGGACATCAGGGCGACGGTCAGCCCGTCGAGGCCGCCTGCCGACCATTCGCCAAACCGGGCCTCGACAAGCTGGCGCAGCTCGGGCGGGGGCAGGTCGGAGGTGTCGATCACCACATCGGCGGCCTCACGCAGGGAGGAGGTGAGGCGGATCTCGGCCTCGATCCCTTCCTTGACCGTGCCATGCACGGCCTGCGGGTGGCGCCTGCGGGTGGCGGTATAGCGGCTGAGCAGCACGCTTTCCTCCGCCGTGGCGTAGATCAGTTCGGCATTAAGGGCGGGGTTGACGCGCAGCCGGGCCAGGGCTGCCAGCACGGCGGAAGCATCGAAACCGCGCGTGCGCGAATCCACGCCAATGGCGACCGGGCGTTCGGCACGGGCCACGATCTCATCGAGCATGCCCAGCGGCGGATTGTCGATCACCTCGTGGCCCAGATCCTCCAGAATGCGCAGAATCGAGGATTTTCCTGCCCCGGACAGGCCGGTCACAAGCAGGATGCGACGGGGGAGAGGTGTGTCTTCATGCATGGTGTCAGTCACGCAAAACCCTGACTTCTCTCAGCCATTTGCCGGGTGACAGATCGCTGTATCATGGCGGGATCGAAACCTTTTCCTGAACCCATTCTCCCCCGAAAGGGCAATCATGGAAAGTGGCAGCCGCATCACATCTGTCTTTCATCCAGCAATTGGCTGCGTCCGGCAACGCAGTCAAGGATCAGCCCCACGCGCGCCACGGCCGAGGGCTGGGCCGGGTCGAGGCGGAACGCGGGCACGCCGGTCAGCGCATCGGGTTCGGGTGCCGGTGGCAGGCGGGGTGCATAATCGGGCGGCGCCACCAGCCTTGCAAGGGCCACCACCCGCACCCGCTTCTGCCACGCCATGCGGATGATGCCGATGCCGCGCACCTCGAGCAAGCCCGCAAGGGCGGGAGGCGGGCTGGCCCACCCCGCGTGCAGGCAGACCTGGTCATCGGCTACAAGGGCATAGCCCGCATCGATCAGGCGCAGCAGCAGGTCCGACTTGCCCGACCCCGATGGCCCCATGAGCATGACGCCCTGCGCACCGCGCGCGGCACAGGAGGCATGGATGTGGAGGGCAGCGTTCATGTCCGTGCTTTACCGGACAGGGCGTTGTTTCGGGAAAGGAAAAATTTTTATGGACAAAACATGGCGACTTCATGATTCTTTTACATATGGAAGAAAACACGTCGTTGCGCCCGCAGCCCGAACTTCACCTCCGGCATCTGACCGGGATCAACGCGCAGACCGGTGGCTTCCCCCCTGAACTGTTCGGCCAGATCCGCCAGGCACTGGTGATGGGCATGGAGCAGCTGGCCAGTCAGGGCATGGGGGCGCAGAACGTCACGCGCATCATCTTCATGCTGCACGACACGGCAGGATTTGCCGCCTGTTTTCCACTACTCAACGACCTCTTCGGCCGCACCTGCCCCGCCACAACGCTGCGCCTGGTCAAGGAGTTTGAACAGCCGGGCCAGCTGGCCGAGATCGAACTGCTCGCCACAGCCGGACTGGGCGACACGGAGGCCTGAACGGGTTACTGCAATTTTCATGAAATCAGGGGGGATCGTGGTGGAGCTGAGGGGAATCGAACCCCTGACCTCCTCATTGCGAACGAGGCGCTCTCCCATCTGAGCTACAGCCCCACAATCCTCGCGCGATAGATAACCTGCAACGGGCGCAAGTCAAGGCCAAATTTGGGGCCCCATATCATTTCGTGCAATGAACTGGCGGTTCACGGCAGTTGTATGCGCCCCCTGACAACACTAGATTCCCGTGTGTCGTCACCTATGAAAGTTGGCCCGTTGATCCCCATAATCTTTAGCCTGCTGGCTGAACTGATACAGCTTTATACCTATGTGGTGCTGGTCTCGTGCCTGTTCAGCTTCCTGCTGGCCTTCGGCATTCTCGACCAGCGCAACCAGATCGTATGGAATATCGGCAATTTCCTGTATCGCATGACCGAACCGGTGCTGCGCCCCATCCGCAGGGTGCTGCCCGATTTTGGCAACATGGATTTCAGCCCGCTGGTCCTGCTGCTGCTGATCCAGTACGTGGTGGTGCCACTCATGCGACAGCTTGAGTACATGCTGCTCACCTCACCGATGTAAGCAGGCTATCCCCGCCACCGCCGTGCGGCCTATAATGAGAGCACGGGCCCTGCTTTTTTACTCGGACCGCATTTTCAGGAGTTAATATTCACATGAAAAAATCGAACCGTTTCCTGGCACTTCTCGCCGCCCTGCCCCTGACCGCAGCCCTCGCAGCCGCCCCGGCACATGCAGAAGGCTTTGGCGGGCTCGGTGGCCTGGGTGGTAACGCATCCAGCCTGCTGTCGGGCAGTGGCATGAGCATGCCCTCCGTGTCCTCGCTGGCTCCTTCCAACGTCACGGGCCTGCTGAGCTACTGCGTGCAGAACAACTACCTGCAGGGCAACAGCCCCTCCACCCTGCTGTCCTCTCTCAAGCAGAAGGCCGGGCTCGATACCTCGAGCAGCCAGTATTCCAACGGTCAGAACGGCGTTCTTGATACCGGCAATGGCAATACCTTCTCGCTCGCCACGCTGAAGGGCAACCTCAAGCAGAAGGTCACCACCAAGGTGTGCAACGCGGTGCTCAAGCAGGGCAAGTCCCTGCTCTGATCCACGCCTGAGCGGGTCCGCCTGATCGGTTCAGAACGGGCGGACCACCACCATTATGACGATGACCATCATCAGCACGGTCGGCACTTCATTGGCCATGCGGTAGAAGCGTTCGGGCCGCATATTGCGATCATGGGCGAAGTCACGCCGCCACCGCCCGCACGCCCCCTGAAAGCCCGCCATGGCGAGCACGCAGGCCAGCTTGACCAGCCACCACCCCGCATGCCAGTCGATCACCCCCGGTATGGCGGCCAGCAGCCCGCCAAACACGAAGGTGCTGATCATGGCAGGCGCCATGATGAAGCGCAGCAGCTTGTATTCCATCACCTTGAAGCGGGCTGATTCCGGTGAACCGGCCACGACCTGACAGTGATAGACGAACAGGCGCGGCAGGTAGAACAGCCCCGCCATCCACGCAATGAATGACATGATGTGGAATGCCTTGAGCCACAGCATGAAGGGAATGAGGGCGCTACCCATTCAAGTGACCCGCCTGTTTGTGGCTGGCCAGGATGCGCGCGAGCAGCGGCACGAACTCATCCAGATGCGCGATCCGCAGCAGCCCCGGCCATTTGGGTGCCGGCAGGTCGGGCGCGCGCAGCAGCACGCAGCCCATGCCCGCGGCCTGCGCCGCACGGGCGCCAGTATCGGTATCTTCCAGCACAATGCAGCATTCCGCCGGCACACCCTGCTGTTTTGCTGCCGCCAGATAGACCGCCGGGTCCGGCTTTGGCTGGCCCATGTCACGCGCGGAGTGAATGTTGGCGGGCGCAATCAGCGCATCGAGTCCGGTGCGACCGAATTTGGCCTCCATTTCCTCTACCGAGGAATTGGAGCCAATACGGTAGGGCAGACCCAGCTTCGCCACACCGCGCAGCATGGCGGGCGCGCCCTCGATGGTTTCCGCCTCATCGCGCATGAGGGTAACGAGATTGCGCTGCATCCGGGCGGGCCAGTCAGCAGGCAGCTTTATGCCCTCCGCATCCTCGATCTCGTGCTTGAGCGCGGTCAGGGCGTGGCCTGCAAACCGGTGCACGGCGTCTTCATCGCTGATCTCGGTGCCATACTCGCGCAGGGTGCGGGCGATCATGCGGCATGACGGGCCTTCGCTATCGATCAGCACGCCATCACAATCGAAAATGACCAGCCTGAGCGCGCCATCGGGGCGCAGGGCGGAGGGCAGCATGGCTCAGACCTCCCTGATAGTCTTGATCAGGTCGCCCACATGCTCGGGCGGCGTGGTGGGAATAACGCCGTGGCCAAGGTTGAACACATGCGGGCGTCCCTTCATGGCATCGCGGATGGCACGCGCTTCCGCACGCATGCCTTCGCCGCCAGCCAGAACGCGGATCGGGTCGAGATTGCCCTGCAGCACCAGCGTGCCGGGTACTTTGTCGGCCACGGCCTTCATGTCCGCCCCGGTATCGAGCGCCATTGCGTTCACGCCGGTTTCACGCCCGTATTCAACCGCCATCAGCCCCGCCAGACGGGGGAAACCAATGACCGGCACGCCGGGATGGCGGGCGTTGATGATGGCGGTGATGCGCTTGGCCGGTTCAATCACGTGCTTGCGGAACTGCGAGGGCGGCAGCAGGCCCGACCAGCTATCGAACAGCATGACCGCCTCGGCCCCCGCCTCGATCTGGTCGCACAGCATATCCGCCGTGGAGGTGGTGAGCAGATCGATCAGACGATCGAAAAACGCAGGGTCGGTATAGGCGAGTTTGCGGGTTTCCTCGAACTCACGCGAGCCATGGCCTTCCACCATGTAGCACGCCACCGTAAATGGCGCGCCCGCGAACCCGATCAGCGTTACCTGTCCCGGTCGGGCCGGGCCGATTGCTTCCGGCCCATCGACAATGGCCCGCAGCCTGCGCAGTGTCTGCATGACCGGTTCGACCGCCTGCGCCACCCGGCCTGGATCAAGCCGGTCGAGATCGGCCTGTGAGCGCACGGCCCCCAGAACAGGCCCCCTGCCGGGCACGAATTCCAGCGACTGCCCCATGGCCCAGGGCAGGATCAGGATATCGGAGAACAGGATGGCCCCATCCATGCCGAAACGGCGGATGGGCTGCAGCGTGATCTCGACCGCCATGTCGGGGGTCATGCAGCGTGTTATGAAATCAGCCTTTTCACGCAATGCCCGGAATTCCGGCAGGAACCGGCCCGCCTGCCGCATCAGCCATACCGGAGGGGGCCAGGTCGCCTCTCCCATCAGGGTGGCGAGCAGGGGTTTGCGTGTTTCTGTCATCGATCCGTCGTTCTGTTTCATTGTGGCCGGACTATCTCGTACTTTCGGGCCGACGGATAGCGGGCAGGGCGCAACGCGCGCGCCCCTTTCAAAACAATAAAAGAAAAGAGAAAGAAATTTCTTGATGTACTTTTAGTGCTGTGGATCACGGGGTACCCATGTTTCCGAAAATGTACCCCGTTTTCCCCACAGTGTGTACCGTTTCCGACTCCAAGGTTTCTCACGGAGTCGGAAAGTTATCCCGGATGTACCGACACAAGGCTGTGTACAACTCACCGGAATGGGGCGGGTACACGTTGTCCACGGTACTCGGTACGGCACAGAATTGTTTGGAGTACTGTCCCCATGTACCCCAGTACTCCAGAGCCCCGAATTAAATGTTTCACTTCCGCAGTACGGAGAGCGCGATGCCAGACGACTCCAGTTTAGTACTAAAGACCGCCCCATTACAGGTGGAGTCGCCACCGATAGTACTTGCCAGCCGCTCGGCTGCACGGCGCGCATTGGTGGAATCGGCGGGGCTGGCGGCCCGGTTCATGGCGGCGGATGTAGATGAACACGCCATTCGCACGGCCATGCGTGCGGGTGGGCATGATGCCAGTGCTGCAGCCCTTGCGCTTGCCCGCGCCAAGGCCCGTGCGGTTCAGGCTGCACCGGGCACGGTGGTGATTGGCGCGGACCAGATCCTGTCCTGCGGGGAGGAATGGTTCGACAAGCCCGAAGACCGCAGCACGGCCCGCGCGCAGTTGCTGCGCCTGCGGGGTCGCGCGCATGTGCTGCATACGGCTGTATGCCTGCTGCATGATGGCCGTGAGGTCTGGCACCATGTCGCCTGCCCCATGCTGCATATGCGCGCGTTCAGCGATTCCTTTCTGGCATGGTATCTGGCAGCCGAGGGCGAGGCGATCCTGTCCTGTGTGGGGTGCTACCGGCTTGAAGGGCGCGGGATCCTGCTTTTCGACCGCATTGAGGGCGAACAGTCGGCCATTATGGGCCTGCCGCTGCTGCCCCTGCTCGCGGCCCTGCGCAGGCAGGGCATTATCTTGCCCTGAATCGAATAAAGGGGGGTTGCATCGCCCTGCGCTTGCGGTTATACCCCCGTCACCGGACTACGGAGGCCATGCAGATGGCCTGCACCGTCGGAACAGTGGGGCCATAGCTCAGTTGGGAGAGCGCCTGAATGGCATTCAGGAGGTCAGGGGTTCGACTCCCCTTGGCTCCACCAGATTCCTTATCTGGTAACCCCCACATTTTATTTATTGATGACCGCGTCAGTGCCTTCATGTTCTGCATGAGGGCTTTATGCGTTCTTAAATTCTGAAAAAGTTTCAGATACCGCCGCCTTTTTTTGAAAAAAGCAGCATTCAAGAAATTTTATTATTTAATATCATATAGTTATTTCAAGGCACACTCTTAATCGGTTCGTAACCGATGCTGCGTTAAAACTGCATTTCACAATGATGAAATAATCAGACCGGACAGCGAGCGGGGCCGTGATGCACCCTTCAACCAATTACCGAACCATGCGGGCATGCTGAAAATGGGAACGCAGCCCAAGGCCCGTTCCCGGCCGGGTTTTTCTGCTTCAGGCAGCACGCGCGCGGGGCACGCCCTCCAGGTCGAGGCCCTGCCGCTTGAAGGCCTGTTTTTGCTCACCCCGCCCCGCCAGGAACACGAGCAGGGCTTGACCAGTCCGGTCTGGCCTGCCGCCCTGCTGGCCCGGATCGGGATGGTCAGCCCTTTCGTGCAGGATCATTATAGCCTGTGGCGGCACAGGGACATGGTGCGGGGGCTTCACGCCCAGGTGGCGCCACATGCCCAGGGCAGGCTGGTGCGGTGCACGCGCGGGGCGATATGGGATGTAGCGGTGGATGTGCGCACGGGCTCGCCTACGTTCGGGCAATGGGTGGGCGTGACCCTGAGTGCCGAAAATGGCAGCCAGTTCTGGATACCGCCAGGTTTCCTGAACGGTCTGTGCACATTGACCGACCAGACGGAGGTGTTTTGCCAATGCACGACCCCCTCCGACCATAGCTGCGCGCGCAGCCTGCGCTGGAACGACGCAACTCTGGGCATTGAATGGCCGGTGACTGATGGGCAGGCCATTGTCTCGGGGCACGATGCGGCAGCACCCCCATTTTCTGCCGTGATCGACTGGTTCCATTACGCGTGACATGCAGCCTGTCCTGCGTCGCTGATAGCCTTGGTCCGATAATCAGGCCGAGTGGTCGAGTTCGTCGAGCTCGATCAGGCCCGCTTCGCCGGTCTGGGGTGGGGGAATGACCGGCATGGCCTGTTCCGTGGCCTGATCACCCGGGTGCAGGCGCCGCACTACGGAAAAAGCGGTGAGCACGGCACAGGACCCGAACAGCACGCTGCCCAGCACCTGCCCCACCTGCACGCCGCCCGGTCCGTAACGCATGCCCATCCACACGAACGGAATGGTGCCCAGTGTCGCCCGCCCCCAGTTGAACAGCGTGGAATACAGCGGGTGGCCCAGATTGTTGAAGGCGGAATTGGCCACGAACAGCATGCCGATGAACACGTAGCCTGCAATGGTCCAGTTACAGAACAGGTGGATCAGCATCGCTGCCGTGTCCTGCGCAGAAAATACTCGCACCACCAGGTCCTGGGTAAGGAACAGGATGGCCCATGTCAGCGCCACGCAGCCTGCCACCAGCCACAGCGAAGCCACGAGCGTCGCCCGCACGCGGTCGAGTTTACCCGCGCCAAGATTCTGCGACATGATCGGCCCCACCGATCCCGTCAGGGCAAAGATAAAGGCGAAAGCCACCGGTACGATCCGCTCGATGGTCGCCTGTCCCGCAACTGCCGCCAGTCCGAACCCCGCCATGGCGTGCGTCACGAACACGCTGCCCACTGGCGTTGCCAGGTTGGTCAGGATGGCGGGCATGGCGACCTGTCCCACCAGCTTTGTGTCGGCCACGACATGGGTGCGCACGGGCCACGCCAGCAGGCCGTGACGGCGCGCGCAGCGAAAGCCCATCAGCGCCACGATACCGCGCGAGAGAATGGTGCTGATTGCCGCCCCCTTCAGCCCCAGCCCGAGGACTACGATCAGCACGGGGTCGGCTATGGCCGAGATCATGGCGCCGATCAGCGTCACATTCATGGAAATGCGCGCAGCCCCGATGGCGCGCAGCAGGCCCGAGCACCCCATGCCGGCTGCGATCAGCGGCAGGCCGGGTGAGATGATGCGCAGGAACGTGGTTCCCTGCCGTGCCGCATCTCCATGTGCCCCGAGCAGGGCCAGCAGGAGCGGTGCGAGCCATGCGGTGAACACCCCGATGAGCAGGCAGAAGCCGAGCATGACAATGCCGAAGGATGACGCGACCCGCTGCGCCTGTTCCATCTTGCCCGCGCCGATCAGCCTGCCGGTGATGGCCCCGATGCCAATCGACAGCCCGATGGAGACCGCGATCTGCACGAAGTTGATCACGCTGGAAAAACCGATGGCCGCCGTCAGAGCCGGGTTGCCAAGCCACGAAATGTAGAAAAGGTTCAGCAGGTCGACAAGGAACACCGCCATCAGGCCAATGGCCCCCGTACCCGCCATGACCACCACATGGCGGACAATGCTGCCTGTGCAGAATGCGGCTTTTGGTCGGGTCGCGGGTTGTCCCCCCATTCGGGTGTCCTGTCTGCTGCAGTGGGGGCGGCCTGGCCGGTGCCGCCATGGTCACACCCCATGATGCGGGGCATTGAAACCGGGCACAAGACCCCTGCTCACCCTGTTTTTGCTGCAGGGCACAAAATGACCTTACTATTGCTGTATATAATAAAATTTGATTGTGCAGTGCAAAATAACCATGACAATTGTGCAGTGCAAAAAAAGTAAAATCGTATTTTTATTTATATTTATTGTTGACGTTTAAATAGGAGGATGGCATAAGGGGTTACACGAAGCCGCTGGCTTCCATAAAAAACCAACAAAATCCGGTCATGATACCGGGCTGAGCGTGTTACCTCCGGTATCAACGTTCTACTGACAGGGTCACCCTATGGGAGGCCCTGTCTTTTTTTGTGCCCTGCCCATGTAATGCCGTAGGGGCCGCAATGGTTGCGGGGCGCGCGTGTAAAGGGCTGATGGCAGCGCGGGAGACCAGCATTTTTACCGCTGGTAGCGCGCAGGGTGGCGCCGTTACGCTGGAGCGGGTTCCCACCCATGGCGGAACCCCTGCATTAAGGGAGGAATACCGATGTCCAGACTGACGGCGTCCGAACGCGATGCCCTGCCCGATTCAGCCTTTGCCCTGCCGGGCCGACGCTACCCCATACCCGACGTGACCCATGCGCGTGATGCGCTGGCCCGTGCAAGCGAGATGCTGCACCGTGGCGACCTGAGCCAGCAGGAATACGACACCGTAGTCGCCCGCGCCCACGCCGTGCTGGAAAATGAATAGACCCGCACAATAAAAAAGGGGTGCCGGACAGACCGCCCGTCACCCTTTTTGCACGACTGGCCCGTAGGGGTCAGCCTGCCTTGTCGAGTTCCGCCTCAAGCTGCGGCAGGATGGTGAACAGGTCGCCCACGATCCCGTAATCCGCCACCTGGAAGATCGGGGCCTCGGGGTCCTTGTTGATCGCAACAATGACCTTGCTGTCCTTCATGCCGGCCAGATGCTGGATCTGCCCGGAAATGCCCATGGCGATATACAGTTCCGGCGCCACGATCTTGCCGGTCTGCCCCACCTGATATTCGTTCGAGACAAAGCCCTTGTCCACCGCTGCGCGCGAGGCGCCAATGGCGGCACCCAGGCGGTCGGCCAGTGGCTCGAGCAGCTTGAAGTTCTCTTCATTGAGCATGCCGTTACCACCCGAAACCACCACGCGGGCGGATTCCAGTTCCGGCCGCTCGGACTTCGAGAGTTCGGTGGCGACAAAGGTGGAACCACCCGGGCCTGCGGGCAGGGCGATTTCCTCGATGGCGGCGCTGCCGCCTTCTGCCGGGGCGGGATCGAAGGCGGAGGCGCGCACCGTAATCACCTTCTTCGCATCAGCCGATTTCACGGTCGCCAGCGCGCTGCCTGCATAGATCGGGCGCACGAAGGTCTCGGCATCGTTGATGGCGACGATATCGGGGATCGGCTGCACATCAAGCAGGGCTGCCGCACGCGGCAGCACGTTCTTGGCCGTGGCGGAAGAGGCCGCCAGAATGTGCGTGTAACCGCCCGCAAGCTGTGCCAGCAGGGCGGCAACCGGCTCGGCGAGTTCGCTGTTGCCCGTGGTGTCGGTTACGGCAAACACCTTCTTCACGCCGGGGATGGCGGCAGCCGACTTCGCGGCAGCAGCGGCATCGGGGCCGGTGACCAGCACATCGACATCGCCGAGCTTGGCGGCAGCCGTGATGGCGGAGCGCGAAGCCTGACGGATCACGCCGCCTTCATGATCGAGATAAACGAGAACGGTCATGATCAGATCACCTTTGCTTCGTTACGCAGGCGCGAAACCAGTTCGGCCGCCGAGTCGAGCTTCACGCCAGCCTTGCGCTCCGGCGGCTCGGCCACGGAGATCACGCTCAGGCGCGGGGTCATGTCCACGCTCAGATCGGCTGGCGTGATCTTTTCCATTGGCTTCTTGCGCGCCTTCATGATGTTGGGCAGCGAGGCGTAGCGCGGCTCGTTGAGGCGCAGGTCGGCGGTGATGATGGCGGGCAGCGCCAGCTTCACGGTCTGTGAACCACCATCGATCTCGCGCGTCACCGTAACCGTGCCATCAGCCACTTCCACCTTCGAGGCGAAGGTGGCCTGCGGTCGGTCGAGCAGGCCTGCAAGCATCTGGCCGGTGGCGTTCATGTCATCATCAATGGCCTGCTTGCCCAGGATGATGAGCTCCGGCTTTTCCTTTTCCACCAGTGCCTTGAGCACCTTGGCGACGGCCAGCGGCTCGGTCACCACATCGGTCTCGACCAGGATGGAGCGGTCAGCACCCATGGCCATGGCGGTGCGCAGCGTATCCTGCGCCTTGGCCTCGCCGATGGAGACGGCGATGATCTCGCTGACTGCGCCTTTTTCCTTCAGGCGCACGGCTTCCTCGACCGCGATCTCGTCAAACGGATTCATGGACATCTTGACGCCAGCGGTCTCCACGCCGGAGCCGTCGGCCTTCACGCGGGGTTTGATGTTGTAATCAATCACGCGCTTAACGGGTACAAGAACCTTCATTGCATATTTGCCTGTCTGTCTTCGGATAAGGGCAATCGGTGTGGCGGATACATACCGTACCCGCCGGGCAATTACATCCCGCCCGGATAGTTCGGGCCGCCAGCCCCCTCTGGCGTGGCCCAGTCGATGTTCTGCGCCGGGTCCTTGATGTCGCATGTCTTGCAGTGCACGCAGTTCTGCGCGTTGATCTGCAGGTGCGGGTCGGTCGCTTCATCGGCCACTTCATACACGCCCGCCGGGCAGTAGCGGCTTTCGGGCGCGCGGAACACATCCCAGTTCACTGTCTTCCACAGCGACATGTTGCGCACCTTGAGGTGGACGGGCTGGTCTTCCTCATGATTCGTAGCCGACAGGAACACCGAGGAGAGGCGGTCGAAGGTGATCTTGCCGTCGGGCTTGGGGTAGTCAATCTTGGGCGCGATCGAGGCCGGTTCCAGCACTTCGTTATCGGCGTGGCGGGTGTGCAGCGTCCACGGCGCGCGGCCACGCAGCAGCATGGCGTCAATACCCGCATACAGCGCGCCGCCCTTCATGCCGAATTTGGCGAAGGCGGGGCGGATGTTGCGCACCGAGCGCAGTTCATCCCACAGCCAGGAATCCTTGATGCGGCGGGTGTAGGAGCCCGGCTCCACGCGGCTGGTGGCCAGCGCCTCGCCCACGGCCTCGGCAGCCAGCATGCCTGACTTCATGGCCGTGTGCGTGCCCTTGATCTTGGGCACGTTGAGGAAGCCCGCCGTATCGCCAATCAGCGCGCCCCCGGGGAAGGTCAGGCGCGGAATGGACTGGATGCCCCCTTCCGACAGCGCGCGCGCGCCATAGGCGATGCGCCGTGCCCCCTCGAAATACGGGCGGAAGGACGGGTGCAGCTTTACGCGCTGCATCTCGTCAAACGGCGAGAGCCATGTATTGGGGTAGTCCAGCCCCACCACGAAGCCGTAGGAGACGAGGTTGTCGCCAAAATGGTACATCCATGCGCCGCCATAGGTCCGGTCATCGAGCGGCCAGCCAAAGCTGTGCTGGATCAGGCCGGGGCGGTGCATCTCCTTGGGGATTTCCCACAGCTCCTTGATGCCCAGCCCGTAGGTCTGCGGGTCCACGCCCTGGCGCAGGTTGTACATCGCCATGACCTGCTTGGTCAGCGAGCCACGGCAGCCCTCGGCAAACAGGGTGTATTTCGCGCGCAGTTCCATGCCCGGCGCGTAATTGCCGGTGGGCTCTCCATCGCGGCCCACGCCCATGTCGCCCGTGGCAACGCCAGCCACGCGCCCGCTGTCATCAACCAGCACTTCCGCGCCCGCAAAGCCGGGATAGATCTCCACGCCGAGTTCTTCCGCGCGCCCCGCCAGCCAGCGGCACAGGTCGCCAAGGCTTACGATGTAGTTGCCGTGGTTGCGCATGTGCGGCATCACGCGGTCAAGAAACGGGACCTCGATGCTGCCATTCCCGGTCAGGTAGAGCATCTGCTCTTCCGTCACGGGGGTGTTCAGCGGTGCGCCTTCCTCGTGCCAGTGCGGCAGGAGTTCCGCCAGCGCGCGCGGCTCGATCACCGCGCCAGACAGGATATGGGCGCCAATCTCGCTGCCTTTTTCAATCAGGCACACGGTGGCATCGGGGGCAATCTGGCGCAGCCGGATGGCCGCGGCCAAGCCAGACGGGCCGCCACCTACGATGACGACATCGAATTCCATAGTCTCGCGCGGGGTCTCGCTCATACCTCTGTTGTCCTCTTGCGTCATGACCGGGATGACATGGGATGAAAGGGGTTACATTTGTATAGGAGTGTTTCCTAGAACCGATTGGTGCGCGAATAAAGCCTTGCGTGCGCATTCTGTTCCGTCGAGCCGCAGGGCGGGGCTGTATTCAGGCGGCATATGGCCTCCGGGCCAGTTCCTCCGTCGCCCGCCATTCGGGACTGACGTAATTGACGATCAGCGTGCGCCGCACCCCGTGCAGCGGCCTGCGCACGAAGCCATGCCATGACTGCGCGGACGGAATGAACAGCAGCCCCGAATTGAACAGCCCCGAGGCCCGCGCCACCGGCGTGCCCTCCGCTGTCATGATATCGGTGCCCCAGTCCATCGCCTCGGCACCCATCGAGAGCGAGACCAGCAGCGTCAGCCGCTTGGCGCCGATATCGGTATGCGGCTCAAGCCAGAAGCCATCGGTATCGAGGCACAGTTCAAGGCGTAGGGCGGCATCTTCCAGCCGGGCGTTGCACTGGCGGGTGAAGCCTGCGCGCGTGGTGGCGTCATCGAACAGGCAGGCCAGTTGGTCGAGTGCGGGGTGGGCCGCGCGCTGGGCGGGGGTTACGAAGAGCCGGTGCCCGTTGCGGCCCGCGCGCTGGCCGCCGCTGTCGCCGCCGATGAACCGCGTGCCGGGCACCCATTGCACAAGGGAGGCGGCAATGGCGGCAGGCAGCACGTCATGCAGTTGCCAGTGGGGATAGGGCCACGGCAGGACGGGGCTTGCGGCAAGGGCGGCGGTGACGCAGTTGGTTTGCATGAAGGGTCTGCTGCTGGCTGTGGGTTTGGGCCGTGCCGGGTGCCACGAGCGCGCGCTAGAGGGCGCTGGCGTGGCGGGTACTGCTCTGGGCCGTGAGGTAGCGGTCAAAGAGTGCTGCGACATGCCGCACGAACGGCCGCCCCTTTTCGGTCAGACGCACTTCGTGGCTCGTGAGAGTGACCAGCCCGTCCGCCACCATGGGCGCGAGGCGGTCACGTTCGGAGTCGAAATGACTGGCGGCCAAGCCGTGGCGGGTGCTCAGCGCATCAAGATCAACCCGCATGGTGCACATGAGCTGTTCAATAATATCGGCGCGGGCGCGGTCATCTTCTTGCAGGCGTACGCCGCGTGCCACGGGCAGGCTGTCGGGGCGGCCCATGAGGCGGGCATAGGCGGCAGCCGAGACGGCGTTCTGCGTTATGCCGCCGGGCAGCGAGGAAATGGCCGAGGCCCCGATGCCGATCAGCACCGGCGCGCTGTCGGTCGTGTAGCCCTGAAAATTGCGGTGCAGCGTGCCCGCCCGCAGGGCATGGGCCATGCTGTCATCGGGGCTGACGTAATGATCAAGCCCCACGGGCAGGAAACCGGCCGCGCGCAGCACCCCGTCCATCGCCGCGCGCTGGCTGATGCGCTCTTCCGCGCCGGGAAGGGCGCCCACGGGCATGAGATTCTGGCGCTTCTGCTTCCACGGCACATGGGCATAGCCGAACACGGCCAGCCGGTCAGGCTTCAGGCTGGCCACGGCCTGCGCCGTGCGGGCAACGCCTTCGGTATCCTGCCGGGGCAGGCCATAGATCAGGTCGATATTGATGGAGGCGACACCCGCATTGCGCAGCGCGTCAAGGCAGTCGCGCGTCTGCTCCCAGCTCTGGATGCGGCCGCAGGCCTGCTGCACGCTGGCATCAAGATCCTGCACACCCATGCTGGCGCGGTTGAAGCCGAGCTCATGCAGCAGGGCCGGGTATTCGGGGGGCAGATGGCGGGGATCGACCTCGATGCTGATCTCGGCATCGGGTGCGATGTCAAAATCGCGGCGGATGGCGTCCATCACGCGGCGCATCGCACTGGCAGGCAGCGTGGTGGGCGTGCCGCCACCCCATTGCAGGTGCGTGACACGGCGGCCAGGGCCGATCAGGGCAATGACGCGGCGCAGTTCCTCGTGCAGCAGGGCGGCATAGGCAGCCCGCGCATCCGCATTGCGCAGCACGGCGGTATTGCACCCGCAGAACCGGCACAGCGTGTCACAGAAAGGAACATGCAGGTAAAGGGAAACCGGCTGATCCGCCGGGAGGGAGGACAGCCAGTTTCGGCTGTCGTCCGGGCCCACCGCATCCGTGAACTGGGCTGCGGTGGGGTAGCTGGTATAACGCGGCAGGTTGCCCCCGTAGCGCGAAAGCAGGGTGCTGTCCGCCGCGTTCATGCCATCAGAACCGGTAGGCGATACCGGCGGAAACGACGGTCGGGTCCAGCGAGTCGTGGGCCTTGACCTTCAGGCTTTCGTCGCTGTTTTCAGCCCAGGCGTGCATGCGCACGAACATCTGCTTCACGTCGAAGTTGAAGAACCAGTTGCCAACAAGCTGGTAATCCACACCGGCGTTGATGGACGGGCCACCGGTAAAGCCGGAGTTCAGCTTGGTTGTGCCCAGTGCGTTGCCTGCGGCATTCATATTGTGGAACCACATGAACGTGCCGCCCACACCCACATACGGGTTCAGGCGCTTGTGGGGGCGGAAGTGCCAGGCCACCGTGACCGTGGGCGGCAGCACCCAGGCGCTGCCGACATCGGTCTTGCTGGTGTGGGTCAGGCTTTCAAGCGCGGAGCCGCCTTCGGCCGAGACTTCGTGACGGGTGCTGGTGGCGATCAGGTCCAGCGAGATGTTGTCGGTCACGAAGTATTCGAACGTTAGTTCCGGCATGACCTGGTTGGTGGTCTTGACGCGGGTGCCGGGCAGCATGGTGTTGTTCAGGCCGATGGCCTTTGCCGTGGCCCACACCCGGCTGTCACGATCTTCGGGCAGCACGCCAACGGCGGACAGGCGGATCATGAAGTCGCCCTTGCCCAGACCGATCTTGGTCGAGGCGCAGGTCTCGAAGATGCCGCAATGGCCCTTCGGCTGTGCGGGAGCAACAGGTGCCGCCAGCGGGGCATTGACGTAGGTGGAAGGGGCGGTCGTCTGTGCGTGGCCCGCCACGGGTGCCAGCGCCGTAGCGCCGAGCACTGCCGACAGGGCGAGTTTGCGAATGTTCTTCATGGTAAGCAGACCCTAATTTCTTTCCCGGCTGGCAGGCAGGCGAGAACGTTAAGAATATTCAAGTTAGTTTGATGTGTGCAGAAATCACGGCCACCTAGCACTCGACCTTGATATGAATCAATCAACCAGGCAGAACTATTTACGTGTTGTGGTCCAGCCTGACTGTTCTTTCGGTAATGTTGCCGTATGAACACAGTTCGGGAAGCGCGCTGTGTGGTTCTGCAACGGGTTTACTATGGGTAATGGTCCGTATGGCGTCACACCCCCACTCGCGTGCCAGTGTCTCCATTGCGGGGAGCAGCGCGTCGATAATGGTCTGCGCGTGGGTGTAGGACAGGGTGATGATGTAGTCCGATGTCAGGGTATCGCCTGAACGCAGGTCAAACCCCCGCCGGAAGGTGGCCATGCCGCACGGTGGCCTGCCATCGCCATAGCGGGCGACAAGAATGCCCTGCCGCGCCCGCGCGCCGGGGCGCGCCAGCCTGCGGCCGATCCGCATCCATTCGCGCAGCGTAAGGTGTGGAAAGGACAGGCGCACAAGCGGATAAAGGAGCGGGACATCGGCGGGGTCCAGTCGTCTGACCATGGGCGGAGGGACGGCCTGCACGCGTCGGGATTTCCTCGGGTTAGGTTTTTTTGTTACGATCAGTCGTGTTTACCTTATATTTCTGGGTTGACCGCATTGATTTACATCAACCCATCCGCCATAGTCTGCGCTCTTGGCGAATGCATTTATTGTATTTCTAGGGAGCCAGGGCATGTCCGGTTACTTCGGCGCCGGAACGCGGGCGCCTGAAAGTGAATTGGAAATTATCATGTCGGATATGCCTTCGTGTCAGTTTGAATCGAGGCCACGGCGTATCGTGATCGGGTCGAGCGGAGTGCAGGCAGATTTCTGCGCCAATTGCAGCGTTCGCCCCACCAGCGTCTGTAGCGTGATCGAACCCTCCGATATCTCCCGTCTTGCCGAGGTCGCGGTGGAAACCATCGTTTCCCCCGGTCGCGGCTTTATCGAGGAAGGCGCGCCCGCCACCGACTTTTTCAATGTGACATCGGGCACCGTGAAGCTTTTCAAGGCCCTGCCCGACGGGCGGCGCCAGATTACCGGTTTCGCGGCGCCAGGGCATTTTCTTGGTCTTGCCGTGTCCGACAGTTATGCCTTTGGCGCGGAGGCGATCGATACGGTGCGCGTGTGCCGCTTCTCGCGCGAGAAGATGGGCGAACTGCTTGATGATTTCCCCAAGCTCGAGCGTCGCCTGCTTGAGGAAGCCTCCAACGAACTCGTTGCCGCCCAGAACCAGATGCTCCTGCTTGGCCGCAAGACTGCGCGTGAGCGCGTGGCGAGCTTCCTGCTTGACCAGATGCAGGCAGGCCTTCTGCCCGGCCAGCCGCCGCCATCAGGCGGTCGGCTGCACCTGCCCATGACCCGCGGCGACATTGCCGACTATCTCGGCCTGACCATCGAGACCGTCAGCCGCACGTTGAGCTGGATGCGCGCTCAGGGCATGATCGAGGTGGGCAAGGGCTATGCCATTACCATCGTGTCAACGGCCAAGCTTGAGGTTCTGGCTGCGGGCAACAGCTAGAGCAGATCCTGTTTGAATGTGAATGTGTGCATTCAAACAGGTGAAGATGCTCGTAAAAACAATAAAGCCAGAGCATTCCCACCGAACCGGTTTTCGGTGGGAATGCTCTAGTCTTCCAGCCGGTCGGGATCTTCATCCGGCGTGGTGCTGTCGGGCATTTCGGTAAAGAGCGGTTTCTGTGGTGCGGGATGGGCCGGACCCCCGACGATGTGGCCCAGCGGGGTCAGGATCTCCACATGGTCGCAGATGATCTTGAACACTGCCAGCAGGGGCACCGACAGGAACGCCCCGAAAATGCCCCACAGCCAGTCCCAGAACATGAGTGACGCCATGACCAGCACCGGGTTGAGCGTAAAACGCCGCGCCAGCACCATGGGGGTTATGGTCTCGCCTTCCGTCAGGTGAATGCACAGGTAGATGGCCGGTGGCAGCAGCGCCTGCCACACCGATGGATAAACGAACAGCCCCACCAGAAAATAGATGATGATGCCCATCATCGGCCCGATGATGGGAATGTAGTTGAGCAGGAACGCCATAACCCCCCACAGCAGCGGGTTTGGCATGCCCAGCAGCCAGCACTGCACCATGTTCACCAGGCCCACGAGGCTGTTGATGATGGTGATGGTGGCCAGATATTCCGACACATTGCGCTCGATCTGATAGGCGATCTGCACCGTGCGGCGCTTGTCGGCAAAGGTGGGCATGATCTCGACAAAGCGCCTGAGCAGGCTGTCTCCCTGCGCGAGCAGGAAGAACAGCATCAGGATCATGGTAAAGAACTGGCCCATGAACGCCTGCGTGCCCAGCAGGATGGAGGAGGAAAAGCGGTCGAGCCCCACCACCCCGCCACCGCCTGCGGGCGTGGACACGATAATGACGTGCCCGTCGGCTGCGGGCTGGTCGGTGGTGGCGGCCGTGCCATGACCGCCTGCGATGGACAGGAAATTATGGATCCGGTCCGAAGCGCCGGTCAGGAGCTGGAATGGCCCGCGCAGGAAGGCCAGGCGCTCCTGCAATGTATTGATCGCCTCGGGCGCGCGCTCCAGCCACCCCGTGGCAGGCACGGAAATGGCGGTGCCGACCGCGCCGACCATGCCAAACACGCACAGGATCAGGCACAGCGCCGCCAGCGGCTTGGGCAGGTGCAGCCGCGTGTGCAGGAAGCGTAGCGGCGAGGACAGCAGAAGGTTGACCACCAGCGCCAGGATCATGGGCAGAATGATGGCCGAGGCGAAATACAGCGTATAGAACACCGCCAGCACGCTGAGCAGCAGCAGGCAGGCCGTGCGGGTGTCGATGCGGCTGTGGCGCATGACCTCGATGGCGCGCTGCTGCTGGACCTGCTCGTAGGATGGCGGCTGGGGGGGCGGTGTCTCGGGCGGCATCGGTTCAGGTCCTGGCTTGTGCTGGCTTGGCCCGTATGGCCGGGGCTGGTATCCGCGTTTCCGTGCCAACCCGCTTCTTATGGCCGTATCGGGCATGCAGGACCAAGGATTTTGGCACATTCCCGCTACGCAACCATTGCAGGGGGCACAGCGGTACACGCTAACGTGAATTTTCAGGCCCCATATGCCCCCACACGCGACTTGAAAGTGGCGGGAGACCGGGCTCAAATAAGCCCTAGACGAAGGTTTCTGCCTTTCGCATACAATCAATGGAGAGTCCCATGGCCTGGAATACCCCCAAGATCGTTGAAGTCCCCCTGGGCGCCGAGATCAACAGCTACGTCTGCGGCGAAAAGAAGTAAGATGGAAACATCGCCGCCTGTCTCGCACAGGCGGCGATTTTCTTTTACACTCTGCGTCCATGATCGACATTATCGTTCTCGGCGCGGCAGCGGGCGGCGGCTTTCCCCAATGGAACTCCAACGCTCCCGGTTGCAGGCGGGCCAGGGCCGGCGATCCGGCAGCCCTGCCCCGCACACAGGCTTCCATCGCCATCAGTGGAGATGGAAAGAACTGGTTCGTGGTCAACGCATCGCCTGACCTGCGCACCCAGATCAACCAGACCCCGGCGCTGCATCCCAGCGAGGGCCTGCGCTCCACGCCCATCGCCGGCGTGATCCTTACAGGCGGCGAGGTGGATACCATCACCGGCCTGCTCACCCTGCGCGAGCGCCAGCCCTTTACCCTTCTGGCCACGCCTGAAGTGCTGTCCATGCTGGACGCCAACCCCATTTTTGAAGCCTTGAACCGCGCGGTCGTGACCCGTGCACCGATGGGACTCGACGCGCCCTTGGCGCTGAAGCTGACCGATGGCACGCCTGCGGGCCTGACCATCGTGCCCTTTGCCGTGCCCGGCAAGGTGCCGCTTTATGCCGAGTCCGGCCCCGATCCTGCCGCCATCTGCGAAAATGGCGAGACGATCGGCCTCGAGATTTCCGATGGCAGCCATCGTGTGTGTTTCGTGCCCGGCTGCGCGCGCATGACCGATAATCTGCGCGTGCGCCTGCGCGGGGCAGATGCCGTTTTCTTTGACGGCACGCTGTGGGTGGATGACGAGATGGTGCGCGCGGGCCTGGGTGAAAAGACCGGCCGCCGCATGGGCCACATGTCCATGGATGGCATGGACGGCACCATCGCCGCCCTGCGTGACCTGGGCATCAAGCGCAGGATTTTCATACACATCAACAATTCCAACCCTGTGCTGCTGGCGGATACGCCCGAGCGTGCCGCCGTTGAGGCTGCAGGGTGGGAAATCTCCCATGACGGGATGAGGATTACGGCATGAGCGCACCCCTGCTTTCCCCCGATGAACTTGAGGCGGCACTCCGCGCCATCGGGGCGGAACGCTATCACAACCTGCACCCGTTTCACCGCGCGCTGCATGACGGGCGGCTGAACCGTGCGCAGGTGCAGGCCTGGGCGCTGAACCGCTATTATTATCAGGCCAGCATTCCCGCCAAGGACGCAACGCTGCTCGCCCGCCTGCCCACGGCGGAACTGCGGCGTGAATGGCGCAGGCGGCTGGTTGATCATGATGGCGATGCACCGGGCACCGGCGGCGTGGCGCGCTGGCTCAAGCTGACCGACGGGCTGGGGCTGGACCGTGCCTATGTGGAGTCGCTTGAAGGGCTGCTGCCCGCCACCCGCTTTGCGGTGGATGCGTATGTGGCCTTCGTGCGTGATCGCTCCATCCTCGAGGCCATTGCCTCATCGCTGACCGAACTGTTCTCGCCCACCATCATCAGCGAGCGCGTGGCGGGCATGCTGCGCCATTATGACTTCATCACGCCCGAGACGCTGGCCTACTTCCAGCCGCGCCTCACACAGGCCCCGCGTGATTCCGATTTCGCGCTGGGTTACGTGAAGGAGCATGCCCGCACGCCCGAGCAGCAGCAGGCGGTGCTCGGCGCGCTGAAGTTCAAGTGCGGCGTGCTGTGGGCCATGCTTGATGAGCTGGAATACGGCTACGTCAATCCGGGCCGCATCCCCCCCGGTGCGTTCCGCCCGGACGCGGCATGAGCGCTGACCTTACAGACGACAGCGTTATCCGCTTCGCACGCGGGGTGCGGCTGCAGCATGACCGCGTGCGCGAGCGCTGGATCATCCAGGCGCCGGAGCGGGCCTTCATTCCCGACCCCATCGCAGCCGAGGTGCTCAGGCTCGTTGATGGCACGCGCACGCTGGGCCAGATCATTGCCGATCTGGCCAGCCGCTTCGCGGCCCCGGTTGATGTGATCGGGCGCGATGTCCATGTCATGGTGAATGACCTCATGACCCGACAGGTGCTGGTGGCATGACCGAAACCATTCTCTCGCCCATGAGCCTGCTGGCGGAACTCACGCATCGCTGCCCGTTGCAGTGCCCGTACTGTTCCAATCCGCTGGCGCTGGAGCCGCGTAAAAACGAGCTTTCCACCACCGAGTGGATCAGCGTGCTCGACCAGGCCGCCGAGATGGGGGTGCTGCAGGTGCATTTCTCGGGTGGCGAGCCGATGAGCCGCCCCGACCTGCCCGAACTCATCCGTCATGCCGTGGGGCTGGGGCTGTACACCAACCTCATCACCTCCGGCGTGCTGCTTAACGAAAAGACCTTCCCGGTTCTGGTGGCTGCGGGCCTCGATCACGTCCAGCTTTCGTTTCAGGATATCGACACGGTAAATGCCGAGCTTGTGGGCGGCATGAAGGGCGCGCAGGCCCGCAAGATCGAGGCGGCACGGCTGATTGCCGCCGATGGCATGCCGCTGACGCTGAACTTCGTCATCTACCGCGAAAATGCCGCGCGCGTGCCGCAGATGCTTGAAGCCGCCGTAAAGATGGGCGCGCGCCGGGTCGAGATCGCCCATACGCAGTACTATGGCTGGGGACTGGTCAATCGCGAGGCCCTCATGCCTACCGCCGCCCAGCTTGAGCAGACCACCGAGGCGGTGGAGGCAGCGCGGAAAAAATACGAAGGCCGCCTGACCATCGATTACGTCACGCCTGATTATTATGCCGACCGGCCCAAGCCATGCATGGGCGGCTGGGGGCGGCGGTTCATCAACATCTCGCCGTCGGGCCGGGTTCTGCCCTGCCATGCGGCGGAGACCATCCCCAACGTCGCTTTCCCCGACGTAAAGCATGACACGCTGGACCATATCTGGCGCGAGGCCCCGCTTTTTACCATGTTCCGCGGAACGGACTGGATGCCCCAGCCCTGCCGCAGTTGTGACCAGCGCGAGAAGGACTGGGGCGGCTGCCGCTGCCAGGCACTGGCGCTGGCGGGTGATGCAGCCGCAACCGACCCGGTCTGCTCACGCGCGCCCGACCACGAGCGGATCAAGGCCGTGCTCGATACCCTGCCCGCCGAGCCGCCGCCATTTCGTTACCGGCGGTATGCGCGTGCTACGGATGAGGTCGGCTGACCTCACCCTTCACGTCCACGCGCGGCAGGCAGATCACGAAGCGCGCGCCCTGCACGTGGCCATCGGCATCCATGCGGTTTTCAGCGCTGATGGTGCCGCGCAGGGCCTCGATGATCTGCTTGCTGATGGACAGGCCCAGGCCGGAATGCTGGCCGAAATTCTCGCTGCTTGGCCTCTCGGAATAAAAGCGGTCGAAAATGTTGTCGAGCTTGGCCTGCGGAATGCCGGGCCCTTCATCGCTGACCGCAATCTCCACCATGCCGCCCGCAGGCACTGCGCTGAGCAGGATCTTGCCATCAGGCGGCGAGAACGAGATGGCATTGCCGATCAGGTTGCGCAGCACCTGCACCAGCCGGTCCTCCACCGCCAGCACCACCAGCCTGCGCTCCGGGCTGTCGCCACTACTCGCCACCGCCATGAAGGGCTGGCCCGGCTGGCGGGTGGCCTGATGAATCTCGGCCAGCACGGAAAGCAGCGGCACGATGGCCACCGGCTCGGCGCGGGTGCGCGAGAGTTCGGCATCCACGCGGCTGGCATCGGAAATATCGGTAATCAGCCGGTCGAGCCTGCGCACGTCGTCATTGATGATCGACATGAGGCGGCGCTGGCGCTCGGGGTCATCAATGCGCAGCAGGCTTTCAATGGCCGAGCGGATGGAGGAGAGCGGGTTCTTGATCTCGTGGCTGACATCGGCGGCAAAGCGTTCGATGGCGTCCATGCGGGCCCAGAGCGCGCTCGCACTGTCCTGTAGCGCGCGGGCGACCTCGCCAATCTCGTCGCGCCGGGCCAGCAGGCGCTCGGGCACCATGTCGGTGCGGTCGGAGGATTCGCGCATGGTATGGGCCGAGGCCGCAAGCCGCAGCAGTGGCCGCGCAATGGTGAGCGACAGATACCACGAGAGCAGGATGGTCAGCGCCAGCGCCATGAGGAACAGCGATAGGATGGAGGAGCGCACCGCAAACAGCGAGCGGTCGACATCGCGCGCCTCACGCGTGAGCTGGATGATGCCCACCGTGGTCTGTCCCGCATGCATGACCGGCTCGGCCACCGTGACCATAAGCTGGTGGTCGGCGTTGCGGCGGATATAGGGCGGAATTTCCATCACCCGCGTGCCATCAGGCTGGGTGACCGGCTGGATCGACGGATCTGAATCCGGCGTGTCCAGCGTCATGATCCGCTCGCCCGAGAGCGTGGGCAACTGCGCCAGAAGCCAGTTATACAGCCGCTCGCCCATATTGATCGAGGCCCCGCGGGGGGGGGCTGTGTGCTCATCTTCCTCTGCCGGTGGCAGGGGGGTGGCCTTGATGCCGAATCCTGCCTGTTCCACGCGGCTGTCGGCCACGACCTGTCCATCGGGGGCGAACAGGCGGGCATGCGCACTCGGGCTGGGCTCGGTCAGGCGCAAAAGCAGCGGGCCTGCAAGCTCAGGCGCCAGGGTCACGTCGCGGCGCGATACGATCACCGCACTCTGCCCCAGCGCACCGGCATAGATGCGCGCCTGCTCGCGCAGGGCCGAGACCTCGGCCTCAAGCAGGCTGTTCTGGAACTGGGTCAGGTACAGCAGCGTCAGCGCCAGCAGGCCAAGCGGCAGCGTATTGACCAGAAGGATTCGCCGCATGAGCGGCGAGACCAGCCGCGTGCGGTATTCCATGAATTCCGCAACCGCATTCTGCTGCTCCCCGCTCCACCGCCGGGGCAGCAGGCGGCGCAGCGGGCGGGGAAGCGGTAGCGCGGACAGAAGGAGACGGGACACCGGCGTGGTCATTCTTCCTTGTAGCGGTAGCCGATGCCGTACAGCGTCTCGATCTGGTTGAACTCGTCATCCACCTGCCGGAACTTCTTGCGCACGCGCTTGATGTGGCTGTCGATGGTGCGGTCATCCACGTAGATGTTCTCGCCATAGGCTGCATCGATCAGCTGGTCACGCGACTTGACCAGCCCGGGCCGGGCGGCAAGCGCCTTGACGAGCAGGAACTCGGTGACCGTAAGCTGGATGTCGCGCCCGTGCCACAGGCACTGGTGGCGGGTTTCATCAAGCGACAGGCCGCCGCGCACCATGGTGCCGGTGGGGCTGATGCCCGCCGCCTCGCTGCGGCTGACCTCGTTGCGGCGCAGCAGCGCGCGGATGCGCTCGAGCAGCAGACGCTGCGAGAATGGCTTGGTGATGTAATCATCCGCCCCCAGGCGCAGGCCCATGAGCTGGTCCACTTCCTCATCCTTGGATGACAGGAAGATCACCGGCAACTGCGAGCGCGCGCGCAGGCGCTGGAGCAGTTCCATCCCATCCATGCGCGGCATCTTGATATCGAGCACCGCCAGGTCGGCCGGGCGCGATGACAGACCATGCAGCGCACTCTCCCCATCGGTATAGGTGCGGACGATGAAGCCCTCCGCCTCCAGTGTCATCTGCACGGAGGTCAGGATGTTCCTGTCATCGTCAACCAGCACGATCGTCTGTTTCGTTGGCTCCATGGGGGCTCTCTTTTTGCTCCTTCGCCGATCCGGGCATGACCGCCAGCATCTTGCCTGGCAGGCGCGTGCAGCATAGCGTCATAACCGCCCGCATGTCATGAGGGGATGCGGGTGCCGGGATCCATTGGAATGCTAACGTCATTCCGGCTGCTCCGTTCACGGCAGGGATGTTGCGCAAAATCGGTATGCCTGCCGGGAGCGCAATGCCTTGTCCATCGGTCAGTCGTTACCTACTTGTAAGAGCATGAGCGAGAACACAGACCCCACCCCCTTTGCCGACGCCCCCCATGGCGACGGCACGCCCTCCGACGCCCATGAAGCGCCCGCCCATGAAGCGGCAGCGCCCGAGGCGGAGGCCGGACCCGATCCGCGCATAGCCGAGCTTGAAGCCGAAGTCTCGGCCATGCGCGACAAGTGGATGCGCGCGGAAGCCGACATGCAGAACCTGCGCACCCGCACCAAGCGCGAAGTGGAAGACGCCCGGCAGTACGCCGTGCAGAAATTCGCCAAGGACGTGGTCGAGGCCGCCGAGAACCTCAAGCGCGCGCTGGCCAGCCTGCCCAAGCCGGCCGAGGGCGAGGACAAACTGCTGACCAGCATGCGCGAAGGCATCGAGAGCACCGAGCGTTCGTTCATGGGCATTCTCGAGCGCAATGGCATCAAGGCGGAAGATGCGAAGGGCAAGCCCTTTGACGCCAACCTGCATCAGGCCATGAGCCAGCAGCACAGCGACGAACATCCCGCCGATACCGTGATGGAGGCCTGGACCCCGGCCTGGACCCTGCACGGGCGGCTGCTCAAGCCGGCCATGGTGGTCGTGTCAAAAGGGCCGGCGCAGGCAGGGTGAAAACCCGCCCGTGCATGGCTGGATCCTCTTGAAAGCGACGCATGGGCTGCCTACATCGGGTAATGATGACGACGTGCGGGTGGATGTGAAAAAAGACAGTCCGCACCACGCGCCGGAATACTGAAAAAGAAGGGTCTGTCCCGATGCTTCGGGTCCGGACAGGCCGCTGAAAAGGAGAAGATTTTATGAGCAAGGTTATCGGTATCGACCTTGGTACGACCAATTCCTGCGTTGCCGTGCGTGAAGGCGACGAGACGCGGGTTATCGAGAACAGCGAAGGCGCACGCACGACCCCGTCGATGGTCGCCTTTACCGACAACGGTGAGATGCTCGTAGGCCAGGCCGCCAAGCGCCAGGCGGTCACCAACCCCGCCAACACGCTGTATGCCGTCAAGCGCCTGATCGGCCGCCGTTATGACGACCCGACCGTTGCGAAGGACAAGGGCCTTGTTCCCTACGAGATCGTCAAGGGCGACAACGGCGATGCATGGGTCGAGGCGCAGGGCAAGAAATACGCGCCCGCGCAGATCTCCGCCTTCATTCTGGGCAAGATGAAGGAAACCGCCGAGTCCTATCTTGGCGAGCCGGTCAAGCAGGCCGTCATTACCGTTCCGGCCTACTTCAACGATGCCCAGCGCCAGGCCACGAAGGATGCGGGCCGCATCGCGGGTCTTGAAGTGCTGCGCATCATCAACGAGCCGACCGCTGCTGCCCTGGCCTATGGCCTGCAGAAGAAGGACGGCGGCACCATTGCGGTCTATGACCTTGGCGGCGGCACGTTCGACGTGTCCATCCTCGAGATCTCCGATGGCGTGATCGAGGTGAAGTCCACCAACGGCGACACCTTCCTCGGTGGTGAAGACTTCGATGCCCGCATCATCAGCTTCCTGGCCGACGAGTTCAAGCGCGAGCAGGGCATCGACCTGCGTCAGGACAAGCTGGCCCTGCAGCGCCTGAAGGAAGCGGCGGAAAAGGCGAAGATCGAGCTTTCCTCCTCCAAGGAAACCGAGATCAACCTGCCGTTCATCACCGCTGATGCGTCTGGCCCCAAGCATCTCGTGGTCAAGCTGAGCCGTGCGAAGCTCGAAAGCCTGGTCGATGACCTGATCCAGCGCACGCTCGAGCCCTGCCGCGCGGCGATGAAGGATGCGTCCGTCTCGTCGGGTGAGATCAACGAAGTCATCCTTGTGGGCGGCATGACCCGCATGCCCAAGGTGATCGAGGCCGTTAAGGAGTTCTTCGGCAAGGAACCCGCCCGCAACGTGAACCCCGACGAAGTGGTCGCCATCGGCGCCGCCGTGCAGGGTGCGGTGCTGCAGGGTGACGTGAAGGACGTGCTGCTGCTCGACGTGACCCCGCTGTCGCTGGGCATCGAGACGCGTGGTGGCATCTTCACCCGCCTGATCGACCGCAACACGACCATCCCGACCAAGAAGAGCCAGACCTTCTCGACCGCGGAAGACAACCAGACGGCCGTGACCATCAAGGTCTATCAGGGCGAGCGTGAAATTGCGGCTGACAACAAGCTGCTTGGCAACTTCGACCTGACCGGCATCGCGCCTGCTCCGAGCGGCGTGCCGCAGATCGAGGTGACGTTCGACATCGACGCCAACGGCATCGTGTCCGTCTCGGCCAAGGACAAGGCGACCGGCAAGGAACAGCAGATCAAGATCCAGGCTTCTGGTGGTCTGTCCGAGTCCGACATCGACAAGATGGTGAAGGACGCCGAAGCCAACGCCGAGGCTGACAAGGCCAAGAAGGAGCAGATCGAGATCCGCAACCAGGCCGAAGGCATGACCCATCAGGTCGAGAAGTCCCTGGCTGAAGGTGGCGACAAGATCCCGGCTGCTGAAAAGGCCGAGGCGGAAGCCGCGATCGCCGCCGTGCGCAAGGCGCTCGAAGGCACCGACTCCGAGGCCCTGAAGACCGCGACCGATCACCTGACGCAGGTTGCCATGAAGGTTGGCGAGGCCATCCACAAGGCAGGCCAGGCCGAGGGTGCCGCAGGGGCCGCCGCCGGTGGGGCAGCACCGAAGGACGAAAAGGTTGTCGACGCCGATTTCGAGGACGTGGACGAACCCAAGAAGTCCTGATTGCCGCAAGGCGTCATACAGGCTCCGGAAAGTGGGGTGCAGACCTGCGGGTCTGCGCCCCCTTCCACCAGGGTGGCGCCCGTGCTTCTTTGAAGACGGGCGCTTTTCATATGCAGCCCAACAACTACAGCTGGAACGCGAGGATCGTGCCGCGACAAGCCGGGCGACCGCGTTTGCTAGAGGACCAACATGGCCACCAAGATAGATTATTACGCAGCCCTTGAAGTTTCGCGCGATGCCAATGGCGACGAGATCAAGCGGGCGTATCGCAAGCTGGCCATGAAATACCATCCCGACCGCAATCCGGGAGATGCGGAAGCGGAAAACAAGTTCAAGGAAATCAGCGAAGCCTACGACGTGCTGAAGGATGACCAGAAGCGCGCCGCCTATGACCGCTTTGGCCATGCCGCGTTCGAGGGTGGTGGCCCGGGGCCGGGTGGCTTCGACTTCGGTGGCGGCGGGCTTGGCGATATCTTCGAGCAGATGTTTGGCGACATGATGGGCGGCAGGCGCGGTGGCCGCCGCTCGGGCGCTGATATCCAGGTGCAGGTCAGCATCACCTTCGCCGAGGCCTTTGCCGGGGTGAAGAAAGAAATCACCATCCCCACCCGCGTCACCTGCAAAAGCTGTGATGGCACCGGCTCGGCCGACAAGGACCAGCCGCCCGAAACCTGCCCCTCATGCCACGGCGCGGGCAAGGTGCGCGCGCAGCAGGGCTTTTTCGCCATTGAGCGCCCCTGCCCCACCTGCCACGGCACCGGCCGCCTGATCCGCAACCCGTGCAAGGAATGCCATGGCGCGGGCACGGTGGAAAAGAACCGTACCATCGAGGTGGCGATCCCCGCGGGCGTTGAGGATGGCACGCGCATCCGCATTACCGGCGAGGGCGAGGCCGGCGGCAAGGGCGTGCCCGCAGGCGATCTGTACGTGCATGTGTCGGTGGAGGCGCACGCCATTTTCCAGCGGGATGGCGCTAACATCTATTGCCGCGTGCCGGTGCGCATGGGGCAGGCCGCCCTTGGCACCGAGATCGAGGTGCCGGTGGTCGATGGCTCGCGCGCCAAGGTCAAGATCCCGGCAGGCACCCAGACGGGCGAGCACTTCCGCCTGCGCGGCAAGGGTTTCTCGGTACTGCGCTCTTCCGCGCGGGGTGACATGTATATTCAGGTCGTGGTCGAGACCCCGCGCCACCTGAGCAAGCGCCAGCGGGAACTGCTTGAGGAGTTTGAAACCGACGCGGCGGGTCACGCCAAGGGCAGCCCGGAGAGCACAGGCTTCTTCAGCAAGGTGAAGGACTTTTTTGAAGGCAAGCTGTAAGCGTCTGCTCTCACTCCATGGCGTGCAGATGGTTGAAATTGCTGATGGGTCAGGTGTAGGGTCGAACCACTATTCATGGTGAATCCCCCCAACCTGCACCATGGATAGAGTTCAGGCGGCGCGATCCCCCGGTCGCGCCGCCATTTGCATATCTGGGTACTGGTGGAGAAGACAGCATGAACGCGCAGCCCTTGCGGATCGGGATTACGGGCCTCAATGGCCGTGTCGGTCGCCTTCTGGCGCAGGAAGTGCCAGCGGCGGGGGCCGTGCTGGCCGGTGGCACGACGCGCGATGGCCGCCCTGTTGACGGGATTGACTGCCCCGTTCATGCCGATATCGCCGCCCTTGCGGCGCAGTGCGATGTGGTGATCGACTTCACCCATGCCAGCACGGTGGTGGCGCACGCTCAGGCCCTGGCTGCAGCAGGCACGGCCTGGGTGCTGGGCACGACCGGCCTGTCCGTGGCCGACCAGCAGGCGGTCGATCAGGCCGCGACCCGCATTGCCGTGGTGCAGGCAGCCAATTTCTCGCCCGGTGTCACGCTGGTCACGCGCCTTGCGCGGCAGATGAGCGCCGTGCTGCCCGGCAGCGAGTATGATGCCGAGATACTGGAAATGCATCACCGCCAGAAGGTGGATGCCCCTTCTGGCACGGCGCTGGCCATGGGTCGCGCGGTGGCGCAGGGGCGGGGCATAAGGCTGGAAGACCATATTGAAAGCGGGCGCGATGGCCATACCGGCCCGCGTGCCGATGGGGCGATCGGCTTCGCGGCCCTGCGTGGCGGGCAGATCGTGGGCGAGCATTCGGTCATTTTCACCTCCAGCCATGAACAGATCAGCCTGACTCACCGCTCGTTTGACCGCAGGGTGTACGCCACGGGCGCGGTGCGCGCGGCGCACTGGCTGCGCGGGCATGGGGCTGGCCTTTATGATATGGAAGATGTGCTGGGTCTGCCACGCAATTGATATCAAAATATTGATAATAAAAGATAAAATTTTTTTGGTGCCGCCTTTTTTCAAAAAGGCGGCGTGTTTCGAAGCTTTTTGAAAAAAGCTTCACCAAAAACTTTCTCACGACAGTGCCCTGACCATCCGCGCGCCGCAGGCCGTGCGGGAGGGAGGTATTCAGGGAAATGGCTTGACGCTTGGGTGGGTTTCGGTCAAACGCATGCGATCGTACGCCCGGTTTCGCAGGCGTTATTCTACTCCATACGAGGCAGACAGGACCATCATGCGCAATAAAGGCGATTTTCTGTTTACATCGGAATCAGTATCCGAAGGGCATCCCGACAAGGTCGCTGACCGGATCAGTGATACCGTTCTCGATGCATTCCTGACAGCAGACGGTGAATCCCGCGTTGCGTGTGAAACGATGGTCACCACCAACCGCATCATCCTTGCCGGTGAAGTGCGTGGTCCGTCTTCCGTAACGCCTGACCTGCTGATTCAGGGCGCGCGCGATGCGGTGAAGGATATCGGCTACGACCAGGCCGGCTTCTCATGGCGCAATGCCGAGGTGGAATACTACCTGCATGCCCAGTCCGCCGATATCGCCGTAGGCGTTGACAGCGCGGGCGAGAAGGACGAAGGCGCAGGCGATCAGGGCATCATGTTCGGTTTCGCCACGCGCGAGACCGAAAGCCTCATGCCCGCGCCGCTGTTCTACGCGCATGACATCCTTCACCGCGTGCGCGACCTGCGCAAGGCGGGTGACCCGCGTGCAGCAGCCCTTCAGCCCGATGCCAAGAGCCAGGTCACGCTGCGCTATGTCGATGGCAAGCCCGTGGGTGCGACCTCGGTCGTGATCTCGACCCAGCATGTGGAAGGCGCCAGCCAGGCCACCATCCGCGAGGAACTCGGCAGCATCGTGCGCGATGTGCTGCCCGAGGGCTGGATGCCGCCGGAAGATGAATTCTACGTTAACCCGACCGGGGTGTTCGTGATCGGTGGCCCCGATGGCGATTGCGGCCTGACCGGGCGCAAGATCATTGTCGACACCTATGGTGGCGCAGCCCCGCATGGTGGTGGCGCGTTCTCGGGCAAGGACCCCACGAAGGTGGACCGCTCGGCAGCCTATGCCTGCCGCTACCTGGCCAAGAACGTCGTGGCCGCAGGCCTTGCCGATCGCTGCACGCTGCAGATCTCCTACGCCATTGGCGTGTCGCACCCGCTCTCGGTCTATGTGGACCTTGATGGCACGGGCAAGGACATCGATGAGGCTAAGCTCGGCCGCGTCCTGCGCGAGGTCATGGACCTCAGCCCGCGCGGCATCCGCAAGCATCTGCGCCTCAACCGCCCCATCTACACCCAGACCTCCGCCTACGGCCATTTCGGCCGCACGCCGGATGCCGCGAAGGACGACTTCACCTGGGAGCAGACCGATCTGGTCGACGCCCTGCGTGGTGCGTTCAACCGCTAAAAAACAATAAAAGTTTTTGGGTGCGGCCTTTTTTCGAAAAAGCTTCACCAAAAACTTCTGTATCAAGGGGGCTTGCCATGGCTGCTTGCAAAAGCGGGTCGTGGCGGCCCCCGATGCATTTTTCAATCATGCCGTGTACCACGGCAGCAGGAGCAGGATTTTCGGATAGATGACGGCCTCCGTGGATGTAAAGGCATCGCCAGACCGACTTTACGGGCGCCAGCGCGGCCATCCGCTGCGCCCGCGCCAGCAGCGCCTGCTCGACCAGACGCTGCCGCGCCTGCGCTTTCCCGAGGCCGCCATTGCTGACCCCGCCACAGGTTTTGGCCATAAGCCCGCGCAGATATGGCTTGAGGTAGGGTTTGGCGGGGGCGAGCATTCGCTGGCCCAGCACGCAGCCCACCCCGATGTGGGCTATATTGCCTGTGAGGTGTTCGAGAACGGCCTGTGTTCCCTGCTCTCGCGCGTGGTGCCTGATGGCGGCGAGGAAACCGCCCCCGTGCCCGACATGCTGCGGGTATGGGATGAGGATGCACGTATCCTGCTGCGTGGCCTGCCGGACCAGTCGATCGACCGCCTGTTCCTCATGTTCCCCGATCCGTGGCCCAAGTCGCGCCATGCCAAGCGCCGTTTCGTGCACCCCGAGACGGTGAAGATGGCGGCTCGCATCCTGCGCCCCGGCGCCGTGTGGCGCGTGGCCAGCGATGACCCGACCTATCAGGCCTGGGTGGAGGAAGTGATGGGTGCGCAGGATCTGTTCGATACCGCACCCCCCGCCACCGTGCGGCCTGAAGGCTGGCCTCCCACCCGCTATGAGGCCAAGGCGCTGAAGGCAGGCCGCCAGCCGATGTACTGGAGCTTCACCCGCCGCTGATTACGACAGCGACGTGCCGGTCAGCCGTTCCGCCGCCTGCCACAGCCGCCGTGCAATGGTCAGGTCGCGGGCGGCAGGCGGCACGAAGGCTTCGGTCACCGGCCCCCGGCGCTCGCCCCAGCCGCCGGGGCCGTAATAACCGCCATCACGCGCCTCGGGCGCCATGGCGGCGAATTCGATGGGCAGCGCCCCTTCCACTGCCGACTGCCCCATGAGGCGGAACGCCCACACCGCGCCAAAGCGGGTCATGCGCTCATGCAGGCCCTGCTCGTTATTGAGGCGGCTTGTGGCAATATCGGTCATGGACCAGCCGGGATGGGCTGCGATGGAATGAAGGTTCCAGCCATGCGTGCGGGCCTGCCGGTCAAGTTCCAGCGCCAGAATAAGGTCGGCCAGTTTGCTCTGGCGGTAGGCGCGGAACGGCGCGTAACGGCGGCGGGCCTGCAAATCATCAAACACGATCTGGCCGGTCAGCGCCGCAAGGCTTGCCACCGTCACCACCCGGCCGCCGTGGCGGGGCGCGCACAGCAGCGGGCGCAGCCGCGCGGTGAGCGCGAAGGGACCAAGGAAATTGGTGCCGAACTGCAGTTCGAACCCGTCGCGCGTTTCCAACCGGTGGGGCGTGCCCATTACGCCTGCGTTATTGACCAGCACATCGAGCGCATCGGTCTCGGCGGCGAGGTTGTGGGCGAAGGTCGCGATCGATTCAAGGGAGGCGACATCAAGCAGGCGGAAGGAGGCATTGGCCCCCGGCACGTCATTTTGCAGGCGCGTGAGTGCTGCCAGCCCCTTGTCGGGGTTGCGCCCCGCCAGCATGACCCGCGCGCCACGCTTTGCCAGGCCAAGGGCGGTCTGGTAGCCCAGGCCGCCGGTCGCACCCGTGACCAGGGCCAGGCGCCCGTCCATGCGGGGGGCCTGTTTTATGGTCCAGTGTCTGCTCATGGTTCAGCCTGTTCTCCGGGTTGGTTCATTTCTTTCTCGGCGGCGGCTTCCGCCTCGGCCGTCAGCCGTGCTTCGTTGCGGCGCATGAAGATGATGACACACACCAGCACGATCCCGCCACAGATGGCGACCGTCATGCCCACCGGGCCGGACAGCCGCGTGATCCGGTTGCCCAGGTAGTAGGCCGCGTAGGCATACCCCCCCGCCCATAATATGCCCCCCATGGCGTTGAACAGGAGGAATTTGGGCCACGCCATGTGGTTGGCCCCCGCCAGCAGGGCAACAAACACCCGCAATATGGCGATAAAGCGCCCCAGGAACACGATGATGCCCCCGTGCCGGCGGAACAGGAAGCGCCCGAGTTGTAGCCGCCGTGCTGTTAGCCCGATCCGCGCGCCCTTGCGCTCGAGCAGCGGGTAGCCCAGCCATTTGCCGATCAGGTAGCCGCAGTTGTCGCCCATGATCGCGCCCATGATGGCGGCTGTCGCCACCCATCTGATATCCAGCCTGTGGGTGGTGGCGCAGTAAAGTGCTGCGGAAATGACCAGTGTTTCCGCCGGGAGCGGGATGCCCATGCTCTCGAGCATGACAATGACCCCGATCACGCCATAGCCGTAATGCTGGAAAAGGGATTCAAGATGGTGAAGCAGCGGACTACCTGTCACAGATAAGAAGATTATGTAGGGTACGGGCTCAGGCCGTGAAACACGGTTTGGGCAATCCCGACACCATTGTCACGCACAAATGGCAGGAGCAGAAGCATGACCCAGTCCGGCACCAGCGGCAAGACGGACATCGATACAAGCCCTTATGGCACATGGCCCTCACCCGTCAGCGCGGCGCTGGTGGCGGGGCAAACGGTGTCGCTGTCCGATGTGCGGGTCGATGGGCGGGATATTTACTGGATCGAAGGCCGCCCGGCCGAAGGCGGCCGGCGGGTGCTGGTGCGCGCCCGTGCAGGCGTGGTGGCGGACGTGACCCCTGCCCCGTTTGATGTCGGCACCCGCGTGCATGAATATGGCGGCGGGGCCTATGCCGTGTGTCAGGGTCGCATTGCGCTGAGCAACCGGCGCGATGGCAGCGTGTGGCTGATGGAAGGCGGGCAGTCGCGCTGCCTCTGTGCAGGCGCCGGGCTGCGCTTTGCCGACCTGACCTTCAGCGCCGATGGGCGCTTCCTGTTCTGCGTGCGTGAGGATCATGGCGTGGAAGAGGGCGAACCCGCTGCCGCCATCGTGGTGTTCGACTGCATGGCGGTGGTGGATGACCCCACCTTCAATGGTGGCACGCCGCTGGTGATGGGGCCGGATTTCCTGTCCTCGCCCCGTCCGTCGCCCGATGGGCGGTACCTGGCCTGGATCGAGTGGGATCACCCCGCCATGCCGTGGGATGCCACCCGCCTGCGTGTTGCTACCCTGCTGCAGGAAGGCAGCGACCCCCCGCGCCTTGCTGCACCCTGGACGCTGGCGGGCGAAGGCGAGCAGGCGGAATCCGTCATTGAACCATGCTGGGATGCGGCAGGCCGCCTGCTGGCCCTGTCGGATCGTAGCGGGTGGTGGAACCTCTACCGCTTCGACACCACATCCTCCGCCCCGGTGGCGCTGGCCCCCATGCAGGCCGAAATTGGTCAGCCGCACTGGATCTTTGGCCTGCGCAGCTACGCGCTGCTGGCCGATGGCACGATCCTTGCCATGATCATCAGCGGCGGCGAAGCCCGCATGGCCTGCCTGCGTGATGGTGTGGCGACACCCGTGGCTCTTGGCCACCCCTCTGGCTGTCCGGTGCCGGTGGAAGGCGGCGGCTTTGCCTGGCTCGACGTGCCGCCGGACAATGCGGCGGCGGTGGTGACAGGCGACGCAGGCCAGCCGCCCCATGTGCTGCGCCGGGCAACCGACCTGCCCCTCGGGCCAGCCGATATCGCCCTGCCGCGCGCCATCACCTTTCCCCTGCCCACGGGCGATGGTATGGGCCAGGCCTTTTTCTATGCGCCTGCCAGCAGCCGCCATGCCGGGCCTGCGGGTGAAAAGCCGCCGCTGGTGGTCATGGCCCATGGCGGCCCGACCGGGCGGGCGAGTGCCGCCTTCTCGTTCAAGGTGCAGTGGTGGACCAGCCGGGGCTTTGCGGTGGTAGATGTCAATTATGGCGGCTCGACCGGCTTTGGCCGCGCCTACCGCCAGCGGCTGGAGGGCCAGTGGGGCGTGGTGGATGTGGATGACTGCATCGCCGCCTGCCATTATCTGGCCGGGCAAAAGCTGGTGGACCCCACCCGTATTGTCATACGCGGCAGCAGTGCCGGGGGGCTGACGGTGCTGCTGGCGCTGGCGCGTTCCGACCTGTTCGCCGCAGGCACCAGCCTGTATGGCGTGACCGACCTGCGGGCGCTGGCAACCGATACTCACAAATTCGAGTCACGCTATCTTGATACGCTGGTTGGCCCCTACCCTGCCGATGAAGCGACCTATCTGGCTCGTTCCCCCATTACGCAGGTGGCGCATATCAAGGCGCCGGTGCTGTTTTTGCAGGGGCTGGATGACAAGGTGGTGCCGCCCTCGCAGGCGCGCTCCATGGTCGCGGCCCTGCGCGGGCAGGGCGTGCCCTGTGCCTTGTATGAATTTGCAGGCGAAGGCCATGGCTTCCGGCAGGAGGCGACCATACGGCAGGCCTGGGAACTGGAACTGGCCTTCTACCAGCAGGTGCTGCGCCTGCCCGTGACTCCTGCCCTGCCGGTTGACCTGAAAGCGTAAAGCAGAATGCCGCCTTTTTTTGAAAAAAGGCGGCACCTGGTAACTTTTATTCTTCCTCTTCCACAATCGCGGTGTTGCCGCGCGTGGGGCGGAAGCGGCCTTCGCGCAGGGCCTCCTCGATATCCTCAAGCGAGGCACCGCGCGTCTCCGGCACCATGAAATACACGAACAGCACCGAAAGCAGGTTCACTCCGGCATAGAACCACATGGTGCCACCCAGCGTGATCTTGGTGACCAGCGTAAGCGCCGTGCTGGTGACCAGCAGGTCGCTGCCCCACAGCATGGCGGAATGCAGGCTGGTGGCGTTGCCGCGCATGGAAAGCGGGAACATCTCGGCACCGAGCAGCCAGCCCACCACCTGAATGCCACCGGCATTGAACACCATGAACAGCAGCATGAACACGATGATCAGCCAGCTGCCCATGCTGCCCGGCTGCGGATGAGCGAGGAACATGATGCCCAGCCCGATCAGGCTCAGCACGCTGCCCGGCCCCATGACCAGCACAAGGCGGCGGCGGCCGATGCGGTCGACAATGTTCGAACCCAGTACGGTCATGACCAGATAGATGATGGAAATACCGATGCTGGCCATCAGCGCCGATGAGCTGCCAAACCCTGCATCCGACAGGAAGGTCGGCGCGTAGTAAATCATCATCTCCAGCCCGCCTGCCTGCGTGAAGAAAGCAACGCCAAGGGCCGCTACCAGTGCAGGGCGCACCCAGGGCTGGCGGATGCCGCGCCAGCCGATGTCGCGCGGATCGGTCTCCTCATTGGCATTGGCGTGGATGCGACGCATCTCGCGGCGGATCTCACGCTCGGAGGTGCGGATGCGCTGGAGCTGCTCAAGGGCGGAATCCAGGCTTTCATGCTCCGCCGCCCAGCGCGGGCTCTTGGGCAGGAAGAACATGGAGATGAACACGCCCGCCGCCGGAATGGCCGCAATGGCCACCATCGGCCGCCAGCCCCAGGCATCACGCGCGGCAAAGCCGATGATGTTGGCGGCAAAGATGCCGATGCCGATGGCAATGTTGAACATGGTGACCATGTGGCCGCGCTTGTGCGCGGGGGCGAGTTCCGAAATGTACATCGGCACCACCTGCGTGGAACCACCCACCGCCAGCCCGAGGAACACGCGCGCCACGATCAGCGTATACACATCGGGCGAGAAGGCGCAGGCCAGCGCGCCGAGCACGAACACCGCCGTTACGATCATGACCGATTTGCGCCGGCCATAATGCTCCGACAGCCAGCCGGTGAGCAGCGAGCCCAGCACCGCGCCTGCCAGAATGGCGGAGGCCACCATCTCCTGCAGGAAGCTGCTGAGGTGGAAATCACGCGTAATGAGCAAAAGCGCGCCTGATACGATGCCGGTATCGTAACCATAGAGGCCGCCACAGATTGCGGCCACGATGGCTGCGAGCCACAGGGTCTTGCGCGCGTTGGGTGAAATCTCGATCTGCGACAGATCGGGTAATGGTTCGGTGGGTTGTTGCTGTGTGTTCTGGGCTGGGGGGGACTGGGTGTTCATGCGGGTGCCTTTTCCTTCCTTATTGTTATAATTCATCCGTATCGGCCCGGTTCCCCCGTGGGGTCAGCCTGCCCCTTTGTGGGGCACGGTGTCGAGGGCGGCCTTCATGCGGGCAATGTGCCCCATGGTAGCGTGCAGGCCGCTCCAGTCATCGGCCGTGGCGATGGGCTGCCACAGGGCTTCCACGGTTTCGACCGGCATCAGGCACGGCACCCCGTCACTGAAATAGGGGTGCGACAGGTCGCGGCCTGCCATGGGCTCATGTTGCATGAGCGCGTCGAGCACGGGGCGGAAACTATCCTGTGCATAGAAGGATGCACGTGACCCCGATACAGCCCGTTTCTGGCTCTTGGGGCCACCATACCAGTCAAAAAACGGAAATTCAAACCCAATCTGGCTTTCTTCCATGAATGAGAACAGACATTCACGTAGATGTTGCGATGATTTTCTTGAAATTTCATTGACACCAAGCCGGTTTAATACAGAAATATCAAGGAATCTTTCATATCGATCCCAGAAGTCATCAAAAATACTTTGAATTTTCTCAAGTGACGAAATCGCGATCAGGCACTCGCCCAGCCGGGCCACATTCCACATCATCGCCTCGGGCTGGCGGCCATAGGCATACAGGCCCGAATGGTCGAAATAGGCGGCGGTGAAACGGGGATCGAAACTGGGCAGGAACCGCCACGGGCCGTAATCGAAGCTCTCGCCGGTCAGATTAATGTTATCGGTATTGAGCACCCCGTGCACGAAGCCCGCCGTCATCCACTGCGCCGTCATCTCGGCCATACGGGTGGTGGCGGCATCGTACAGCGCTGCCGCCGGGTCGGCCTCATTGGCCAGATGGGGGTAGTAGGTCTCGAGCACATAGGCCACGAGGTGCTTCAGGCTGGCCTGGTCATCATTCGCCACGAGGCGCTGGAACGTGCCGATGCGGATGTGCGAATGGCTTAGCCGCGCCAGCACGCATGAGCGCGTGGGCGAGGGTTCATCACCCCGGTGCAGGGCCTCGCCGGTTTCGATCACGCTCAGTGTGCGCGAGGTGCGCACGCCCATTGCATCAAGCCGCTCGCTGGCCAGGATCTCACGCACGCCGCCCTTGAGCGTCAGCCGCCCGTCCCCCCCGCGTGACCACGGCGTGGTGCCGCTACCCTTGGTGCCGATATCGAGCAGGCGACCATCCACGCTGTCCATGAGCTGCGCGAAAAGGAAGCCCCGCCCGTCGCCAAGGTCGGGGTTGTACGACCGGAACTGATGGCCGTGATAACGCAGCGCTAATGGCTGGGGCAGCGAGCCGGGCAGGGGGTCGAAATGACCGAAATGGCGGATCCACTCCGCATCCGTCAGCCCGTCAAGGCCAATGCGGGGCGAGGCATCGTGATTGCGGTAGCGCAGGATATGGGCGGGGAAGGTGGCGGCCTGGACCACGTCATAGAATTCATCGCCGAGGCGGCTGTGATGGGTGGCGGGGGCATAGCTGGTGGAGAAGGGCATTTTCATATACTTTACGGGTGATAATTTATTGTTCCTGATCCGCATCGGGCACAGGCAGGTCGAGGGAAAAGGATGCATGGTTTTTCAGGCAGAAGGCAATTTCCCGCCCGGGCACCTCGGCCAGCGTGGCGGGTGACCAGCGCGGCGCGTTGTCCTTGTCGATCAGGCGCGCGCGCACGCCCTCGGCAAAATCGGGGCGGCGGAGCAACTGGCTGATAAGCTGGAATTCCTGCTCCAGCACATGGTCAAGATCAGGCAGGGCGCGCGCTGCATGATAGGCGGCAAACGTAATGCACAGCGAGAACGGGCAGGCCCCCCGCATGGCCGCAAGATCAGCCTGCGCCCATGGGGCCGGATGGGCGTGGAGCCGCGCCATGACCGTTGCCACGTCCGGCGCGTCATAGACCGGGGCGATGGTGGCGGTGTCCGGGCCGCCATCAAGGGCAGGGCAGGGCGGCAGGCTGTCCATCACCTGCCCCGCGGGCAGATGGGTGAGCGCCTGCCTTATGCTTTCAAGCTGGCCGGAGGGGGCCTGCCGGTCGGCAAAGCCTGCGGCAAGGGCCATGGTGGCGTTCATGCGCCCGCCGGTCAGGCCAAGGCGCAGCCCGCTCAGCCCCGGCGCGCGCGAGAGCAGGTAGGACCCGCCTGCATCCGGCGTAAGCGCAATGGCGTTTTCAGGCATGGCTATGCAGGCGCGCTCTGTCACGATGCGGTGGCGCACATGCCCGCCAAGCCCCACGCCGCCACCCATGCAGATCCCGTCCAGAAACGAGACAACCGGCTTGGGGTAGCCTGCCAGCATCGAGGCCAGCCGGTAGCTGTGGCGGAAGGGTTCTGCCGCCGCCGCTACCCCGTGCTCGCGCAGCAGGGCACGGATGGCGCGGATATCGCCGCCCGCGCAGAAGGCGCGGGGGCTGGTGCTGTCGAGCAGCACGGTTTCAATCCGTGAATCATGGCGCCACGCATGCAGGGTGGCGGCAAGGTGGTTGATCATGTCCAGGTTCAGGGCATTGAGCGCCTCGGGGCGGGCGAGCGTGATGCGGCCGAGCGCGCCCTGCATGGTGGTCTGGATGGGTTCGGGGGGCACGGGTTGCGTCCTTTCATGTGGTTTTGCGGTATTCAACGAGGGTAGAATGCGCTACCTCCGCTGCTGTCCGGCGTCACGGCTGCGTGCGGACCACAGGCATGCACAGTTACCGAGGCAGAAGAACCATGGGGATTGACGCCCTCACCTTTCGCAACGCCATGGCCCGCCTTGGCGCGGCCGTAAATGTTGTTACGACGGGAACACTTGATGACCCGGCGGGTTTTACCGCGTCTGCCGTGTGTTCGGTCACCGATACGCCCCCTACTGTTCTGGTCTGCCTCAACCGCAACTCCCGTGTGCGTGACCGCTTCCGGGTGGATGCGGCCATGTGCATCAACGTGCTCGCTGCCGACCAGCAGGATATATCGGGCGTGTTCGCAAGCCCGCTCGAGCAGGCCGAGCGCTTCCGTTCCGGCCATTGGGATACGCTGACCACGGGTGCTCCCGTGCTGAACGAGGCGGTGCTGTCGCTTGACTGCCGCATTGAGCGGATTGTGGAGGTGGGCACCCACAGCGTCATGTTCGGCGCGGTGGAAAGCCTGCGCAATTCCAGCCCCCGTGGCGGGCTGGTCTACTTCAACCGCAGCTACCATATGTTGCCTCACGCGCCGGGCGAATAGCACGACCTTGGAGAGAAAAGTTTCCCGGTGCCGCCTTTTTCCCAACGAGCTTCACCAAAAACTTTTACACTTCTCCATATTAAGAAAAAATCCAGCCTTTTGCCGCATGCACAGCACAGCAATGCGACAGGAGGAGCACACGACATGACACAGACCCCGCGCGCCCGCGCCCCGCAGGTTCCTGTCTTGACGCTGCGCGGGCTGATCTGGATACATGCTGGACTTGCCCTTTTCGTGGCCCTGATGGCCATGTGGGCGGACCACCTGCCGGACTGACCGCCTGCCGGGGCACAGGGCACGGTGGTTGGTAAACCCCGGCAACCGCACAGGAGCACAGCAGTGGCCCGCATGACACAGACGGCCGGAACCAGCCTGCCCGCGGGGATCGAGTCCCTGCTTGAGCAGGCTGCCAGCCTGTGCGCCGCGCGCGCGGTAAGGCTGACGGACATGCGCCGCCTGGTGCTCGGGCTGGTGCTGGCCGCCGACCGGCCGCTGGGCGCCTATGAACTGCTTGAGCAGATCCGTGCCAGCCGGGGCAAGCCGGTGGCACCGCCCACGGTGTACCGGGCGCTGGATTTTCTGATGGAGCAGGGGCTGATCCACAAGATCGAGCGGCTTTCGGCTTTTGTGGGGTGCAGGCACATGCTGGAATCGGGGCATGGCTGCCACGGGCATGTCCATGCGGCGCAGTTCCTGATCTGTAGCGCGTGCGGGCGTGTGACCGAACTCGATGATCCCCATATCCTCAAGGCACTCCTTGAGGTGACGAAGGCGCGGGGCTTTACGATGCGGCAGACCACCATTGAGGCTGAAGGCCTGTGCGCCGCGTGTGGCTGAGGGTGGTTGAACGGAGCAGGCGCGACCCTGAAGGGGCGTGAGCCGGTATTGATGGGGCGGATGCATGGGGCAGGGGCGCAAAGGCAGGATGGCAGGGCTGCCGCTCATACCCGCAGCCCCCCGGCACCCGCGCCGCAGGCGGCCCGTGGCGTCCCCCGCAGCGCCCCCGCCGCCCATGGCCGAGGCACAGCAACCCGACCTGTTTGCAGCCGCCACGACGGACCGCCCGCATGCGCTGACCTATCTTGATATTGCAGGGCTGGGGCTGGCCGTGGTGCCCGTCCGCACCCTGCGCCCGGATGACGGGCCGGATGGCTATCTTTACCACATCATCACTGCTGCCGGGATGGACATGCTGCGCGCGCGTGGCACGCTTCTGTTTTCGCCCCGCGCGCCCCTGGCGCTGACAGAACGCCCCGGCGTGCTTCCATGGCTTGCAAACATGATGGAAGTCATGGAATCGGATTGTGAAGCAGGGCATAGAGCAGATAGCCCTGTTGTTTTTAGGGTAAAACGATTTGTCATTGACAGGCTGCTGGACCATGATCCCGACCGGACGCGCGAATATGGTGTATCGTTCTTTCTCCTGACCGGTCTCGCGCGGCAGGAATAATGTGATCACCGGCAACAATAAGAATATCAAAGGACCGGATTTTAATGGAAAATCAGACCGCGCCCCCCGCATTTGATTCGGCACGGATGCGTACCCTCATCATCGGCTGCCTTGCTGCGCTGGCAGGCCTCATGGCCGGGCTTGATATCGGGGTCATATCCGGTGCGCTCGACCTGCTTGCCGCCACCTTCCACGCCACTACCTTCCAGCAGGAATGGATTGTCAGCGCCATGATGGGGGGTGCTGCGGTCGGTTCGCTGTGCGGGGGCTGGATGTCGCACCAGATCGGGCGCAAGCATGCGCTGCTGGTGGGGGCGGCCGTGTTTGTGGCGGGCTCGCTGGCCTGTGCGCTGGCCTGGTCGATTCCGTCCATGATTGCAGGCCGTCTCATCATGGGGCTTGCCATCGGGGTGGCGGCCTTCACGGCGCCGCTCTACCTGTCCGAGATTGCAAGCGAGCAGGCGCGTGGCGCCATGATCTCGACCTATCAGCTCATGATCACGGCGGGCATTTTCATCGCCTTCCTCAGCAACACCATGTTCAGCTATTCGGGCAACTGGCGCGGCATGTTCGCCGTGGCGGCCGTGCCGGGCGTGCTGTTCCTGATTGGCGTGCTGTTCCTGCCCTACAGCCCGCGCTGGCTCATGATGCGTGGCCGCCGCAAGGAAGCGCTGGAAGTGCTGGAAGACCTGCGTAACGACAAAAGCGTGGCCATGCAGGAGATCCAGAACATCAGCCGCCAGCTCCAGCAGAAGCAGCGCGGCTGGAGCCTGCTGCGCAACAACCGCAATTTCCGCCGCTCCATTTTCCTGGGCATGGCGCTGCAGGTCATGCAGCAGCTCGCAGGGGTGAATGTGGTGATGTACTACGCCCCCAAGATCTTCGCGCTTGCAGGCTATGTCGGCCCTGCGCAGCTATGGTGCACGGCCATGGTGGGGCTGGTGAACATGCTGGCCACCTTCATTGCCATTGGTCTTGTCGACCGCTGGGGCCGCAAGCCTATACTCTATACCGGCTTCCTGATCATGGCGGTGGGCATGGGCAGCCTTGGTTTCATGCTTAACCGCCCGCATCTGGACCAGTCGGAGCAGATCATCGCGGTGTTCATGCTGCTGATCTATATTTCCGGCTTCGCCATGTCGGCGGGTCCGCTGATCTGGGTGCTGTGCTCGGAGGTGCAGCCGCTGCAGGGGCGTGACCTTGGCATTTCCATCTCCACGCTCACCAACTGGATCGCCAACATGATCGTGGGCGCAAGCTTCCTGTCGCTGCTGCAGTGGATGGGCAACGGCCCCACCTTCTGGCTGTTTGCAGGCTTCAACCTGTTCTTCGTGCTGGTCACGTGGCGCTTCATTCCCGAGACGCGGGACATGTCGCTTGAAAAGATCGAGCAGCGCCTGATGGCAGGCCTGCCGCTGCGCGAGATCGGCCGGGGCGCACCGCTGCCTGAGGAAAAGTAGGCTGGGATAAAAGTAAAAGTTTTCGGGTGCCGCCTTTTTTCAAAAAGGCGGCGTTCCTTCTGAAGCTTTTTGGGAAAAGCTTCACCCAAAACGTTTATCCGTTTTCAGTCCGGTTGCCAGCCATCGTGCTGTAGCGCAACACCGGCTAGGTACAGGCTGCCGCATATGATCACGCGGGCCGGGGGGGCGTCAGGGCCTGCCTCAGCCGCAAGATGGCGCAGGGCGGCATGCAGGGTCGGGCCCGCAGTCGCACGACCGTCGGATGCGGCCACGATATCGGCCACGGGCTGGGCCAGATGCTGGCCTTCTTCCGCCACGGCCTGAATGGAAGCGGCACGCGGCAGCAGCGGGGCGAGGAAGCCGGTGGCATCCTTGGTCTGCTTCATGCCAATGACCAGATGGGTGGGCCGGTCCGCCCACTCATCCATAACCTGCGCCAGAACGTGGCCTGCGCCGGGGTTGTGGCCCCCGTCAAGCCATAGCTCCCACCGTGCAGGCAGAAGGGCTGCCAGATGGCCCGACAGGCGCTGCATGCGCGCAGGCCAGCGTGCCTGCGCAATGCCTGCCCAGCCTTGGGCAGATACGGGCAGGGCGCCCGCGCGCAGGGTGGCGATGGCAAGGCCTGCATTATCGATCTGGTGGGCGCCACGCAGGCCGGGCAGGGGCAGCTCCAGCGTGCCATGCACGTCGCGGTAGCGCAGGCCCGTGCCCTGGGCCGTGGGGTCAATGAACCATTCATGGTCGCGCCGCCATAGCGGGGCTGCCTGAGCCTGCGCGGTGCGGACAAGGACGTCCATCACCTCGGCTGGCTGGCGGCCCGTGGCGACTGGCACGCCGTGCTTGATGATGCCCGCCTTCTCACCCGCGATGGCACCTAGCGTATCGCCCAGAAAGGCCTCGTGGTCCATCGAGATGGCGGTAATGGCGCAGGAAGCCGGGCGCTGTATCACGTTGGTGGCGTCAAACCGGCCACCCAGCCCCACTTCCACAATGGTCAGGTCCGCCGGGTGGCGGGCGCAGAGCATGAAGCCTGCCGCCGTCAGCACCTCGAACACGGTAATGGGCGCGCCTGCGTTGACCTGTTCGATCTCTTCAAGCACGGCGGCGAGTTCGTGCTCGCTCACGATCTGGCCCGCAATGCGGAAGCGCTCGGTCACATGCACGAGGTGGGGCGAGGTGAGCACATGCACGCGCCACCCCGCAGCCTCGGCCACGGCGCGCATGAAGGCGCAGGTGCTGCCCTTGCCATTGGTGCCCGCCACATGCACGACGGGCGGCATGTGGCGCTCGGGGTGGCCAAGGCGGCCAAGCAGCGTTTCAAGCCGGGTAAGCGACAGGTCGATCAGGGCCGGATACAGCCGGTTCAGCCGTTCCAGTATCTGCCCTGTGCGGCCCACGAATTCCGGCCCGAGGGCAGGCGCTTTCATGTGCGGGGTTCCGTCAGCTACGCGGCGCGGGGAGCGATGTGGCGGTAGTTGAGCTGTGCGACCAGGCGGCCAAGCACCTCGCGCAGGTCGCCGCGCTTGACCACCATGTCGAGCATGCCATGCTCAAGCAGGTATTCCGCGCGCTGGAAGCCTTCGGGCAGCTTCTCGCGCACCGTATCCTCGATCACGCGCTGGCCCGCGAAGCCGATCAGCGCATTGGGCTCGGCAATCTGCACGTCGCCGAGCATGGCGAACGAGGCGGACACGCCACCCGTGGTCGGGTTGGTCAGCACCACGAAGTAGGGCAGGCCTGCTTCCTTGAGCATCTGCACGGCCACCGTGGTGCGCGGCATCTGCATCAGGCTGATCATGCCCTCCTGCATGCGTGCGCCGCCTGATGCGGTGAACACGATCAGCGGTGACTGCTGCAAAATGGCCAGGCGGGCGGCGGCGAGGAATGCCTCGCCAAGCGCTGCCCCCATGGTGCCTGCAATGAACTCGAACGCCATCACGGCCACGACCGCATTATGGCCGCCGATCTGGCCATGGGCCACGGCCATCGATTCCTCAAGGTGGGACTTGGCGCGCTCGTCCTTCAGCCGGTCGGTATAGCGCTTGCGATCACGGAAGGAGAGCGGGTCAACCGGTACCTTGGGCAGTTCGATGCGGGTGTATTCCCCGTTATCGAACGTCCATTCCAGCCGCTCGGGCACGGTGGCACGCATGTGGTGGCCGCAATGCGGGCACACGTTCAGCGCCTTGCGCAGGTCCTTGGTCAGGATCATCTGCTCGCATGATTCGCAGTTGGTCCACAGGTTGTCCGGCACTTCCCGCTTGAGCAGGCCGCGGATCTTGGGGCGCACATATTCGGTCAGCCAGCTCATGTTGCCTCTCCCTTAAGCTTTCTGGAGGCCTGTTCCATACAGGCAGATGAACGATTGGGCCAGATTGTCATTGCAGGGGGCGTTCCGCAAAATCACCTGTGAAACGGCCCGCAAACTGTAAAAAGTTTTTGGTGAAACTCTTAACAAAAAGCTTCAGAAGAATGCTGCCTTTTTGAAAAAAGGCCACACCCGAAAACTTCTGTTTTTTATCAATGGATTACTTTTAGGTGGTCTTGCTTACGGCATGCACGGCATCGGCCAGCCCCCGCAACTGGTCCAGCACGGCAGGCACGGTTGTGGCTGTTGCCTTTCCATCCGCATCAAGCGAGCCCTCAAGCGTGTTGAGCAGGGCCGAGGCCACCACGGCGGCATCGGCCACGCTTACGGCATTGGCCGCGAGTTCGGGCGTACGGATGCCAAAGCCGATGGCAATCGGCAGGTCTGTCGCCTTGCGCAGGCGCGGCAGGGCCTGGGCCAGTTCATTGGTGCTGGCGGTGCGCGTGCCGGTCACGCCGGTAATGCTGACATAATACACGAAGCCCGACGCGCCATTGAATACGACAGGCAGGCGCTCGTCAGGCGTGGTGGGGGCGACGAGGCGGATGATGTCAAGCCCGCTGGCTGCCGCCGGGCCTGCCAGCAGGTCGGCTTCCTCCGGTGGCATGTCGACCACGATCAGCCCGTCCACGCCCGCGGCTTTTGCATCCGTGCAGAAACGTTCGGCGCCGTAGGCCTCGATAGGGTTTGTGTAACCCATGAGGATGATCGGCGTCTCGTCATCGCCTTCGCGGAAGGCCCGCACCATTTCCAGCACGCGCTTCATGGTCGAGCCGCCCTTCAGGCCGCGCAGGGCGGCCTTCTGGATGGTCGGGCCATCGGCTGACGGGTCGGAAAAGGGCACGCCCACCTCGATCAGGTCGGCACCGGCAGCAGGCATGCCGCGCAGGATGGCGAGCGCGGTATCGTAATCGGGGTCGCAGGCCTCGACATAGGGGATGAGGGCGCCACGGCCCTGCGCGCGCAGGGTGGCGAAGCGGCGGGCGATGCGGCTCACAGTTTCACTCCCAGATGTTCGGCCACGGTGAAGATGTCCTTGTCTCCCCGACCGGAAATGTTGATCACGATGATCTGGTCCCTGCCCATGGTGGGCGCGAGCTTTGCGGCATAGGCGATGGCGTGGGCACTTTCCAGCGCGGGGATGATGCCCTCGGTGCGGGTGCAGAGCTGGAAGGCGTCGAGCGCCTCCTGGTCGGTCGCCCCGACATATTCCGCCCGCCCAATGTCGCTGAGCCAGGAATGCTCGGGGCCGACGCCGGGGTAGTCGAGGCCCGCGCTGATGGAATGCGCCTCGGTGATCTGCCCGTCCTCATCCTGCAACAGGTAGGTGCGGTTGCCATGCAGCACGCCGGGTCTGCCGCGCTCGATGGAGGCGGCGGTGCGCCCGCTGTCCAGCCCGCAGCCTGCCGCCTCGACGCCGATCAGCTTCACCTCGGGGTCATCGAGGAAGGGGTGGAAGATACCCATGGCGTTTGACCCGCCACCAATGGCCGCCACGATGGCGTCAGGCAGGCGGCCTTCGGCTTCCATGATCTGTTCTTTGGTTTCCACGCCGATGATGGACTGGAAGTCACGCACCATCTGCGGGTAGGGGTGGGGGCCTGCCACGGTGCCAACCAGGAAGTAGGTGTCATGCACGTTGGTCACCCAGTCGCGCATGGCTTCGTTCATGGCATCCTTGAGCGTGCCGGCGCCTGCCGTGACGGGAACCACTTCAGCGCCAAGCAGCCGCATGCGGAACACGTTGGGCTTCTGCCGCTCGACATCGGTAGCGCCCATGTAGATGGCGCATTTCATGCCGAACAGCGCGCACACGGTGGCGGTGGCCACGCCGTGCTGGCCCGCGCCCGTCTCGGCCACGATGCGCGTGCGGCCCATGCGGCGGGCAAGCAGGATCTGGCCCATGACATTGTTGAGCTTGTGGGAGCCGGTGTGGTTCAGCTCCTCGCGCTTCATGTAGATTCTGGCACCACCGAGCTGCTCGGTCATGCGGCGGGCAAGCCAGAGCGGGCTGGGACGGCCGACGTAATCCTTGAGGTAATAATCCAGCTCACGGTGGAATTCGGGGTCGGCCTGGGCGGCCGTGTAGGCGGCGTCCAGCTCCAGCAGGAGCGGCATCAGGGTCTCGGCCACGAAACGGCCCCCAAAAATGCCGAAACGGCCGCGCCCGTCCGGCCCGCTGCGCAGGCTGTTGGCGCCTGCCTGTGTGTCTGTTGCGCTCAACTTCGCTACTCCGCAAGAATAGGTGCGTGGCTCAAGGATTTCGTCATGCAGCCGTCCCGGGCTGGCATATCATGCGGTTCTGGACTGGATGGCGGCAAAATACCAGCCCCCCGCGGGCCGGAGGGGCATGTCACGATTTGACATGTTTGCCCCGGCATGATGGATGAACAACGACGCGAACCAATGAAAGACAGCCCATGTTTCTAGCGCATCGCCCCGGCGCCCCGGCCCGTACCGTGACTGCGGCGGCGGATGTGGCCGACGCAGCATGGCTGGACCTGCTTGACCCCACCACGGATGAGGAAGCCCTCGCCGCCGAACTGACCGGCCTGCGCATTCCTACCCGCGCCCAGCTTGACGAGATCGAGAGTTCATCGCGCCTGTTCATGGAAGGGAATGCCGTCTATCTCTCCACGCCGCTGGTGCGCAAGACGCCGGATGACTTTTTCGTCTCCCCTGTGGGGTTCGTGCTCATGCATGACCGGATCCTGACCATCCGCTATACCGGCTTCAGCGCGTTTGACGTGGTGGCCCGGCAGGTGGCGGGGCAGGATGCGCCGCTCAGCGCCAACGAGGCGGGGATCATGCTGCTTGAGGCCATCGTGGACCGGCTGGCTGATATCCTTGAGCATCTGGGCCAGTCGCTTGATGGCATGTCCAAGGATGTCTTTCAGTCCGAGGCCCCGAGCCAGGCGCAGGCGGCCAACCTGCTGCGTAACATGCTGCGCCGGGTGGGGCGGTCGGGCGACCTGAGTTCATCCGTGCGCGACAGCCTGCTGGGGCTTGAGCGGATCTCGATCTTTCTGGGCGAGAACAAGCGCCATGACCTGAGCGAGCGGCTGCAGGCGCGGTTGGGCACGGTGGGGCGTGATATCCGTTCGCTCAACGATTTTGTTTCACAGACCGCCAACAAGGTGCAGTTCCTGCTTGATGCGACGCTGGGCTTTATCAGCATCGAGCAGAATAACGGCATGAAGATCCTGACCGTGGTCAGCTTTATTGGCGTGGCGCCCACGCTGGTGGCCGGTATTTATGGCATGAACTTTCACGATATACCGGAACTGAACTGGAAATACGGCTACTGGTATTCTCTGGCCCTGATGGCGGCCACCGTCGTGCTGCCGCTTCTGTGGTTCTGGCGGCGAGGATGGCTGGGAAAGTAAGGATATATCTTATACGGTATTGTTATAATATCGAATTATTTCAACAATTTAGGTTCCAGACCGGCGAAAAATAAAATAAAAGAAATTTCATGATTGCCGGACACGGGCGCATAGGCCCTGGCGCTGTCCGCAGATGCCGGAGGGGAACAGCCTGTCATGAAATCACACCACCGGGTTTGGGGCCTTCTGGTGGTCGCCTGCCTTTTTACCGGCGTTTCGGGCAAGGCGCGGGCGCAGGTAAAGGTCTTTTCCGGGCTGGGGCATGACACGGGTTTCACGCGCTGGCTCGGCGGCGTGACCCTGACGGGCCAGATCGAGGGCGGCATCATGGCCAACCCAGCCCGCCCCCAGCCCGGCTATAATTTTGGTGATTTCTTTGCCGACCACGCCAATCAGGTGCAACTGAACCAGGCGGAATTCACACTCGCCAAAGCCATTGATTCCACCCGCAATACCTATCAGGTCGGTTTTACGCTTGAAGGGATGTACGGCTCGGATGCCCGCTACTACCAGTTGCTTGGCGTGAGTGACCGGGAATGGAATGCGCGTTACCAGCTTATTCCGGCACAGGCGCATATGGATGTGCACCTGCCCTGGGTCACCAGAGGCGGGTTAGACATGCAGGCGGGCATATTGCAGGCCCCGATGGGGGTGGAGGGGCTGGACCCCACCTCGCGCCCTTTCTACACGCTGGCCTATACATCTGAATATTCGGTGCCGTTCCAGCATATCGGGGCCATGTTCAACTGGCATGTGACGCCGATGGTCGATGTGACATTCGGGATCGATACCGGCAACCAGACATCCTTTGGCCGCTCAGACAACAACAACGCGCCCGCAGGCTATTTTGGCTTCAACCTGAACAATCTTGCCCACGGCAAGCTCCGGATCGTGGAACTGAGTCGGGTCGGGCCGGAAAATGCCTGGCGTGACATCGGGCATTATGAAGCCGATCACACCCAGCGTTTCTGGAACGATGTCAGCGCTTATTATCAGGTCAACAAACGGCTGAGCCTCACGGCGGAGTTCAATTACCTGCATGATGAAGGCACGCGTGGCATGGGCGCGCGCGGGCAGTTTGCAGGCGTGGATGCGGAGAGCTTCATCAGCTTCCTGAGTTACCGCATCAACCGCGCCCTGACCTTCAATTATCGTGGCGAGATCTATCGCGACAACAACAACGCCATGGTCGCGACCTTCCGGGGCAACAATTCCTACATGGAGGCCCTTGCAGGCACGGGGGGCGAGGTGGTGCCGGGGCCGCAGGCCTCAAGTCACGGCACCACCTATGGGGAAATGACGCTGGGACTGAGCTACCGCCCGCAGATTGGCCACCATGTGCGCGTGTTCATGCTGCGGCCTGAAATCCGCTTTGACCGGGCGCTCAATGGCACCACGCCGTTCAATGGCGGGCGCAATAATGGCATGTTCACCTTTGGCGGGGATGCAGTCATCGGGTTTTAAGTTGAAACCTGAAAAAATATAATTTATTTATATAAATAATAAGTAAATATATTACATAATTTTTAAAAATAGAATCATGTAATATATTTGAAATAAAAAAGTTTTTGGTGAAGCTTTTTCCAAAAAGCTTCAAAGAACGCCGCCCCTTTCCAAACAGGTTCTTGATTATTCTGGCACCGTATGACCGGACAGCCAGCAAAAAGCGTGCGGCAGGTTCTGGTGCGGGCAGGCCAGACATGTTTCAGCCTGGCCTTTTACAATACCCCTTAAAGACTATCATTGCTTCTTATAAAGCATTTCCATGCGTTTGATGGCCTGGAGCCTGTCATCTATGGAAAGGGCTCTGTAGAGATTTATGATATTTTTTTCGTCTTTTGTAATGGACATCTGCGTTTTTTCGCTGCTCTGCCCATTGAGAAAGACTTCCTCGCTGATACCAAAAATCTTCGCGATACGGGGCACATGTTTGCTGATCATGCTGGGGCGCCCCGTTTCCCAAAAACCAACGGCGGCACGGGAGACACCAAGCATGTCTGCCAGATCCTGCTGGCTCAGCCCCGCCGCCTTGCGCAGGAGCTGAATCCGCTGCCCGATTTCACGCGATGGGGAAAACCCGTGGATACTGGCAGCACTCAGCCCATCATTGGACACGGCCTGACTTTGCTGGATCCATTTACGAAATCCCGTGATCGTCGTGGTCTGATAGGTCAGGAAACGGCGCTTTAAGGTCTGTTTGTGAAACGAGACCTCGGTTGCCCCCACTTCATCAATACCGCGTATTTCGCGGCGGGGGGGCGCGCCGGTCCAGATCTGTCCGGCTTTGAGGGTAAAGGGTGTATCCATGCTTTTTAAGACCTGTCGGTCCCTGCACCCGCTCAGGGCGCAGGGAGGATTTCTCAGGCTGTCAGGGACTGCGGCTGCGGAGCGGCGCTGATGACATAGGGGCCGCCAGTAAGGATTTCGAGGCAGAGCAGCCCCATGAGCGTGGGGTGACGGGCGCCGAGATGTATGCTGGCCTGTCCGTCTGTCCAGCGGCAGGGAACATTTTCGGGCGCGTACCAGCCATCATACCAGCCTTCGGGCGCGTCACTGGAAAGATGGGTGGTAATGGGGCGTGCTACGCTGCCTTCGAACAGTTTGATATCCTTGATCAGAACGCCAAGCTGGCGGCGGTCATCAATGTAGGGGCCGATCGTGTCTGATGGGCGGCTGGTCCGGGACATGATGCGTACGCTCTCCACCCCGGGCGGGATCATGAAGAAGGCAAATCCGTTTGCCTCGCGCATTTTATGGATGATGGTGCCAGATGGCGTCATCAGGTGCAGGTCGGCCTCGTCTGTCATGGTCGTGGCCTGTGGGCAGGATTCGTGCCCTGCCGCAGCGGCACGGGCCGCGATCTGGCGGAACAGCGGCTCGACAAAGCCCGGCGACACATCAAGCGGTGCGGCGGCATCCGCCCATGTCAGGTTGCGGCTGCCACTGAGTAAAACGACATTGTCTTTCTGCCGGAAGGCACGGCGGTTGCCGGTATCAAGATAGCTTTCGGTCAGCATGCCATCAGCGATGATGACCGCGTGTTCCTGCGTTTCAATATGGTAGTAATCGTAGGATGTGATCGTGCGATCATAGAAAATGGACGTGTGATTGACGAGCATGCGGGCGGGCACGAACCTGCCCTCGAAATACAGGCAGTGCTCCGCCGTAATCAGCATGTCCTTGTAAGGCACGCCCTCGCTTATGGCATCTTTGAGAATGCGGACCGGGTAACCCGCTTCATCATCGGGCAGTTCGGGGCGAACCAAAGCATGCGCCCTGCCTGCCCATGTGATGGCGCGGGGCTGTGGCGTGTCATTCACCATGGTGAGGATGGTGTCGCCCGCACACAGGTCTTCAACGGCGATGTCAGCATCCGGGGTGCGGATCATGGAGCCGGCGAGGAAACAGACCAGCACCGTGCCTGTGCCATCGGCATCGGCTACGGTGGAGACATAACCGGCAGCCTGCGGGTCGGTGTCCTGATACTGCCCCTGGAGCGACAGCGTATCCCCGTTGGAGAAGGTGAGGGTAGACGTGCCAAACAGGCCATCATAGCTGATGCCGGTAACGGTTGCGGGGACGCCATCATTCTCCACGATAATGGAATCACCACTGCCGAAATTATTGATGGATACGCCAGACAGCAGCGCAATGCCGGTACTGGAACCGGCAAGGTTGAGCGCGCCGCCACCGCTGCCAAAATTGATGGTGGCACCCGCCAGGGCCGAAATAATGCCAGACCCGTTGAATGTGCCGCCATTGGTCAGATTGATTGTTACCCCGCTTGCGGCGTTCAGCAGCCCGCCAGCCAGGGCGATCGTGCCGCCGTTTGCATCGAGGGTGGTTGTGGTCAGCGCGTTTACGGCACTGGCGCTTACCGTCACAACCGTATTCTTTTCGGCCGTGACGGTATAAGCGGCAGTGGCGGTTACGGGCAGGTCAAGCAGCCCGGCCAGGTTGATGGTCGCATCGACGGGCTGGCCATCAGGAGAAGAGACGGTCATCTCCCCGGATGCCAGAAGGCCGAGCAGGCCACCAGGATCCAGAGTATATGAGCCACTTTTGGTCACGGTGTTGCCTGTTCCGTAGTAAACACCAAGAATCTCGCTCATGTGCATGCTCCTGAATTTGGATGCCTGGACTATATATTTCTGAATTTTCAGGATATGCGGCAATATATAATATTTAATTAAAGAACTTATTATGATTTCTTTTTGCAAACATCATATGAATGCAGTCTGAAAAGTCGGGCTTGAGGGCGGATGGAGGTGGCCGCTCATGTCATGCCATGGGTGCGACTTTTTGGGCTAACAATTGCTGCATGGAGGCCCTTGCAGACCTCAAGCCACGGCGCCCCCTATGGAGAAACGACGCAAGGGCTGAACTGGATGCCCCCATGCCTTCATGCCCCATGTGCGCATGTTTGTGCTGCGACCTTGAATCCGCTTTGATGGCGCCCTTAATGCTACCACGCCGTTCAATGGCGGGCGAAATAACGGCATGTTCACCTTTGGCGGCGATGTCGTGATCGGGTTCTGGATTTAGGTGCTGTTTTTAAAACCAGAAACTTCTTTATGACTACGCGAAGTCGCCTGTTTGAACAGGCAGCTTCCTGAAGTTGTATTGTTTTTTGTCAGTGTATTATTTTGAGACCTGCTGTAGGGGAGGCCCCAGCACCAAGGGGTACCAGTGACCGTGTTCGGAAATGACAGGCGTGCCGGTATCGACGTTATTCAGTAATGTGCCGTCTTGCTGGCGGGGCAGCGCCAGGATACGGGCCTGTGTCATGTCCAGCAGGTGCAGGGGCGTATTGATGTTGATTGCCGTGACACCGCCATCGGCACTCGCGGTTGCGGGGAATGTCAGGACGGGCGTGCTGCCTATTTTCCCCTTCTGGTCCGTTCCCACCATTTCCAGGCCATTCTGCCCCATGACCAGATCCGTCTGGTTGGGCATGATGCGGCTGTGGCCAATGGTCAGTCCGGTGGGATAGGCGTGGTCGTGCCGTGCCAGCGTCGCGTCCGCTCCCGTGGCGAGATGGGTACGCCCTGCCGTGACGAAGGACTGGTCATCGGCAAAGGAGGCTGTCCTGTGGTTCCTGATGCGGATGTCCAGGCTGCCTGCATCCTTTCCGTCCGGAGTAACATGACTGTCGGCTACAATGACATGCTGGTTCTTGCCATCCTGCGTGCCGTCGCCTGAAAAATCGATTGGATCGCCCTGTCGGAGCCGGATGGCGGCCGCCCTGTCATCAATCAGGTGTTCGGCTGTCAGGTCGATGAAAGCGTTACGGATGCGGGCATTGGTGGCAATACCCTCATCAAAGGCAGACAGCATGGCGGGATCACTGGAACTGACAATCCATATGGCCTTGGAAATGACGCCATCATACCCGTATTGCCATTTCCATCGCACCGTGCCGTCTGGATGGATGCCTGCGATGGACCATGTGCTGGTTGGGTCGTTGCTCTGGCCTGTCACGCCGTCATTCACGGCAATCCAGAGCTGATGGTTACCCTGGATGATGCTGCCTGCGCTGATCCGCCTGCCGGGGCTCCAGCGTGGCCATGAATTAGTGGTGTTGCCACCCAGCCATACCAGATGCCGACCGCCCTGCGTCGGGTCCCACAGGGCGGCTGTCGTGTCGTCTCCATTAACCTGAACATCGTTTTCCAGCCCGGTATAGGACAGGACTGTATCGGGCTGTCGGGCTGAAAAATCATATCCGGCAAGGGAAAGCGCCCAGTCGGAACCGGCGCCATGCTTCATGGTGGAAATACCCGCACCCTGCACCTGGCTTGCGTTGGTGTCGGTCCCGTAATCCTGTGTGGTGATTTCCAGGCCATTGAGCGATGCCTTTGCGCCGGGCTCCTGCACCACATTCATGCCCAGCATGGCGACGGACTGGGCCATGGAGCCGCCGTCACCCGTGGGCACTCGCGGCAGGACGGCTTCATTTTCCATCTGCATGTAGATACCGGGCGCCGTGCCGGTATCGTTTTTCTTGCGCTTGCTGAAGGAGAGAGTGCCGTTGGCCCGGCTTTCATGCAGGTCATCGGGGGTGCGCAGCGTGGTAGGGGTGCCTTTGGTGGTCAGCGGCTGTCCTTCATAGACCCAGTTGCTGTTCTGTCCGGCCGGGCAGTCGCGGGCAGGGAACAGGGCCTCCCCATTCGCACGGGCTGGAATGATGAAACCCTGCCTTACGTGAATGACCGACCCGCAATGCGATGCAATGAAATGATCCAGGCGGCGCGCGTCCTCTTCCCTGCCATCGGCATAGAGATAGTCCTGAACAACATTCGTGTTCCCCAGCACGGCGGCCAGTGTGCGCGAGAGCGCCGTGTCATCCATTTTTACGCGTGCGCCTGAAATATCACCCACCAGGGGTGCCGTGACATGACCATTGGCATCGAGTTGCGCGTAACCGTTTGCCCTGTTGCCTTCCGATTGCTGCACGGAACCGTCAGCCATGCGGGCAATCTGTGCCAGTGTCGCGGGGGAGCCATCGGCATATGCGCCCGCAATGGGTGTGTTCAGGCCAGGCGATGGAGCGCCTGATATTGGCGTGCTGTCATCTTTATACCGGGGTAATGTATGGTTCGCCTGCCGTGTGGTCTGGGCATGGATGAGCGTTGGCAAAAACGACGCAGAAAAAGCAATCATTCCCATGAAATAGAGGGCACTGATGCCACGGGGGGATTGCGCTTTCTTTCTGTCAATCTGCATGACGGTAAGTCATCCGTTTTTATGGCGTCATTGCGGTGTTATTATTTTTCGTAAATATAGACTTTATCCAGGTGCAGGTAACCGTGAGCGCCAATCTGTATTTTCACATACCGCGCATGGGTCTCTTTATGCAGGGGAAGGACCAGCGCCCTGCCGTCGATGCCGCCGATGTATTCAGTGGAATTATGATAGTAGACGCATTTGTAATGATGGCGGTCACGTGAAACATAGACCTGCATTTCATCCGCACGGCGTGGCACGGCATCATCATGCAGGCGCGGGAGAATACGGTTGAATATCCTGATTTCCGCAATATTGACATCGCGGCCCAGATCAACCTCCCACCATGGATCCTGCTCGCTTTCCGTATGGAAACTGAAATTGCCATTGGGCAGCCCGGTCAGGGCGCGTGAGGCGTCATCCTGTTCCGTCGTGCCATGTGACCATGGGGAGCGCGAACTCTGGGTCGCAGTTGCATCATGGCTGACAAGCCGACCTGCTGGCGCAGGCAGGTCTATGTAACTAAGCGGCACTTCCGGCTTGCTGGTATAGTCCAGGTATTCAAGGCCGGTAAAATTACCCAGTTCCTGCCGCTTGTGGTTGTTCCCCAGATTGGAAAAGGCGAATTTCCGGCGCAGGTCCATATAAAGGCGCTGCAGGGAAGAATGCGCATCAAAAATGTTCCGGATCAGGCCTTTGCCTGTCAGGTCCGTGATGTTGTCCCGTACGAAGCGGGGATAGGTTTCATCAATCGGCACATAATGCACCAGTTCATCTGCTGACCAGATCTTGATGCCGATATCAAGCACCTGCTGCAGGCGTTCATCATCACGCATCATCGCGGGCCAGTAATCATCAGCATGGGCATAGGCCCGCAACTTGGCCTTTACGGCGTCAAATCCCCCCATGAAAGTAAAATGCCATCCGGCATCGTCAATGGTCTGGCACGGAATGTTTCCTTCACGCGTCAGGCGAGGCATGTGGAAACGGGCAAATGTCAGGCTGCTGCCTTTTTCCTCGCAGGCGATGGCAAGGCGAGGGATATATTTTTTTCTTATGGCATAAGGGGCCTGCCAGTCAGGTGCGATGAGCATATTCAGGAAATACTGGTAGATGTTCATGCGGTAATGCGTAACGCCATCAAATGCCAGGGCTTTTTCTATCGCTGGCACGCGCAGGATTTCATCGACATCTGACATGATGATCAGGTCATCATCATCTGCATCCTCTATGCCATTGAGCAGATACTGCCTTTGATAGAAATCCCGCATGCTGGTGCTGATGCCATCGGGAAATTCTTCGATGCACATGTATTTTATCTTATCAAGGAAAGGCGCAAACCTTTCCCTGTTATTGAAAAAGATGGTCTCTTTTTTTTGCCCTGTAAAAGTATACGCAGATTCGCACAGTACAAACTGATCTACTGTATCGTAAAGTTCATGGAGCCTGATTTCCAGGAGATCGAGTTCATTAAAGAAAAGGAAGCAGTCATAAATTCGGGGCATTGCAACAGGGCTTTCTGCTCAGATCCGGTACGTTCGCATGCCTGTTTACAGGGCTTCGAGCTGATCTAGCGCCTGGGTGATGTTGGTGCTGTTCGTACCAAGTTCATCGCCATCGACATTCAGGTAACGGTTGCCCAGCGCGTTGCTGAACAGGAAGTAGGCCGGACGAAAGCCATTTTTCGGCCCGTCGATCTGACGGTTTATTTCCATTACCCTGAGCCTGCTGTTGCCGAACAGGATATTGGTCAGCCCTGCCCCATGCGGTGAGACGATACTTTTTGCATTCTGGATACAGGCCATCTGTGTCAGCAGGTCGTGGCCTTCAAAATGAACCTTGGTGTAGCCCCGCTGTGCCAGTTCGCGTTCCAGTATGTTCAGTGATGCGGGCGGGATACGTTCCTGAGCGTTGCCCCGACGGGCAAGGTAGATGTTTTTGGGCGTGTTCGTGGCAGGTGGTATGAACTTCTGCATTGCCTCGAAAATATCATAGAATTTCCGGTTGAAGATGACATGCAGCGGATCCATCGGAAACAGCAGGAAAAAGTGGATCTTGCGGGCGGAATACAGCCCCGATCTCAGTGGAACGATATTGTTGCGCAGTCCGCTGAAGTGGATGGACTGGTTGTAGACATCCCGGCTGTAGCCCGGCAGGGTTTCGTCATTGTCGATGTTATGGGCCGGTGCTGCGATCTGGACATCGGGGCCGAGAATGTCCTTGGCCATGGCGCCCTGGGCAATGACGAATGTCAGCCAGTGGAAATAGTTTTTCCATGCGCCATCGAAGCTTACGAAGATTTCATCGAAATGATGCTGAACGGGAAGATCGATGGCATAATTGTTGACCCGGCCAATATTGGTATTTTTTATCAGCAGGTTTGTATTGGGAATGGGTTGGTTGTCATCATTCAGGATCAGGCCGTCCATGCCATGCCCGACAAGGAATTTGCCGTTGCGGATGGTGCACAGGTTCGTGCTCAGGGAAGGCGTAAAAAAGGATCCGTTTTCTGCAAAGGCATTATAACGCCGGATGCCTGTCTGGAGATTCTCGGAGCTTGCTCCCTTCCATGGTGGGGGAGGCATAATGATCTTCTGGGGAATTTGCCGGGAAATTTCGCGGTATTCCTCGACGGTCCGCAGCCACGACATGTCAAAAAAAGGCTTGATGGAAATTTTCATCCTACGGCTCCGGCAAAAATGGCGTGCCGCACGGTAGATGTGAATGATTAATGTAACGTATCCATCATGCCTGCAGCACATGAAACCGGCCAGAAAGGTGAGCAGGGACTTGACATGTGGCGTATGAAAGCATATTAGAGATGGCAATTACAGCAGGTGCTTTCAGTGCCGCTGGAATTCCCACCTATCAGTCAAGCAGCATCAACCGTTTCATCCGAACATGGTCAGGCCCCTTTCATGGCGCGCCTTTGTCCCTCTGATTGCTGACTTTTCTTTCCCTCCGTGAACTGCCCACTTATAGGCACATCCTGCATGCAACTCGCCGAACTCAAGGCCAAAACTCCAGCAGATCTTCTGGCTTATGCTGAAAGTCTGAATATTGAAAACGCATCATCTCTTCGCAAGCAGGAGCTGATGTTCACGATCCTCAAGACCCTGGCCGATAATGACCAGGCCATCTATGGGGACGGCACGCTTGAAATCCTGTCCGATGGATTTGGCTTCCTCCGCTCGCCCGAGGCCAATTACCTGCCGGGGCCGGATGATATCTACATCTCCCCCAGCCAGGTCCGTCGCTTCGGCCTGCGCACCGGTGATACGGTGGAAGGCCAGATCCGCGCCCCGCGTGATGGGGAGCGTTATTTCGCGCTGCTCAAGGTCAACGCCATCAATTTCGAGCCGCCCGAGGCGGTGCGCCAGCGTATCAACTTCGACAACCTGACCCCGCTCTACCCCGAGCGGCGGCTGAAGATGGAAGTCGAGAACTCGGCCGTTGGCGGCGCTGAAGCACCAGTGCCCCCCGGCAAGGGGAAGGGCAAGACCCCGAACCGCGATTTCACCTCCCGCGTGATCGATCTTGTCTCGCCCATCGGCATGGGGCAGCGCGCGCTGATCGTGGCCCCCCCGCGCACCGGTAAGACCGTGATGCTGCAGAGCATCGCCTCCTCCATTTCCGCCAACCATCCTGAAGTCTTCCTCATCGTGCTGCTGATTGACGAGCGGCCCGAGGAAGTGACCGACATGGCGCGTTCCGTGCGCGGTGAAGTGGTGTCCTCCACCTTTGACGAGCCCGCCACCCGCCACGTGCAGGTAACGGAAATGGTGCTCGAGAAGGCCAAGCGCCTTGTCGAGCACAAGCGCGATGTGGTGATCCTGCTTGATTCCATCACGCGTCTGGCCCGTGCCTACAACACGGTCGTGCCTTCATCGGGCAAGGTGCTGACCGGTGGTGTGGACGCCAATGCGCTGCAGCGTCCCAAGCGCTTCTTCGGTGCGGCCCGTAACATCGAGGAAGGGGGGTCGCTGACCATCATCGCCACTGCCCTGATCGATACCGGCAGCCGCATGGACGAGGTCATCTTTGAAGAGTTCAAGGGCACCGGCAACTCGGAACTGATCCTTGACCGCAAGCTCGCCGACAAGCGTACCTTCCCCGCGATCGACATCACCAAGAGTGGCACGCGTAAGGAAGAACTGCTCGTTGACCGTGCTGATCTTGCCAAGATGTGGGTGCTGCGCCGTATCCTTGCGCCGATGGGCACGATGGATGCGATGGATTTCCTGCTCGACAAGCTGAAATACAGCAAAACCAACCACGACTTCTTCGATGCGATGAATACCTGATCGCATCAGAGATAAGTGCCAGAGCAGAAACCCCGGCCTTGCAGCCGGGGTTTTTTATTGCCTGAAAATCAAAAGTTTTTGGTGAAGCTTTTTTCAAAAAGCTTCGAAAAACGCCGCCTTTTTCCAAAAAGGCGGCACCCAAAAACTTTTATCTGTTTTCATTCAGGGCAGCAGGATGGTGCTGCCGGTAGTCTTGCGCGATTCCAGCGCAATATGCGCCTGTGCCGCGTCCTTCAGCGCAAAGGACTGGCCGATGCGTGGCGTCAGCACGCCTTTTTCCACCAGAGCAAACAGTTCACGTGCCGCATGCTCAAGGGCTGCGCGCTTGGCGATATAGGTCATGAGCAGGGGGCGCGTGAGGTACAGGCTGCCGTGACTTGCCAGCGTGCCCACATCCACTCCGGTCACGGCTCCTGAGGCATTGCCGTAGCTGACCATCAGCCCCCGTGGCCGGAGGCAGGACAGGCTGGTCTCGAACGTCGCCTTGCCGATGCTGTCATACACGACCGGCAGCATGCGGCCTTCGGTCAGCGCGCGGACCTGTTCGGTCACGTTCTCCGTGCCGATGATGACATCTGCCGCGCCATTGGCCTTGGCCAGCGCGGCTTTTTCGGGGGTGGAGACCACGTCGATCACGCGCGCGCCCAGATGCCGCGCCCACTGGCACATGAGCAGCCCTACGCCGCCTGCCGCCGCATAGACCAGAATATCATCGCCCGGCTGCACACGGTACACCTCGCGCAGCAGCATGTGCACGCTCAGGCCGCGCAGCATCATGGCGGCAGCTGTCTGGGCCGTGATATCAGGCGGCAGCACCACGACCCGGTCCGCCGCAATGGTGCGCAGGGTGGCGTATCCACCCGGTGTGGCGGGGTAGGCCACCCGCATGCCAGCCTGCAGGTTTGACACGCCTTCACCCACCGCCGTGATGGTGCCAGCCCCCTCCATGCCGGGGATGGCGGGCAGGGCAGGGAATTTGTACAGCCCGCTGCGGAAATAGGTATCAATGAAATTGACGCCGATCGCCTCCTGCCGCAGCACGATCTCGCCGGGGCCAGGCGTGGGGACGGGCAGCGTTTCCACACGGAGGACATCCGGCCCCCCATAGTCATGCACGCGGATGACGGTATTCATGATCGTGGCTCCTGTTCAGCGATGCAGGATCAAAGCGGGGTGGCGGACAGGGTTTCAAGGTCAAGCAGGAACTGCCGGTCGCGTGCGCCTTCATCACCGGGATAGCTGTCCGGGTCGTAATCCGGGCAATCGGCAAAATCGATGCGGTGGCAGGGAATGAAAATGGGGATGGGGTTCTCGGCGCAGGCGCTGAGAATGGTCTCGGGCGATACGCCTGCCCGGTGGGCGGCATCGCGCCAGTTGACCTGCTGGCCCACGGGAATACCCAGCATGAACTGCCAGGCCGCCTGCTGCTCGGGCGTGCCATAGGGGGCCAGGGGCAGGTCGCATAGCGCGGCCTCGCCATCAAAATAGGCTTCCAGCCAGGAGCGGGCTTTATCCAGCAGGGGTGTTTCTTCCTGGTCGCGGCCCCAGCCCCAGTCAAGCGCCACGATCTTCCCGTCTTCGGCGGAGACGGTGAGGGGGGCCAATGGCGAATGCATTGAAAGTTGTGGCATGAGTCACCTTGATCAGGACAAAGAGGTGAACGATAACGCCGTTGGCAGCGCTGGCAAAATGATGATGACCTGATGGAGGAAAGAATGCAGGAAAGTGATGGTTCTCCCCCGGTCATTTTTGCTCTGGCCAGCGGCCTGTCGCGCGCGGCAATCGCGGTCATGCGGCTGAGCGGGAAGGGAAGTGGCCGGATTGTGGAAAGCCTGTGCGGCCGCCTGCCTGCGCCCCGCCGGGCCTCGCTGCGTGGCCTGTGGAACCGGCAAGGCCCCACGCCCGTGCTGCTCGATCGCGCGCTGGTGCTGTGGTTCCCCGGCCCGGACAGCTATACGGGCGAGGATAGCGCGGAGCTGCACCTGCATGCAGGCCCTGCCGTAATCAATGCCGTGGCTGATGCGCTCGTCGCCCTTGGCGCCCGCCCGGCCGAGCCGGGCGAGTTCAGTCGCCGGGCCTTTGGCAACGGGCGTCTTGACCTCATGCAGGCCGAAGGCATTGCGGACCTGATCGATGCCGAGACCGAGGCCCAGCGGCAGCAGGCGCTCGCCCAGGTTGATGGCGCCCAGAGCCGTCTGTACCAGCAATGGGCCGACAGGCTGCGCACGCTGCTGGCCCATCAGGAAGCGCTGATCGACTTCCCCGATGAAGAGCTGCCGCCAGAAGTGGAGCAGGGCCTGCTCGATGGCCTGACGGCGCTGCACGCAACCATGGCGGCCTATCTGCGCGAAGGGGCAGGGGCGGAACGGCTGCGTCGTGGGCTGGTCTTTGCCATTGTGGGTGAGCCGAATGTGGGCAAGTCCAGTCTGCTCAATGCGCTGGCGGGGCGCGATGCGGCGATCGTATCCGCTCGGGCGGGCACCACGCGCGATGCGATCGAGACCCGTATCGTGCTGGGTGACGTGCCGGTAACGCTTGTCGATACTGCCGGATTGCGCGAAACAGAGGATGAGATTGAAGCCGAGGGCGTACGGCGTTCAATGTTTCACGTGAAACAGGCGGATTGCGTGGTGCAGGTCTTTACCGGCAGCACCCTTCCGCCCCGGCTGGAAGAGGGTGGGCTGCTGGTCTGCAACAAGATCGACCAGCAGCCAGCGCCGGAAGGGGCAATTGGCATCAGTGTTCTCACCCATGCGGGCATGGATGTGCTACAGACAGTGCTGGCCGGGAAAGCCCGCGCCCTGACAGCAGGCCGGGCCAACGCCCCGCTGACCCGCGCGCGCCATCGTGCCGCAATCGAGGAGACGGCACACCATATCGGGCGCGCGCTTTCCCTGGCGTGGCCGGAAATGCGGGGCGAGGAAATGCGGCTGGCCATGCGCGCGCTTGGCCGCCTGACGGGCGTCGTGGATGTGGAAGCGCTGCTGGATACCGTGTTTGGCCAGTTCTGTATTGGCAAGTAGGAGCAAGGGGTGATGGATCGGGCCTATGATGTGATTGTCGTCGGTGGGGGGCATGCGGGGTGTGAAGCCGCCGCGGCCGCCGCGCGTACGGGCGCGCGTACCTTGCTGCTCACGCACCGGCGCGATACGGTGGGCATCATGTCGTGCAACCCGGCGATCGGTGGCATCGGCAAGGGGCATCTGGTGCGCGAGATCGATGCGCTGGACGGGTTGATGGGCATCGCCGCCGATCGGGCCGGGATTCACTTCAAGCTGCTCAATCGCTCCAAGGGGCCAGCGGTGCATGGTCCGCGCGCCCAGGCAGACCGCACGCTGTACCGGCAGGCCATACAGGACCTGCTTGACCAGACCGAAGGGCTGGAGATTGTTGAGGGTGCTGCGGGCGACGTGCTGCTCGATGCGCAGGGCTGCGTAGGCGGCATTGTGTGCGAGGATGGCCGGGTGTTTGCCGCCGGTGCTGTCGTGCTGGCCACCGGCACTTTCCTGCGCGGCACCATCCATGTCGGGCATGACAGCGAACCGGCGGGCAGGGTGGGGGACCGGCCCGCCAATGCGCTGGGCGAACGTCTGGCTGCACTCGGCCTGCGCATGGGGCGCCTCAAGACCGGAACGCCCGCCCGCATCGCGCGCGACAGCATCGACTGGGATAGCCTGCCCGAAGACCGGGGCGATGCCGAACCTGAACCCTTCAGCCGCATGACGGACGGCATCACCAACCCCATGGTCTCGTGCCGCATCACGGCCACCACGCCGCGCACGCATGAGATCATTCGCGAGAACCTGCATCTTTCGGCGTTGTATGGCGGCGCGATCTCGGGGCGGGGACCGCGCTACTGCCCCTCCATCGAGGACAAGGTGGTACGGTTCGCGCAAAAGGACTCGCACCAGATCTTCCTTGAGCCCGAAGGCCTGCCCGGCAACCCTGATGGCGGGCTGGTCTATCCCAATGGTATTTCCACCAGCCTGCCTGCCCATGTGCAGCTTGAAATGCTGCAAAGCATTCCGGGGCTGGAACACTGCCGCATCGTGCGGCCGGGCTACGCCGTGGAATACGACTATGTTGACCCGCGCGAACTCGCCCCCACGCTGGAACTCAAAAGCCTGCCCGGTCTGTTCCTGGCAGGTCAGGTCAATGGCACGACGGGCTATGAAGAGGCCGGAGCGCAGGGCCTGATTGCGGGCATCAACGCAGCCCGGCATGCGGCGGGTGAAGCGGGGGTAACGCTGGAGCGCGGCGATGCCTATATTGGGGTCATGATTGATGATCTGACCACGCAGGGCGTGTCCGAGCCATACCGCATGTTTACCTCACGCGCGGAATACAGGCTGACCCTGCGGGCTGATAACGCTGACCTGCGCCTGACGCCACGCGGCATGGAATGGGGGTGTGTTGCACCACCACGCGCCGCGCGTTTCGAGGCAGAGCAGGCGGCCATTGATGCCGCCACTCATCGGGCCGGGCAGGAAACCTATGCACCGGAGCTTCTGCGCAGGGCAGGGATCAGTGTCTCGGCCGATGGGCGCGCGCGTTCGCTGCTTGATGTGCTGGCGACCGATGCAACACCTGCCATGATTGCCACCATCGCCCCGTGGTTTGCTGGCCTGCCGCCTCGCGTGGCCCGTCATCTGGCCACCGAGGCCCGCTATAGCGGCTACATTACCCGGCAGGATCGCGAGATTCGCCAGCTTGCCACCGAAGGCCGCATCACCCTGCCGCCTGACCTCGACTATGCGCAGGTTGGTGGGCTGAGCAGCGAGATGCAGGAGCGCCTTGCTCGCGTGCGGCCCGTGACCTTTGGCGCGGCCCAGCGTATTCCCGGCATTACGCCTTCGGCCCTTGTGGCGTTGCTGGCGCATATCCGCCAGCGTCAGGTCGCGGCCTGATGGCGCAGGGTGATTCCATGGCAGTGCTGGCCGATGTTTCACGTGAAACACGCGAACGGCTGGAGCGGTATGCCGACCTGCTGCTGCGCTGGAATGCGCGCATCAACCTTGTCTCCCCGCATGACCTGCCGCATCTGTGGTCACGCCATATCGGCGACAGCCTGCAGCTTGCCAGCCTGATTCCGTCTGGCGGCGTGGATCTGGTTGATATGGGCTCGGGCGGAGGATTCCCCGGTCTGGTCATCGCGTGCGCGACCGATGCGAACGTGACGCTGGTTGAATCCGACCAGCGCAAGGCTGCATTCCTGCGTGAGGCGGCACGGGTGGCGGGGGTGAAGGTGCGGGTCTGCGCGCAGCGGCTGGAAGTGGTTGATGTACCTCCCGCGCAGGTGGTGACGGCCCGGGCCCTTGCTCCCCTGTCGCGCCTGCTGGAATGGGGTGCGCGGTTCCTGCAGCCTGATGGTATCTGCCTGTTTCTGAAAGGACGCAACGCAGAGGAAGAATTGACGATGGCCCGTGCCGGTTGGCACATGGCGACAACCCGGATTCCAAGCCGTACCAATACGGATGGTGTGATTCTAGAATTGAGCGATATCAGGCGTGTCAGAGACCATAACAATGAATGATACGGGAAGCCGGTCAGCGTCTTCCCCCCGCATTATCGCGCTGGCCAACCAGAAGGGCGGCGTAGGCAAGACAACCACCGCCATCAACGTGGCGGCCGCGCTGGCCACCTCGGGGCTGAAAGTGCTGCTGGTCGATCTCGACCCGCAGGGCAATGCCTCGACCGGTCTGGGCGTGGGGTATGATGCCCGCAGCAGCGGCACCTATGCCATGCTGGAAGATGGCGGGCGCGCTGCAGGCGTGGTGCAGGCCAGCGCCGTGCCTGGCCTGTCGCTGATTGCGGCGGATACTGAACTGGCTGGTGCCGAGCTTGAGCTGGTCATGGCGGAAGGGCGCGAATACCGCCTGCGTGAGGCCCTGGCCCAGATTGGCAGCGATTATGACGTTGTGCTGATTGATTGCCCGCCCAGCCTTGGCCTGCTCACGCTCAACGCGCTGGTGGCAGCGCAGTCGGTGCTCGTGCCGCTGCAATGCGAATTTTTTGCGCTCGAAGGCATCAGCCAGCTGGTGCGCACCGTCAATAGCGTAAGCAAGGGGCTCAACCCGGCGCTCAAACTCGATGGCATCGTGCTGACCATGTATGATCGGCGTAACAACCTGTCGGAACTCGTAGCCGATGATGCCCGCAGCTTCTTTGGCGACAAGGTGATGGAAACCCTCATTCCCCGCAATATCCGTATCTCCGAGGCGCAGAGCCACGGGCAGCCGGTCATGAATTACGACCAGCGCTCCTCGGGCAGTCAGGCCTATCAGGCGCTGGCAACCGAACTGGCAGGGCGCCTTGGCTTGGCGGCTGGTCATAAAGGGAAGGCACGCGCGTGAAAACCAAGAAGGAAGCGGGTCGCCCCCGCCTGGGCCGTGGGCTTGCAGCGCTACTGGGCGAGCAGGTCAATGCATTGCCCGCGGCCCCTGCGGTCGAGGGGCGCAAGGCCCCGGAAGCCATTTCCAGCCTGCCGGTCGATGTGCTGGAGCCCAGTCCCTTCCAGCCGCGCCAGCAGATGGAACCGGGCGCGCTCGATGAACTGGCCAGTTCCATCCGCGTGCGCGGTATTTTGCAGCCCATTCTGGTCCGCCCCCATCCGCAGCGTCCGGGCACTTACCAGATCATTGCGGGTGAGCGCCGGTGGCGGGCTTCGCAGATTGCGGGGCTGCATGACGTGCCGGTGCATATCCGCCCGCTCGATGATGGCGATGCCATGGCCGCGGCTCTGGTGGAAAATCTCCAGCGCGCCGATCTCAACGCCATCGAGGAAGCCGAGGGCCTCCAGCGCCTGCTTGATGACTACGAACTGACGCAGGATGAACTGGCCAGCGCCATTGGCAAGTCGCGCCCGCATGTGGCCAATATGGTCCGCCTGCTGCAACTGCCGCCGCCCGTGCGTGATGCGGTGCGTCATCAAAGTCTTTCCGCAGGTCATGCCCGGGCCCTGCTGGCGCATGCCGATCCGGTGGCGGCGCTGAAGGTGGTGCTGGCGCAGGGGCTGAACGTGCGCCAGACCGAGGCCTTGGCCAGGCAGCACGAGCGCAAGGCCACTACTGCACGTGAGAAGGGGGAGAAAGCCGCCCGCAACCCCGAGATCGCCGCCCTTGAGCGTGATCTTGCCACAAGGCTGGGCCTGAAAGTGCAGATCAGCTTTGATGGCAAGGGCGGGAGTGTGAAGATCGATTACCGCTCGCTCGAGCAGTTTGATGGGCTGCTGCGGTTGCTCCAGCGCTAGGGAATATAAAAAAATTCAAAAAACCCCTTGCCAGCCAATGGGGTGACTGCTAGAAGCCCTCTCACCCGAGAGGGTAACCCTGTGGGCGCATAGCTCAGTTGGTAGAGCAGCTGACTCTTAATCAGCGGGTCCAAGGTTCGAGCCCTTGTGCGCCCACCATAGGGTTTAATAAGATTACATAAGTCCCCATCAAGGCTTTGCCGGTGGGGATTTTTTGTATCATGCACGTAGCGTGGCACTCTTGCAGCAGCACAGAAGGGGGAACAGCATGATGACTCCGTTCCGCCCGCCAGCCCGTCCTGCCAGGTCAGTGCCATGACCCCTTCACGCGCTCCCCTGATCGGTATCACGCTCGATAGCGAGCCACCTTCCACCACGGGCGGTTATTCCCGCTTTGCGTGGTATGCGCTGCGCCAGAATTACATGGACATGATTTCCGCCTGTGGCGGCCTGCCGGTAGCGCTGGGGCATGATACGGCACAGGCGGCGCAGATGGTGGCCCGGCTCGATGGGCTGGTGGTCACCGGTGGGGCTTTTGACGTGCCGCCCGATCTGTATGGCGATGAGCCGCCGCATGCGACCGTGCAGACCAAGCCGCGCCGCACGGCAGCGGAAATGGCGCTGCTCAGCGAGGGGCTGGCTCTGGGGCGACCGGTAATGGGCATCTGCGGTGGCATGCAGTTGCTCGCCGTGCTGCTCGGTGGGCGGCTGGTGCAGCATATTCCCGACACCTATCCCGCCGCTCTCGCGCATGAACAGCCCAACCCGCGTGATGAGGCGGGGCATGTAGTGCATGTAACCCCCGGCACGCAGCTTGCGCGCCTGGTGGGGCAGGAGGTGCTGGCCGTCAATTCATCGCACCACCAGGCGGTGGCGGATGCCGGGCGCGGGGTGATCTGCGCCACGGCGCCCGATGGCGTGGTCGAGGCTATTGAGCTTCCCGGCCATCCGTTCTGTATAGGGGTGCAGTGGCACCCCGAATTTGGCATATCGGCAGGAGACCGTCTTCTGTTCGAAGGGTTGATCGACGCTGCGAGGCAGACAGGAACATGACACAGGACCATTCCACCCAAGCCCCCTCCGCGCGTGGTGACCGTATTGCCAAATGGCTGGCCCGTTCGGGCGTGTGCAGCAGGCGCGATGCCGAGCGCCTGATTGCCGAGGGCAAGGTGCAGCTCAATGGCGCGCCGGTCACCCATCCGGCCACTTTTGTCGATGAAGGCGATATCGTTCAGGTCGAGCAGAAGGTGGTCGGCGCGCCCGACCGCACGCGGCTGTGGCGCTACCATAAGCCCGACGGGCTGGTCACGACCCATCGCGACCCCGAGGACCGCCCCACCGTGTTCGACTCCCTGCCGCCGGGCATGCCGCGCGTCATCAGCGTGGGCCGTCTTGACCTGAACAGCGAGGGGCTGCTGCTGCTCACCAATGATGGTGCACTCGCACGCAGGCTGGAACTGCCCAGCAATGGCTGGATCAGGCGTTACCGTGTGCGCGTGTTTGGGGTGGTTGATGAGCGCGCGCTGGCCTCCCTGATCAGGGGCAGCGAGTTCGAGGGCGTGCGTTATGGCCCGATCGAGGCGCAGCTTGATTCCGTCAAGGGCGACAATGCCTGGCTGACCGTCTCGCTGCGTGAAGGCAAGAACCGCGAGATCCGTAAGGTGATGCAAGGGCTGAACCTGCATGTCAGCCGCCTGATCCGCACCTCCTACGGGCCATTCCAGCTTGGCACGCTCAAGCGGGGCGAGCTTGAGGAAGTGACCGGCAAGGTCATCCGTGAGCAGATAGCAGGCCTTGCGGGCGGCAAGACCCCGCGCGGGGCCTGATGCGGATCATCGCAGGTGAATGCAGGGGCCGCACCCTGCTGGCCCCGCCGGGACAGGTCACGCGCCCCACGGCGGACCGGGTGCGCCAGGCCCTGTTCGATACGCTGATGCATGCGCCATGGGCCGGGGCGGACCGTTTGCGCGGCGCGCACGTGCTCGACGGGTTTGCCGGAACCGGTGCGCTGGGGCTCGAGGCCCTTTCACGCGGGGCGGCATCTGCGCTGTTTGTCGAGCAGAACCGCGCGGCCCTGCGGTGCCTGCGCGAGAATGTGCACGGCTGTGGCCTGCAGGACCGCGCCACGATTCGTGCCTGCGACATGCTGCGCCTGCCGCCGCGTGGTACTGCCGCATCCGCCGATCTGGTTTTTCTCGATCCCCCGTATAATCACGACCTGCCCAGCCGGGCGCTGGCCGTGCTGGAACGGGGTGGCTGGCTGCACGCTGGCACCCTCATCGTGGTCGAGACAGCTGCGGCAGAAGCACCCCCTGTGGCGGCGCAGCATCTGCTGCTCGAGCGGCGGCATGGAGCGGCCTGCCTGTATGCCTGGCGGCATGGGGCGGATGATAACGGGTGATTCATCGCCGTATTTTATCCTGTCGGCCTTCTTTCTGTCGTGTGGACAGGGTTATAGTTGTTTCGTTTGGCGGGAATGGCAGGCGCGGCATGCAAGGTCATCTCCCTCGTGCTTTTGGTCCCCGCAGGCGGACCTTATGATCGGGATGTGGATTTTTGGCGATCTTCAGCCGTTTTTTTCCTGAATCACTTTCCTCTGGCCCGGCCCGTTCGCGCCTGCGCGAACGGTTGGCCGAAGCCGGTGGCGTGGGATTGTGGATTCTGGCGCTGTGTCTCGCCATTGCGTTATGGAGTTATGATCCGCGCGATCCCTCCGCCAATACGTCGAGCGCGCAGCCGCCGGGCAACCTGCTCGGGCGGCCCGGCGCCTATATGGCCGATTTCATGCTCCAGAATTTCGGGATCGTGGGCACACTGGCCATTTTCTGCCTCATGGCGTGGGGCTGGCGCCTGATCCGCCACCATGGGCTGGTATCGGCGCTTCTGCGTCTCATTGCCCTGCTATGCGCCCTGCCGGTCATTGCAGCCGATGTCGCGGCCCTGCCGCTGCTGGCGGGACTGCACGCGCCACAATGGCCCACGCAGGCCGGGCTGGGCGGGGCAGTGGGCCTTTCGGTCGCGCATATGTCGATTCAGGCTGCCATCGTGTTCGTGGGGCATGGTGGGCCGCTCCTTGTCTGGGTGCTGGGGCTTGTGCTTGGCGCCCTGCTGGTGCTGCTCGCACTTGCCCTGTCCCTGTCGGAATGGCGGGGCATGGGGCGCGGTTTCCTGTTCGGGTTGCGCCAGCCCATGGTGCTGGTGGCCTGGCTGCGCCGCATGGCAGCGCGGCCCGAAGCAGGGCAGGGCGGGGCGCAGGCACCGGCCCATTCTCCCGCTTCTCAGGCGGCCCCTGCCGCAGCGCCACCATCCTCACTGGCGGCGCTGATCGAGGATGAAGACGAACCGCTTTTCAATACTGCCCTGACCGCATCTGCGCCCCATGCTGAGACCGGGCCCCTCGTTCGGGCGGGCGCTGCCCCCGGCACGGGCCTGATGCCGGTGAACGATGCGGCCCCTGCAGGCAGCCTGCGTGCGCCAGATGCTAAGAACATGCCCGCCACCACCACAAAGCCGGAGGATGCGGCGCGCCCGACGTTGCCCGGCAGCCGCAAGCTGGAAGGCGGCCGCCCGGCGCAGGTGTCGTTGCAGAGCAACTGGATGCACCCGCCGGGCATGGATGAGGATATTCCGCAGCCGTTGCTGGTGGGGGGGAATGACACGGCATCTGACCGCGCGCCATGGCATGACGAGCCGGGACCGCCCGAAAACACGCCCATCACCGATCATCCGGGCACGCCGCCCGCTGTTGAGGAACCGGCGCGCCCGAACCTCTTTTCACGCCTTTTCTCCGGTGGCCCGCGCGCCGATGAGGCGCCTGCCCGCCCGGATGCGTATGATGCACCTGCGCCCGCGGCTTCCGCCACGTCGGGCTATACGCCGCCGCAGCAGCCGCAGTGGCAGTTTCCCTCGCTTTCACTGCTGACACCGCCGCCGCCAGCCTCCACGACCAAGCCGACCGAGGAACTGCTCAAGGCCAACGCCGCCCAGCTTGTGACCGTGCTGTCCGAGTACGGGGTGCAGGGCACGATCGTGGCCTATCATGCAGGCCCGGTGGTCACGCTGTATGAACTCCAGCCCGCAGCCGGCATCCGCGCCGCCCGCGTGATTGGCCTGGCGGATGACGTGGCGCGCTCCCTGTCGGTGCTCAGCGTGCGCATTGCCACCGTGCCGGGGCGCAACGTGATTGGCATCGAGGTGCCGAATTCCCGGCGTGAGACAGTTTATTTCTCCGAACTGCTCATGGACCCTCGATGGGCGCATTCCCCCGCGCGGCTCAACCTTGCGCTGGGCAAGGATATTGCGGGTGAATCGGTTTATAGCGACCTTGCCGCCATGCCCCACCTGCTGATTGCGGGCACCACGGGGTCGGGCAAGTCGGTGGGGGTGAACTCCATGATCCTGTCGCTGCTCTACCGCCTCTCGCCCGAGCAGTGCCGCCTGATCCTGATTGACCCCAAGATCCTTGAACTGTCCATCTATGAGGGCATTCCCCATCTCATGACCCCGGTGGTGACGGAACCGGCCAAGGCGGTCGCGGCCATGAAATGGGCGGTGCGCGAGATGGATCGCCGCTACCGCGCCATGGCGCACCTGCAGGTGCGTAACATCGCCAGCTACAACGAGCGCGTGACCGAAGCCCGCGAGCGCGGCGAGATCGTGACCCGGCGCGTGCAGACCGGCTATGACCCCGAAACCGGCAAGCCGACATTCGAGGAGCAGCAGCTTGCCCTTGATTCGCTGCCCTATCTTGTCATCGTGGTTGATGAGATGGCCGATCTCATGATCGTGGCGGGCAAGGAGATCGAGGCCCTGCTGCAACGCCTGGCCCAAAAAGCGCGCGCGGCGGGCATCCATCTCATTCTTGCCACCCAGCGCCCCTCGGTCGATGTGATTACCGGCACCATCAAGGCCAACTTCCCCACGCGTATTTCGTTTCAGGTCATCAGCAAGTTCGACAGCCGCACCATTCTGGGCGAGCAGGGGGCCGAGCAGCTTCTGGGGCGAGGGGACATGCTGTTCATGCAGGCAGGCGGGCGGATCACGCGCGTGCACGGCCCGTTCGTGGCGGATGCGGAGGTGGAGGCCGTGGTGGCCTTCCTGCGCACGCAGGGCGAGCCGATCTATGATGATGATGTCATCTCGCCCCAGGAAGAGGACAGCGCGGACAAGCCCTTCGCTGCCCCTTCTGGTGGTGCTGAGGAAGATGGCCTGTTTGCGCAGGCGGTTGAAGTGGTGGCGCGTGAGGGCAAGGCATCGACCTCCTTCATCCAGCGCCATCTGTCGATCGGCTATAACCGTGCGGCCAAGATCATCGAGCAGATGGAGAAGGAAGGGCTGGTCAGCGAGGCCAACCATGTGGGCCGCCGTGAAGTGCTTATGCGCCGCCCGACAGAAGACGAATGAGGCAACCTTCGCCCCGGCCTGCATCCGTGCAGCCCACTGGCTCCCTGCCGTTCACGGTTCTCTACCGTGACAACCGCTTCGTGGTGCTGGACAAGCCACCGGGGCTGCCGGTCCATCCCGGTCGAAAGGGCGGCCCGAGTGTGGAGGACTGGTTTCCCCTCCTGTCACGCCACCGCAACGGGCCATGGCTGGCGCACAGGCTGGATCAGGATACGGCAGGCTGTCTGGTCGTGGCGCTGCGCAAGCAGGCTTTGGTGGCGGCGCAGGCCTGTTTTGCTTCAGGCCAGGCCCGCAAGACCTACTGGGCCATCGTGCATGGCACGCCTGCAGGCCTGTCTGGCGTGGTCGCTGCCCCGCTTGGCCGCGTGGAAGAGGCCGGGCAGTGGCGCATGCAGCCCAATGTGCAGGATGCGCCGCCCGCGCGCACGCGGTGGCGGGTACTGGGGCAGGGCAGGGATGCGGCGGGTGAGCCCATAAGCTGGCTGGAACTGGTGCTGGAAACCGGGCGTACCCATCAGGCCCGCGCCCATTGTGCCCTGATCGGCTGCCCCATACGGGGAGATGAGCGCTATGGCGCGCCCACGGCCGGGGCGCTACACCTCATGAGCCGCGGCATCAATCTGCCGCTTGACCCGCCCGTGCGGGCCACGGCTCCCCCACCAGACCATATGCGCCGCCTTATGGCCGAAGCGGGCTGGGTCGTGCCGCCTGCCAACGTGGAAAAGGAAACAGCACGGTGTTCGCCCATACTCTGACGCAGGAGCTGCTGCGTGTTCTGGAACGGCCAGACCTGCGGGTGATTGCGGGCGCGCGGCGCATCGTGCTGGACCCGGTGCTTGAAGCCCCTTTCCGCATCCTGCCCGATGGGGGGATCGTGCTTGGCCTGCCGCTTCAGGGCAATCTTGAGCAGACGGCCTTCTTCCTGCGCCATGCGCTGGAACTCGCCGCCCTGCTGGAACGCGCGCCCCAACAGCCGTTTCAGGCCGCCTTCTGCGCCGCCCGTACGGCAGCCCTGTTCTGGTACCTTGATACGGGCCGGGCCGATACGGATGCGCCCGCCGCATGGGTGCCGCTGATGGCCGGATCCGACGTGCCAGACAGCACGACCCTGCGCGCGATGTGGCCCGCGCTTGCCCCCTTGCAGCCAGCCCTTGCAGCGCTGCCGGTGGCGGCCGATTTCACGGCATTGCAGGGCGCGCTGGCCCCGCTATGGAAGCTGCTTGGCCCGATCGAGACCCTGATGGCCACGGGCGGCGATGCCCGGCTGGCGGTGGACCCGGCAACGGGGCTGAACCATTACGGCTGTTCGCACCGGCCCCGGCCATGGGCCATCACCTTTGCTTCGTCCACGGCCTCGTCACTGTCCGAGCGCGGCTTTGCAGGTGCTGAAACGGCCCGTCTCGCTTTGGTGGCGGGGGCATTGCAGGGCCGGGCGGAAGAAGCGGCACAGACGCAGGATGCCGGTATACAGGCTGGCATCGCCCGTGCTTTTGGCCTGACCGGGCATGAAGGCGTCGTGCTCGCTCCTTCGGGCACGGATTGCGAACTCTATGCGCTGGCCCTTGCGGCGCTGGCGCCGGGTGGCCGCCCCGTCAGCAATATCCTCCTTGCCCCCGAGGAGACGGGCAGCGGCGTGCCTCTGGCCGCGCAGGGGCGCCATTTTGCCAATGATACCGCCCTTGGTCATGGCGTGACCCGGGGCGCGCGCATTGCGGGCTTTCCTGCTGATACAGAGGTGGTCAACGTGCCCATGCGCGATGGGGCGGGCCATGTGCGCGCACTGCCAGAGGTGGATGCGCAAACCTGCTGCCTGACGCATGAACTGCGCGCTTCAGGCCGCCATGTGCTGCTGCATCGGCTTGACCTGTCCAAGACGGGCCTGCTCGCACCGGGGCTTGCGGCGCTGGAACAGGCAACCGCCCCGCTGGGCGCTGGCACGGATGACCGGCCTGATGTGGTGGTGGATGCCTGTCAGGCGCGGCTCGATCCGGCACGGGTGCGTGCCTATCTGGACATGGGCTGGATGGTGATGGTGACCGGCTCCAAATTCTTTACCGGGCCGCCTTTTTGCGGGGCGCTGCTGTTGCCTGCCTGTGTGCGCGGCAGGCTTGATGGCCCGCGCGACCTGCCCGCCGGGCTGGCGGATTACAGCTATCGTGCCGCCTGGCCCGCAGGCCCCGCGCGCAATAGCCTGCTGCCAGGGCACAATGTCGGCCTTATCCTGCGCTGGCAGGCGGCATTGGCTGAAATAACGGCGTTTGGCGCCATACCCCGCTCCGTGGTGCGCGACCGGCTGCGCAGTTTTCTTGCCGCCGTCACGGCACAGATCGCGGCCAGTCCCGTGCTGGAACTGCTGCCGCCTGTCGCTCCCACCCGGCCCGGCCCGGATGACACATGGGACTGCCTGCCAACCATCATGAGCTTTTTTGTCCGTGCCCCCGATAGCCCTGAAGGCGGTTTTCGCCCACTGGCGGTAGCCGAGGCGCGGCAGTTATATGCGTGGCTCAATACCGATCTTTCCGGCTGCATCCCCTCTGATGATGCTGATGCGGCCCTTGCCGCGGTGCTGTGCCATGTGGGCCAGCCGGTGCCGCTGGCCCATCCCGACCTGCCGGGTGAACTGGCTGGCGCGTTGCGTATTTCGGCTGGCGCGCGACTGGTTTCGGGCGAGCCCTCGCATGAGGGCATGGACCCGACCGAACGCCTGCGCCGCGAGGCGCGCAATGTCGGGCGCATCCTTGACAAGATTGGCCTGATCCTGCGGCACTGGCCCCGCCTTGCCGCCATGGCGCCCGTGCAGACCTACCTGCCGCATGGCTGGCGCGCGCGCGCGATTCTGCCTGCCTGACTTTTTCCTGTTTTTTTCATGATGGATTTCCGGCGTGACGATACAGACCAACCACGGCAATTTTCTTGATACCCCGCAACTGGAGAAGGGGGTGACCCGCTTCTGGCTGATCCGCCATGCCCTGGTGGAGCAGAATGCCCGCATGCGGCTGTATGGGGCGATGGATGTGCCGCTTTGCCCCGACAGCCTCGTGGCGCAGCGCGGGATGTACGAAACACTGGCCTGCCGCCTGCCAAAACCCGCTTTGTGGTTTACCTCGCCGCTGTCACGCACCCAGCATACCGCGCGCGCCATCCAGAAGGCTGGCTATGGCCCGCATGACTGGTGCGTGGAGCCTGACCTGACCGAACAGTCGATGGGCGAGTGGCACGGCATTACGCATGACACGCTGCCCGACAAGCTGAGCCTGCCTGCCCATCCGTTCTGGTCAGTGGGGGCAACCGAACTGCCGCCGCAGGGCGAAAGCATGGTGCAGGTGTGCTCGCGCGTGGGGGCCTGCCTTGACCGCCTTGCCGCCGAGCATGAGGGGCAGGACATGGTGGTGGTCAGCCATGGCGGAGCCATTCGCGCAGCCCTGGCCCATGCCCTGCGGGTTCACCCCGAAACGGCGCTGCATTTCTCCATCCAGAATCTGGCGCTAAGCGTGATCGAGCGCCTGCCGGAGGGATGGCGCATTGTAACCGTGAATGACCTGCCACTGCCCTGAATTAAAGTCTCGATAAAAAGCGGCAGTTTTTGGGTGCTGCCTTTTTTTAAAAGGCAGCGTTCTTTGAAGCTTTTTGAAAAAAGCTTTACCAGAAAATTTTATTCCGCTCAGTCCATTGCAGCCAATCCTTAGCGCAAGGCACAGGTGAGCAGGCAGGTCTCGGAAGGGCGTGCCGCAGGGTGCAGGTCATTTGATGCAGCCAGTCCCGCCACGATCGCGGCGGTTGCCAGAATGAGCGAAAGCGTATGCATGACCCTTTCCTCTGCTGCTGGAGCGGCTGCCTTGGTCCGTTGCGGGGCAGATGCCCGTCTCCTGACCCGTTAACCATCATGGCCATGCGGGGTTGCTCCAATCCAGTAAAAAGTTGCGGTTTTGCGCGGGGTACTGGCCCGTAGCGAGGGGGCTGGGTATCATGCGGGCATGACACGTCCGCTCCCGGCTTATTTCATGGATATTGCGATGGCAGAGGCGCGGGCCGCTGCGCTGCGCGGCGAGGTGCCGGTGGGGGCCGCCCTTGCCGGGCCGGAGGGGCAGGTGCTCGCGCGTGCGGGCAACCGGGTGGAGGAGTGGCATGATCCCTCCGCCCATGCCGAAATGCAGGTCATGCGCGCAGCGACCCGCCTGCGCGGTGGGCAGCGCCTGGCAGACTGCACGCTTTATGTCACGCTGGAGCCATGCCCCATGTGTGCAGCAGCGGCGGTGCATTTCCGTATCGGCCGGATTGTCTTTGGCGCCTATGACCCCAAGGGCGGGGGCGTGGAGCATGGCCCGCGGGTGTTTGCGCAAGCCCGCTGCCTGCACCGGCCCGAGACGGTGGGCGGCGTGCGCGAGCGCGAGGCCGGGGCGCTGCTACGGGATTTTTTTGCCCGGAAGCGTGCCTAACCTATTTGTCATGCAACGGTATAACACGTGTTGGCTCTCTTGCGGCACAATGCAGGGAATGGGACTGTAATGCTCAGGCGGCCAGTCCCGCCCCGTTGTTTCGAGATTTCAGCAGGACCTCCATGCTCAGGGATGCCATGTCAGACGTAGTACGGTCGAACACCCTTTCCCCCCGCCGGTTTCGCACGCGGTTGCTGGCCTCGCTGGTGGCCAGCACGGTTGCCGGGGCAGGGCTGGTCTGCGCACCTGTGGCGCGGGCCGATGAAACCGGGGTCATCCGCCCCGATACCCAGATCCAGCAGCTGCCTAACTTCGTCAATCTGGTCAAGCAGGTCAAACCGGCGGTGGTCTCGATCACGGCCCGCATCAAGGATGCTGACACGGGCGAGGAAATGGGCGGCGGTGGCGGCGGCATGCAGGGCGGCTTTCCGTTCCCGTTCCCTTTCCAGATGATGCCGCAGCAGGCGCACCGCACGGTCGAGGCGCGTGGCTCGGGCTTCGTCATCTCGCCCGATGGCTACGTCGTGACCAACAACCATGTGGTCAAGGGTGCGACCAAGGTCACGGTCACGCTTGATGATGGCACGGCGCTGCCCGCCAAGATCGTGGGCCGCGATTCAAAGACCGATATCGCCCTGCTCAAGGTCTCGCCCTCGGGCAAGCTGCGCTTTATCGAACTTGGCGACTCCGACAAGGTCGAGCCGGGTGAATGGGTGGTGGCCGTTGGCAACCCATACGGGCTTGGCGGCACGGTGACCGCAGGCATCGTCTCCGCGCGCGGGCGTGATATTGGCGATGGGCCGTATGATTCCTTCATTCAGGTGGACGCGCCCATCAATCGTGGCAATTCCGGTGGCCCGCTGTTTACGCAGGATGGCAAGGTGGTGGGGGTGAACACTGCCATTCTTTCGCCTTCGGGCGGGTCGATCGGCATTGGCTTCGCCATTCCGTCCGATACCGTGAAAAACATTGTCGAGCAGCTTGAAAAGACCGGCCATGTCACGCGCGGCTATCTGGGGGTAACGGCGCAGGAAATCACGCCGTCCATGGCCAGCGCGCTGGGGCTGAAGCCCTCGGCCACGGGGGCACCGGCCACCGGGGCGCTGGTAGCCAGTGTCAGCGTGGGCAGCCCGGCCGAGAAGGCGGGACTTAAGGCCGGTGACGTGGTGACCCAGCTCAATGGGCAGAATATCGATACGCCCCATACGCTGGCAGTCAATGTGGCCTCCATCACGCCCGGCACCAAGGCATCGCTGTCCTACCTGCGCAACAACAAGCCGCAGACGGCAACCGTGCTGATTTCAAGCCTGGGCAAGGGCAGCACGGCCGATGGCACTGTGGGTGACAACGCGCATGATGCCGACAAGGGTCCGAAACTGGGCGTAACCCTTGCCCCCCTTACGCCTGACCTGCGCCAGCAACTCGGGCTGGAAGAGAGCGTGCGCGGCGTGGTGGTGAGCGACGTGCAGCCCGGCTCGCCCGCCGAGCAGGCTGGTATCCATGCTGGTGATGTCATTCAGGCGGTGGGCGAAGTGCCGGTTGAAAACCCGCGCGCCACTGTCTCGGCCATAAGGCAGGCTTTCCAGGCCAATCACTCGGTGCTGCTGCGGGTCGTGCGCAACGGGCAGAGCGTGTTCGTGGCGGTCAGCCCCAATGCCGATGATAATGATGCGCCGACCGGTGATGATGACGATCAGTAAGATCGGGTGAACTGAACGGATTGGCATGAGGGCCGGGGCAATTCTGTCCCGGCCTTTTTTGTGTGGCGAAGGAATGGGGCTGTGACGGGGGGGGAGCGGAATGTCTCCTATTCGCCATAGTAGGCAAAAATCCGTCATTCATTTCATGATGCTCAACGCGGTTCGCCGCGACAGCCTCGTCTTTTCATAGATTGAGGTGAAGATTGGCGCTCAAACGAAACCCATGTAATCAGCTGCTCGGCGTTCGATCCGTTGAAACTCGAGGTGTTCTGGATAACCATCTAGGCCAATCACCTTGATAGGTCCCGGCGACGGAGAGTGCATACATACGATCGTTGCCGTTACGGCGTCGTCTGGAACGATGGCCTCATGATAAACATGATTTTCTATGCGGTAGCAGTCACCCGCCTTGAGGGTTTGGATATTACTCACTCTTGCCCGCACTCGCTCAGCAGTTTTTTGCAAAACGTTCGCAGTATTTCTAAGAGCCCGATCCGAAAGTTTTTCAAGCTTGACAATGCCTTGCTGTCCGTCGTGTGAGCATGCGGATCGAGGCGATCAATGTCCATGCGGTTGAGGACGCAATGGATTGTTCCCAATCTTTGGCGAGCCGCCTGCACCGTCCCAGCCAGGCGAATGTCCGTTCAACCACCCAGCGGCGCGGCAGGATCTGAAAGCCTTTCACCGTATCGGACCGCCTGATGATTTCGACCGTCCATTTTCCCATGGAGGCGAGCGCGGATCGCAATTTCTCGCCAGCATAGCCGCCATCAGCGAAGATGTGGCGCAGCCAGGGAAAGCGCCTGCGTATTGCCGCCAGGACATCAACGGCCCCATCACGATCCTGGATATCGGCGGCATGAACGAGGAGAAAGATCAGGAAGCCGCAGGTATCAGTCACGATATGGCGCTTGCGGCCCTTGACCTTCTTGCCCGCGTCATAGCCCGAAAGCCCGCCGCTTTCCGTAGTTTTCACCGACTGGCTGTCAATCACGCCCGCGCTCGGGGAGGCTTCACGCCCCTCGATCTCGCGCAGGCTCATGACCAGCACCGTATTCATGACCTCGAACAGCCCGGTATCACGCCAGGCGTAGAAATAGCGCCTGACAGTCGAGACCGGCGGAAAGCATTTCGGCAGCAGGCGCCACGCGCACCCGGCCGAGGCTATGTAGAGCATCGCATTGACCACCTCGCGCATATCCGTCGTGCGAGGGCGACCGCCCCGTTTCGCAGGGGGCACAAATGGCATGATCAAAGCCCATTCCCCGTCCATCATATCCGATGGATATCGCAGTCCTTCCCGGCTATGTTCACGTCGGGCAATACCAGTCCATGTCACCATTCACTCCATCTCTTCGTAAAGACGGATGAATCACAACAGGCTGGTATTGTTCAAAAACTTTCGGATCAGGCTCTAACATATTTGTTGCCAGCGTAGGCCACTTCGTACACAGGCTGCCCTCCGGCCGTTACTGCCGAAACGTCATAAAGAACGTTCTTGATCTGCCCTGTGAGATGGGGTGGTTGCCGTCCTCCCCGCACGGCATCGCAATGTGCCAGAATGGTCGTTGGAAGAAACGACTGCGCGAAAGGACGGCAGATGAAGGATACAGTGATAGGCATTGATCTGGCAAAGAACATTTTCCAGGTTCATGGAGCTTCGCGTGCGGGCGAGGTGATGTTTCGCAAAAAGCTGCGTCGTCAGCAGTTTATGCAGTTCATGGCCACGCAGCCGCCTGCTCTGGTCGTTCTTGAAGCGTGCGGGAGCGCGCATTACTGGGCTCGCGAACTGGCAGGAGCTGGTCACGAGGTCAGACTGATCGCTCCGCAGTATGTGAAGCCTTTCGTGAAGCGCCAGAAGAACGATGCTGCTGATGCGGAAGCGATCGTCATTGCGGCCCGTCAGCCGGAAATGCGCTTTGTCGAACCACGCACTGAAGCGCAGCAGGCGCGTGGCGTTCTTTTCCGGGCCCGGCAGCGTCTGGTGCACCAGCGCACGGAACTGGTGAATGCCCTGCGTGCCGTTCTGTATGAATTCGGTCTCGTCGTGCCACAGGGGATTGCGCATATCAGACACATTGAAGCCATGCTGGATGAGGCGGTTCTGCCAGAGGCTGTGAAGCAGGAATGCCTTGATCTGCTGCGACAGATTTCGGAGCAGAGTGTGCGGATTGATGTCAGAACAAAGAAGATCAGGATGCTTGCCCAGGAAAGTGAAAACACCTGCAGATTGCAGAGCATGCCTGGAGTGGGTCCTCTGACCGCTCTTGCGATTGAAGCTTTTGCGCCTGACCTGCAGAGCTTCCGGCGCGGGCGCGACTTTGCTGCGTGGCTGGGGCTGGTGCCCCGTCAGTTCTCATCTGGCGGAAAGGAAAGGCTGGGGAAGATATCAAAAGCCGGGCAGGCTGATATCCGCAGGCTTCTCATCATGGGCGCCATGACCCAGGTGAACTGGGCCAGCCGTAAGGCCCCTGCACCGGGAAGCTGGCTGGCACGGATGCTGGCCCGCAAGCCCCGTATGCTGGTAGCCATTGCGCTGGCCAACAGGATGGCACGAGCCATCTGGGCCATGGCAACAAAACAGGAGGATTATCGGGATCCGGCCCTGTCCGTGGCAGCCTGAGCGATGGCTCGGCTCCCGCGGATGGAACCGGTAGGGGTGTGAGAGGGCGATGACCTGAATGGGCGCATGATCGTCTGATCCGGATCGGAAAAACCAGTGGATTTCTCTGTGCTTTAAAGCACGCCTGTGAGATTTGGATCTGATCCGCTGATCACCATACTGGCCAGTGGCTTCTGAAAGGCCACATCAACAGGCCTTACAGAAGACCGCACACGATCACACGTCAATATGGGTCAGAAAACTCTTGCATAACGGACGGCAACCACAGAAGAATTCGGCTCTCAATCATTTTGTCGTGGGTGTGGATCATCCCCGGCATGCCAGTCAAAATTCTTGGTCCTTTCGGCCACCAATGAAGCCGCCAGTCTTCGAACCCGGACCTGAGGAGGACTACGGCGAAGCCGTGCGGGTGAACCAGACAGGTAGGATCTGACGCCTTCACCCACGACTGGAGGCTTGCAAATAGGGCAGAAGTTGAAGCCGATCTGACGTAATCGAGCGTGAGTGGGAAAGGAATTTTAACGGGCATATGGTGAGGGGGCAGTTTTTGCCTTCGCCGCACCAGCGCCGACAGTTGCTAGCAAAGAAGATCCGTCTAACATTTCCTCCAATGTTGTCGGTAGTGACAAACCATTGCTTCCAAGCCTAACCTTTATCGCATCATCGCGCGTCCAATTGAATTCGGTCAGGAAGGCTGAGTAGGCCCTATCATCGCGGCGATAACGTGACGCTGTATCCTTGGGATCTTCCCGGGTGACGATAAGTTCGTCTGATGATCCGTCAATTCGGAAAATCGAAAGTCGATCGCTCAAATAAAGATCAACCTTCACTAGGCTGCTGTGGGTCACCACGGTATCGATCAGCCGCAAGATCGTCGCCAACACTTCCTGCTGCACATATTCCTTTGTCCACACCTTGGCGTCAAAGGAGGTACTTTTCCGGTAAGCCGCGTATTTCTCGCATAAAGCGTCATTACGAAAATTGAGTAGCACTACTTCGATTTGGACAGGCCTGCGGGACTTTATGGCGCTATTCACGAGTACAGGGAGAATTTCCGCCCTGAAATGGCGGCCAGTGCGCACGAACAGCTTATAGTCTGCCGTATTCTCGGCTATCTGCCTTAGGGCTTGGCCGACATCTTGAGGCAGCAGCTCTTGGGCAGAGGCAAGTTCGAAGGGGTCTTCGAAGAAAAAGGCAAGATAGAGCGCAGACCCAAGGGAGAATATGGCGCTGGTGACAATCGAAACTAAGACACTAATGAGCAGGTTCCAGCCGCGAGTGTCCAATGTGAACCAATAAAGAATCCATACGATAAAACAGGAAACAATGATAATTAAGATCGATGAAAACAGGAAAAATTTACGCTGGTAAGGCGAACTCATAACACCAGAAAGTGACATTTGATCCTCTCCGTTTTGTCGATATTAAACGCGGAATGCCATCGAAACCAAGCTGCTTCGATGGCCACTAAAATCGGATTGATGCCGCCTTCTCGGACCCGCGCAAGTGTTAATTAAGTAAATATATAAGACATTCCCCTGTTAAAATAGAATTTATAGTAAGTTATTTATATAATTTCACACGAAATCAAATTCATATACTAATTATATTTGATGATTTATATTGATAAAATGTCTCAATTTATTGTATTACTATAAGAAAACAATAATTTTCTATCCTAAAATGAACAAGTGTTTTTTCGCATAATTAGTATTTGTCGGGATAGTAGCTTGTAGTAGAATGCCGAGAGAAATTGGGTTCCCACGGAGCATGAGATGGCTTGGTATTTAAATCTAAATGATCTTCACAAGACAGGTAAGCCTCAAAACACTTGGTAGACTCACTATTACAATCCTGGGAGCGAAGTTCCTATATCGGGAATCTACAAGTGCCGACACTGCAAGAAAGAGATTACATCGAACAAGGGCGATCCTCTCCCGCCTCAGAATCATCACCAACATGCGACCAATCTCGGTTCCATCCAGTGGGAATTGATCGTCCGTACGAACACAGAAGGCAATTAAGCGAGAGGAGGAATAACCGCTATCCGCTGCTGTGAGATCCAAAGGCACCACGCGACTCTTGCCTCCAATCGCAGCCAACCGACGATAGTTTTATACGAGGCTGAAGCTTCTGCTTTCGCTGAAAACCGTCATCGTAGCAGCGAAGCGGAGACGACGACTTTGTCCCAAACTCTGTCTATAGCGGTCTGCTTGACAATGTCGGCTTTCGGGCAATGGTCACAGCCGCTTTAATGTCTGACATGACGGCGGTATCCGCCTCTCTATTCCTTCCTGATCACTTCCAGACCCTCCTCATATGTCGTGACAGAAAACTCGGGGAAACGGCGTTTGAACTTCGTTGAATCGAAGAGATTGTCCTGTTCGTAGCGTGGCAGCAGTTCCCTAATCTCCCGCACCTTTTTTGAAAAAATGCCTGCGATGATCAGTGGCCACTTTCCAATGACCGAATAGGAGGGCGCGTGCCCGAAAATCCTGCTCGCCATGGTGACGAATGTCCTGTAGGTCGGCCGATCATCACAGCATGGCAGATGCCAGGTCTGGCCATAAGCATCCGGTGTGTTGCCCAGGGTTGCCAGCCCGCGGCTTGCATCCGGTGTCCAGATGAGGGTCCGGCGCGTATCGTCACGGACCGGGACCAGCGGTCTTCTGCCCGCTTTCAGCCTGTCAATGATCAGGGCATTGGTGAAGCTCTGCGTTTTCCCCGGGCCGTAGAATTCCGGTGCGCGGGCGATGAGCACGGGGATGTCTCTTCGGACCATTTCTTCCAGCACCATGGACGCCATTGCAGCGCGCACCCGCCCTTTCCGGCCAACCGGGGCGAAGCGTGTTTCCTCCGTCTGGATCGCGCTGTTCTGCGGATACATGTAGGTATTATCGAAATAGGCAAAACTGGCCCCGGCCGCCCGGCATGCCTGCAGGGCGTTCTTCAGCATGACCGGAAACTGCTCTTCCCACAGTGTGCTGTCCGGGGGCAGGCCGGCTGTGAAATAGACGATCCGGCTGCCTTTCACCGCCTGTGTCGTCTGCTCTGCATCCAGCAGGTTCGCAGCCATAAGGGTATCGTCGTCATTGACCTTGCGGGGATTGCGGCTCACAAGCCGCAGGTCACCCGTATGATGCTGATGCAATGTCCGCGCCAGTTCCGTGGCGATCTGGCCATTTGCGCCCAGAATTGTCTGCATGTGGGGCTGCCTCCATGGTGCCGAGCAGGTTTGCCCTTACAACGCTAACGTTGAAGTCAGATTGAATGTCAAACGACAGATTGACCTTCAACTGGACTTGAACGTTACAGAACGGTTGTTCGACTACCCTGCCGCATGAAAGGGACCAGCCATGAGCCGTCATATCCTTCACGTTGCCACCAACATCGCGCATTTCGACAATCCGGCGCACCCGACCGGATTATGGCTGTCGGAACTGACGCATGCCTGGGACGTGTTTGCCGCCAGGGGTTATGAACAGCGCATTGTCAGCCCCAAGGGGTAAGCTCCCGGCGACTGACGCCTTGCTGAATACTTCTGGTCTGGTTCAGCTATGAAGCATGAGCGATTTAAGAGATAGGGACGCGGTACTACCTGCGAGTGTCGCAGGTAGTACCGCAGAGAGGCTCCAAAGGAGCGGTAGAGAGACAGGCGAGCGGGACAGGCTGGCGGGCGCCTCGCGGATCGAGATCGTTTCGGATCGCCGCCGCTGGCACGCCCCTGAATTTCGCGCGCGAGTGGTCATCGCGTCCTACGAGAGCCGACGCCCCATAAGGGAGGTGGCTGCACAGTTTGGGATCCATCCAAGTCTGGTGTTTCGCTGGCGGCGAGAGGCTCGGGCCAAAGGCGGGACATCGTTCATACCTGTCATGGTGGCCCCGGCCCCCGAGCCGCAGCCATTGGAGCGTCGGAGAGAACAGGGAACGCTGTCCGACCGAGCCGTCAGCCTGGTCTTTCCGGACGGTGTGCGGCTGGAGTTCGACACAGGGCTGTCCGCTGATCGTCTGCGTGAGATTGTGGGCGCACTACGATCATGATCCCGCTTCCCTCCACGCTGAGGATATGGCTGGCGGCCGGTGTAACCGATATGCGCCTGGGGATGCCCGGGCTGGCGTTGAAGGTCCAGGAAGCACTGGGTCGTGACCCTTTCGCGGGTGACGTCTATGCCTTCAGGGGCCGACGCGGCGACCTGGTGAAACTGATCTGGCACGATGGGATCGGCCTTTCCTTATATGCGAAGCGGATCGAGCGCGGGCATTTCCTGTGGCCTTCGGCAAAGGACGGAGCGATCCATCTCTCCCCGTCACAATTGACTTGTCTGCTGGAGGGTGTGGATTGGCGCAATCCGCAGAAAACATGGAGACCTGAACTGGCGGGATAATAAAAACCGCGCCAGGTCAGCATATACTGGTACCCTTTTGAGCGCCCATGTGATCAACTGCCTTCATGACGGGAGACACGGACGACATCATCGCCTTGCGCGCAGCACTTGCCGCTGCCGAGGCGCGTGCCCAGGTCGCCGAACTCCGGGCGTCTACTGCCGAAATCCGGGCCACTGATGCAGAAGCGCGCGCGGCCAGCGCCGAAGCGCAGATTGCCCATCTCAAACATCTTATCGCGCGGATGCGCCAGGACCGTTTCGGCGCCTCGTCGGAGCGGGGGCGCCGCCTGCTGGCCCAGCTCGAACTCGAACTGGAAGAGCTGGAGACGACACTCGCCGAGGACGCGCCCGAAAATGCGGCGGATCCCGCCGTCCGCGCGACAGCACCCAGGAGCAACCGGGGGCGCCAGCCCCTGCGTGCCGATCTGCCGCGCGAGCGGGTCGTCATCCCCGCACCGACACAGTGTCCGTGCTGTGGCAGCGATCGTCTGAGCAAACTGGGGGAGAGCGTCACCGAGACGCTGGAGGTGATCCCGCGCCAGTTCAAGGTCATCCAGACGGTGCGGGAGAAGTTCACCTGCCGGGACTGCGAGAGCATCACCCAGCCACCCGCCCCCTTCCATCCGATCGCGCGCGGACGCGCCGGCCCATGGCTGCTGTCGACCATCCTGTGCGACAAGTTCCTGCAGCATCTGCCGCTGAACCGCCAGAGCGATGCCTTTGCCCGCGAAGGGATCGATCTCGACACATCAACGCTGGCCGACTGGGTGGGAGCCTGCACCGCGACGCTGGCCCCCCTGACTACGCTGATCCGGGCGCATGTGCTGGCGGCACAACGCCTGCACGCGGACGACACCACCGTGCCGGTTCTGGCGAAAGGCCGGACAGTCACCGGACGATTGTGGAATTATGTGCGTGATGATGGTCCATTTGGTGGGCCAGCACCGCCAGCCGTCTGGTTCCGGTATTCCCGGGACCGCAAGGGCGAACATCCCACGGACCATCTCACCGGCTGGACCGGCATTCTGCAGTCAGACGCCTATGCGGGTTATAATACTCTGGCGAAACCGGGACGCCAACCCGCGCCGGTTGTCTCCGCCGGATGCTGGGCCCACGGACGCAGAGGGCTGTTCAAAATCGCCGAGAGGGACAAGGCGCCCCTCGCCATAGAGGCAGTAGGCAGGATCGACGCCATATTCCAGGCCGAGCGCACCATCAACGGTACGCCCCCAGAACATCGGCTGGCAGTCCGTCAAACAGACATAGCCCCTCTGGTCGACGATCTGTTCGACTGGATGCGGGAGTGTTGCCGGCGCATGTCGACCAAAAATCCCGTTACCCACGCCATGAACTATTTTCTACGGCGTGCCGATACATTCACACGATTCCTCACTGACGGCCGGATCTGCCTCTCAAACAATGCAGCAGAACGCGCCCTGCGCGGCATCGCCCTGGGCAGGAAAGCCTGGTTGTTCGCCGGGTCCGATCGTGGCGGAGAGCGCGCCGCCGCCATGTATTCCCTGATCGTCACCGCGCGCCTGAACGATGTCGATCCCCATGCATGGCTCGCTGATGTCCTGGCACGGATCAATGACATTCCCAATCCACGCCTCCATGAACTCCTGCCCTGGCACTGGAAAGCCCACCAGCAGGTCCACAATACCATCGCCGCCTGAATACGCCCGCGTCTCTCGCCGGATGATTACCCCAAGGGTGGCAAGGTTCCGCTTGATCCGCGTGCGTTGAAATGGCCGATGCGCGACGGTTCCGCAAAAGCGTGGCTGGCCGATCCGGCAAAAATGGCCCTGCTCTCTTCAACCCCCACCCCAGCAGACATCAATCCGCAGGATTATGATGCGATCTACTTTACCGGCGGGCATGGCGTGATGTGGGACTTTCCAGATAGTGAGGGCCTTCAGGCCATTACACGCGCAGTGTGGGAAAAGGGCGGTATTGTTTCCGCTGTCTGTCATGGATATTGCGGGCTGCTGAACACCCGGCTTGCCAATGGGGCTTTTCTGGTCTCCGGGCGCAGAATCACCGGATTTTCGTGGACCGAGGAAAGGCTGGCAGGTGTAGCGCGGAAGATACCTTACAACGCGGAAGCTGAAATGAAGGCACGGGGCGCGCTATACGAAAAAGCCCTTCTGCCGTTCATGTCCCATGTTGTGGCGGATGGAAAACTGGTGACGGGCCAGAACCCTTCTTCCGCCAGAGCAACCGCAAGAAAAGTCGTGTCCCTTCTGGCTGGACTTTAAGCTGAAACAGCTTTTTTGCTGCGCCCCCTGCTCACGGACAGACGGCGATCCGTCCTGTCCAGAAGGCGCACATCGTCTGGTGTGACGTCCAGATTTTTGGAAGGCTCCATAAGCACATTGGTCAGGACACGACGGGCATTGGCCGCACAGTCCATGTCTTCAGGGCGTGCCTGAATGTCCTCAACCAGACGAAGGAGGTGGGCTTTGCTCTGGGCCAGGCGTGCCTGTAGCGCCTCGATATCCGCAATCTTGCGTGTCAGTGCATTCATGAGGGCATCATGGTCCCAGTGCTGCAGGTCAGAGGGCAGCAGGGTGCGGATTTCATCCAGCGTAAATCCGGCCCGCTGCGCCGTTGTGATAAGCCCCAGGATCAGCACGGCCTGCGGTGGATAGGTTCGGTATCCGTTGGGACGGCGATTGACCGTTTTCAGCAGCCCAATGCGCTCATAGAACCGGATTTTGGAAGTCGTAAGACCGGTTTGCTGCGCCAGTTCTCCAATCTTCATGATGTAACTCCCACTATGAACGCAACTTGACCTTGAAGCTACCTTTAACGTTAGGCTCTGACCAGTACCCCATTATTGCTCGGCAAGGAGACGTATCATGCCCTTCGTCACGACATCCGACGGCGTAGAGATTTTCTACAAGGACTGGGGACCGAAGGACGCCCGGCCGATCATCTTCCATCATGGCTGGCCGCTCAGCGCCGATGACTGGGACACGCAGATGCTGTTCTTCCTGAGCAGGGGATTTCGTGTCATTGCGCATGACCGCCGCGGTCACGGACGTTCAGCGCAGGTCAGCGATGGTCATGACATGGACCATTATGCGGCCGACGCATCAGCCGTTGTTGAACATCTCGATCTGAAAAACGCCATTCATGTCGGGCATTCGACAGGGGGCGGGCAGGTTGCCCGCTATGTCGCGCAATATGGTCAGCCTCAGGGGCGTGTCGCCAAAGCCGTGCTCATCAGTTCCGTGCCGCCCTTGATGGTCCAGACGGATCGCAGTCCGGAAGGCGCACCGATCAAAGTGCTGGACGGACTTCGTGCCGGGCTGGCAGCCAGTCGCGCGCAGTTCTTTCTGGATGTAGCGAGCGGCCCGTTTTACGGTTTCAACCGTCCGGGCGCAGAAGTTTCAGAAGGAACGATCCGCAACTGGTGGCGTCAGGGCATGATGGGCAGTGCCAAGGCGCATTATGAAGGGATCAGGGCCTTCTCCGAAACGGATCAGACGGAGGACCTGAAAGCCATCACCGTGCCGGTGCTTGTGCTGCAGGGCGATGATGATCAGGTCGTGCCCTACAAGAATGCCGCGATCCTTCAGGATAGACTACTGCAGAACAGCACGTTGAAAATCTATCCCGGTTATCCGCATGGCATGCACACGACCCATGCAGACGTCGTCAATGCCGATATTCTGGCGTTTATTACCGGATGAAGATCGTATCTCGACGATGTGGCTTATTAAGGTCAGTGAGAAAGATTTCATCTCTTCACTTGCCTTGTCGTAAAGTCAGTCCCCGCAATGTGATCGGGCTGAAACAGGCGTGGATGTCGGCTTTACGAAAACGTCGCCGAGAGACGTAATAACTTGAATGGAGGCGACTGCTGCCCATCCGGTTTCATGGCCGGACATCACCAATGTCTTCCAATTTCATCATAAGTCCTGATGTTTCGATTGCCTGCCATACTGTCCAGAGCCATGTCGATGACCGTCCAGTTCCCACCTTTTGCGACAGCGGCGACATAGCCATCGGGTCGTATCAGCCAGATACCGTTTTCATCCGGTGGCAGCTCTGTTTCGGGCATCAGCAAGGCTGAATGGCGTGCCATCATGGCCCGCGCTTCGACACTGTCTGTGGCAGCCAGTACAAAGCGGGGCGGCATATTGCCTCGTCCGGACTGTCGTCGTGAAATCAGTCGTTGCCCCGGCCCGGGGCCACGCAGCCTCCGGGCTGAACCTATGTTGAGCGGGCTGTCCGGGTAGTCGATCAGGATTCCGGAAAGCCGATTGGCAATGGCACGACGGACCGCCGGAATGCGGAAACCCTGCTTTACAATGAAGTTGCGCACCCTCTGCGCCAGATGACTTCTGAGCAGGACAATTCTGGTCATGTGGCTGGAATCCGACAAGATCTGCCGCGCAACGCCGCTGCGTTCGCTACTGTAGCTGTCCAATAGGCACGGGCTGGCATCCTGCCGCGCGACGAGTGCCAGCTTCCAGGCGAGATTGAAGGCATCCTGCATGCCCATGTTCATGCCCTGACCACCGGCAGGGCTATGGATATGGGCCGCATCACCAGCCAGAAACACGTGGCCCTTGCGGTAATCCCTAACCTTGCGTTCATTGACCCCGAAATCCGACAGCCACACCGGATCGGACAGGGTGATCCCGCCCGGTCCGCGCCGGTCGACAATCATCTGCATTTCCCCAAGGTCTGGCGTATGCAATGGAACCGAACCCAGATCGGCGATGATACGGTAATGGCCCCGCGCTATCGGAAAGAACATGACAGCGCCGTCGGGGTGCCAGAAAATCGCCGGTTCGTCAGGCGGGATCGCAAGGCCCGCCACATGCACATCAGCAATGACAAACCCCATGGGCAGCGTGTCGCCCGCGAATGCCAGGCCCAGTCTGCTGCGAACAAAGGAATGCGCACCATCGCACCCGATGAGCCACGCAGCTTCCAGCGTCTCGATCCTGCCACCCGCATGCATGAGCGTGCATGAAACACCGTCCGCCCCGTCAACGAAATCGGTCAGTTCGGTTTCGCGTTCGACAGTATTGCCAAAAGTCCCGAGATGTTCTTCCAGCAACCGCTCGGTTTCCGATTGCGCAATCATCAGCAGGTAACTGAAGGGGGAGGCGATCGTCCCGAACGGGATCCGGGCAAGTGTTCTGTTGCCAGCATGAATGCTGACAGCATCTGCACGGAGCCCGGTGGCCATAAACGCATCCGCACAGCCCGCTGCGTCAAGCAGTTCCAGTGTCCGGGGCCAGACGGCCAGGGCACGGGACTGCGTGGTGCGGGCTGGCAGCCTGTCGATAACCCTGACAGGCGTCCCGTAACGGGCCAGTTCGGCGGCCATGGTCAGGCCGACAGGCCCCGCACCGACAACAAGAACGGGCTTCGACATGGTTTTATCCAGAAGGAAAAGAAATGTCCGGCCATACGGGCGGATGCCACCACGTTAACGCCACGCGCATCAGCAGCGTTCCTGTCCGCGCCTGGGCAGGCAGACGGTTACGGCAAAGAAAAGAGGCGGCTTTCTCCCCATTTCCTTAAAAAAACGGCTCACCCTGATTGTCCCGGCAGGGCTTCTTGCCGTATCTGCACGCATCGCATGTTCGTTTCCGGAGGGGATGATGACCGGTTCAGCACTATCCGATGCCCAAGGGTCGTCTCGCGCGCGCCTGATTGATGGCAAGGGTTTCGCCGCCCGCCTCACACAGGAGATCGCAGCCGATGTCAGTGCCTTTTATGAAAAGCACCATGTCACTCCCGGCCTTGCCGTGGTGCTGGTGGGCAATGACCCCGCAAGCGAGGTCTATGTGCGCAACAAGGCGCTCCAGACCCATCGCGCGGGCATGCGCTCGTTCATGCACATGCTGCCTGCCACCACTGCGCAGGAGGAACTGCTCAGCCTGATCGCGCGGCTCAATGTCGATCCCGAGATCCATGGCATCCTCGTGCAGTTGCCCCTGCCTGCGGGGCTGGACCCCGTGGCCGTGACCAACGCCATCGCCCCCGAAAAGGACGTGGACGGGCTGGGCGTGGTCAATGCCGGGCGTCTGGCGCTGGGGCTGCCGGGCATCGTGCCGTGCACGCCGCTGGGCTGCCTGCTGCTGCTGCGCCACTACGTGGGTGACATGCGCGGCAAGGACGCGCTGGTGATTGGCGCCTCGAACCTTGTTGGCCGCCCCATGGCCGAACTGCTGCTGCAGGAGGGCTGCACCGTCACCGTGGCGCATATCGACACGCGTGATACGGCAGCCCTGTCCCGGCAGGCCGATATCGTGGTGGTGGCGACTGGCGTGCGCGAACTGGTGCGCGGCGACTGGATCAAGCCGGGTGCAACGGTGATTGATGTCGGTATCTCGCGCGTCACGCTGCCTTCGGGCAAGACGCGGCTGGTGGGTGACGTGAAGTTTGACGAGGCTGTTGAACGCGCGGGCCTGATTACGCCCGTGCCCGGCGGGGTGGGGCCGATGACCATTGCCTGCCTGCTGCGCAACACCCTTGATGCCGCCCGCCAGATCGTGACAGGGCAGGTACGCCCATGACCCTGACATCCGTTGAACTGATTCCGCGTGATGCGGAAACCCTGCTGCGTGATGCCAATGAAGTCGCCCGGCTGTTCCCAGATGCGGGAATGATCAATATCCCTGACCTGCTGCGCTTTCCGCTGCGCAGCTGGGAGGCGGCGCGTCTGGTGCGTCCGGTTTTCCCGCGCGTGGTGCCGCATATCCGCGCCATCGATATTGCCCCTGATGCGCCCCTGCCGGGCGTGGATGATCCTGGCCTGCGTGAGGTGCTGGTGGTCAAGGGCGACCCGCCATCGGACCTGCGGCACCGCACCTATCCCAACAGCAGCGAGAGCGTGATTGCGCGTTACCGCCGCGAGGCGCCACATCTGGATGTCTATGCCGCGTTCGACCCGTATCGCCGCGCGCCGTATCAGGAAATGGAAGCCATCGCCCGCAAGAAGGAAGCCGGTGCCATCGGCTTCTTTACCCAGCCCATATTCGACCTGCCCATGCTTGAGCTGTGCATGAACTGGCTGCACGGGGAAAACGTGTTCTGGGGAATCTCGCCGGTGGTGGGGCCGAAGTCACGCTCGTATTGGGAGACGACGAACCACGTCATCTTCCCCCACGGGTTCGAGCCCACACTTGAGGCCAACATCACCTTTGCCCGGCGGATGATGGAGGTCGTGGCAGATGCGGGCGGCAATACCTACCTCATGCCGCTGCGCGTCAACCTTGAGCGTTACCTGACGCCGCTGCGGCGCGAGCAGGGCGTTTCAAATTAAGGTAAAGCAGAAGTTTTTGGGTGCCGCCTTTCTTTTAACAAGGCGGCATTCTTTGAAGCTTTTTGAAAAAAGCTTCACCAAAAACTTTCTTCATGGTTCATGCCGCCCTGGCGTTCAGATCCAGCCACGCGCCCGGATCAGGCCAAATGCCGCAATCGTGACCATGCAGGTGATGCGCCCGTCGAGAATCATCGCTTCCATCTCGGCCAGGGTTACGGTGTGGCAGGTAATGTCCTCTTCCGTATCCTCGCGCTGGTGTTTACCCTGCGTCAGCCCGGTGGCAAGGAAGGCGCGGCCCTTCTGGGTGGTGTAGCCCGCCCCCTGATACATCAGCCCCGCATCGCGCATCTGTGCGGCCTGCAAACCGGTTTCCTCACGCAGTTCGCCACGCGCCACATCCTCGGGTGTGGCGTCGGGGCGGTTTTCCCACATGCCCATGGGCAGTTCCCACATCCGCTTTTGTATGGGATAGCGGTACTGGCGGATCAGGGTGACGCGGGGGCCTTCGGGTCCCTCCCACAGGGGCAGGATCACGACAAAATCCCCACGCTCCACCACGCCATACAGCCCTTCGCGGCCATTGGGGCGCAGGATGATGTCCTCGCGCACGCGGGTCCAGGGGTTTTCATAGGCCGTGCGGGTGGAGAGCGTGGTGTAGCCACCTGCATCGGGGGTGGGGCGTTGCGTCATGAAACCTGTCTCCTTCGTGGCCGGGTGATACGTGTTCATGCATCCTGCACGGGGCTGTGGTGCGGGAACGAATGGTTGCGGGTTGGTTTTTTCAGTTTTTTCCATAAGCCGTATCCGGCGTTGTGCCCAAGCTCTTTTGCCGGGCGGAAAATCAGGGTTGTCATGCGCGCCGGTATGGCGCGTTCGTTTTTTATTGGGAGTTCAGGCATATCATGACCGGGCCGCAGGCATCATCGGCGTCACCGACACGGCGGATACTGCCCGTCGTGCTGTTCAATCTGCTGTGTTACATCGATATCGGCCTGCCGATGGCGGTTATCCCGGTTTTTGTGCACCAGGTGCTGGGCTACAACACCGTGCTCGCGGGCATGGCGGTCTCGGTCCAGTATCTCGCAACCTTCGCCTCGCGCGCAGGCGCGGGGCGGCAGGCCGACCGGCGCGGCGCCAAGCCCACGGTCATTGTCGGGCTGGCCGTGTGCACGCTTTCGGGGCTGATGCTGCTGGCATCGGGCGTGCTGCTGCATTTTGCAGCGCTGTCAGTCGGGTTGCTGATCCTGAGCCGCGTGCTGCTGGGCATAGGCGAAAGCTGGACGGCGACGGGTGCCATCATGTGGAATATCGGCCGCGTGGGGGCTGGCCGCACCGCGCAGGTGATCTCGTGGAATGGCGTGACCTCTTATGGCGGCATCGCCCTTGGCGCGCCGATCGGGCAGATCCTGTCCGGCCTGCCCATGCCCTATGGGGGGCTGACGGTGGTGGGTGCGCTCTCGGCGGGGCTGACGCTGTTCGGGTTTGTGCTGGCGCGGCAGTATGCGCCGGTGCCCCCCGTGCCCGCCAAGGCGCCGCCCATGCCATTCGGGCAGGTGTTCATGCGCGTGCTGCCTCATGGCGCGGTGCTGGCCTGCGGGTCGGTGGGGTTTGGCACCATTTCAGCCTGCCTGGCGCTGTTCTACGCCCATAACAACTGGAATGGTGCCGCCGTGGCGCTGGCCGGTTTTGGCCTGGCCTTCGTGATGATGCGCTTCCTCTTCGCCCGGCAGATCGACCGCCGGGGCGGGTTGCAGGTCACCCTTATCTCCCTGCTGGTGGAAACGCTGGGCCTGGGCGTGCTGTGGCAGTGCTCGAGCGTGGAGGGCGCAGCCCTTGGCGCCGCGCTGACCGGGGCCGGGTTCTCTCTGGTGTTCCCTGCCATGGGGGTGCTGGCCGTGGGCCGCGTGGGGGCGGAAAACCGGGGGGCTGCACTGGGGGCTTTTTCCGTGTTTTTAGATATTGCCGTGGGGCTGTCCGGGCCGTTGCTGGGGCTGGTGATCCAGACAATGGGCTATGGCGCGCTGTTTGTGGTCTCGGCCCTGTTTACGCTGGCGGGCGTGGGTGTCACCATGGCATTGAAATTCCTGCCGCGCTGAAGGGTGCGCGGCGCGTGACCAACCTTGCGGGAGCTGAGCTGGATAGATGCAGATTTCATCTGTAGCGGTTTTTTGTGGATCACGTTTCGGCTCGCGGCCGGAATATGCAGCCCAGTCGCGCGCGCTGGGCACGGCACTCGGGCAGGCAGGCGTGCGGCTGGTCTATGGGGGCGGGCATGTCGGCCTCATGGGCACGGTGGCTGATGCCACGCTGGCGGCAGGGGGCGAGGTGACGGGCGTGATCCCGCGCTTTCTGCATTCACGCGAGATCATGCATGAAGGTGTGACCGACCTGACCGTGACCGACAGCATGCACGACCGCAAGGCGCGCATGTTTGCGTGTTCGGATGCCTTTGTGGTCATGCCCGGCGGCCTGGGCACGTTTGACGAGACGATCGAGATCATGACCTGGCGGCAGCTGCGCCAGCATGACAAGCCGATCTATATCGTCAACATCGCAGGCTGGGCCGACCCGCTGCTGGCCATGATCGATACCTGTATCGAGGATGGGTTCGCCTCACCCAGCGCGCGCGACCTGTTTGCGGTCGTGCCGGATGTGGCAACCCTCATGGCTGCCCTTGCAGCACTTCCGGCCCCCTCAGGGGCGCGTGACGCGGTAACAACGCTGTAAAACTTTTCATCTATCCCCTTGCGCAAAAGGGAGCAGGCTAGTATAGCCGCCTGCAACGGAGTGTAGCTCAGCCTGGTAGAGCACTGTGTTCGGGACGCAGGGGCCGGAGGTTCGAATCCTCTCACTCCGACCAGATTTGCAGGCCGGTCGCCCTTGGGGTGACCGGCCTGTTTTCGTATGTGTCTGAACGACAGAAGTTTTTGGGCGCCGCCTTTTTGAAAAAAGCTTCACCAGAAATGTCTCTGCAGTTTCCATGAAAAAAGGGGGAAGACCAGATGGTCTTCCCCCTTGTGTTTTTTACGGCTGGGCCGGTTGTGGCGGCGTGGCCGGGCTTGCGGGTGCTGCCTGCTGATTGGCAGGCGCTGTCGCATCGTTGGCCGGGGCATTGGCTGGAGCGTTGGCCGGTGCGGGTTGGGCTGCGGGCGGCGTGGCTGCTTCAGGTGCCGTGGAGGGCGCTGGCTGACTGGCCGCAGGCGGCGTTGCGGAAACGGGCGCACTGGTCGTGTCCTGTGCCGCAGGCGTGGCAGGTGCGGCTGTGGCTGGCTGCGCAGCCGGGGCCGTAGGTGTCGCGATTTCCGCCGGGGTCGCGCTTGCCGCGGGTGCTTCAGCAGGCGGCGTGGCGGGAGCCGTAGCCTGCGCGGCTGCCGGGCTGGGTGGTATTTCGGTGGTCGGGATCGGTGCGCTGGCGCCCACGCTTGAAACCTGCGGCAGCGTAGGGGTGGGCGCCACCGGGCGCGGGGTCAGGGTCACGGTGGGCTGGGTGTAGCGGTTCAGCGCATCGGCATCGCTCTGCACGCCATAGGCGTTCATGGGCGGCAGGGGCTGGGGCGAGGGCTGATCCGCTGCCGGGTTGCGGTCAAGGACCACGCGGGTGTTCTGCGGGTAGCGGTTCATCAGGCCAAGCAGCGTGCCGTTGGTCCAGCCAAAGCCGATCTGCATCGGGTATTCGCCGCCACCCTTGCCGCCCTTGGGGCTGATATAGGGATTGACCACGTCATATTTTTCCAGCAGCACGCCCGATTTTTCGTAGGTGCCGATCACGCGGCCCATCCAGCGCGCCGCGATGTCGCTGGCAAGCTGGTCATAGCCATACTGGTTGAAGCCCTTGACCGCCATCCACTGCAGCGGGGCCCAGCCATTGGGGGCATCCCACTGCTGGCCGCTATTGGTGCGCTCGGTGGCGATCAGGCCACCCACCTTGAGCAGGTTCTTGCGCACGGTTTCCGATACGGCCTTGGCCTGCTCGGGCGTTGCCATCTGCAGGAACAGCGGCACGACCGTGGCACCTGACAGGATGGAGGTCGATTCGCCCTTCTTCCAGTCATAATCAATATAGGCCGCGCGGCGCTCATCCCACAGGATGCGCTGTGCAGCACTGATGCGCTCTTCAGCAAGGTGTGCGTAGCGGGCTGCCTCTTCCTTGTTGCCCTTCAGGTCATAGGCGTGGGCCAGGGTCTGCTGCAGGTGCGGTATGAGGAAGTTGAGCTCCACGGTCAGCAGTTCCGTGGTGTGGATGGTGGAGAGCGTATGCCCGTCCGCCAGCCAGCGCGAACTGAAGTCCCACCCCGTCTCGGAACCGGCGCGGAGGTCGCGGTATACCTCGTTCTTGGGGCGACCGGATTCAGCGGCCGTGGCGATGTCCTGCGGGTAGCTTTCATCACGCGGGGTGTCGCGGTCATCCCAGTGGCGGTTCATGATCGTGCCATCGGGCAGGCGCACCACGTGGCGGTAGGCGCCACCGGGGGCCAGGGAATCCTGCCCGTCCATCCAGTAGTCATATTCCGCCTGCAGTTCGGGCAGGAAGGTGGTGTAGGCCACCTGCCCGTCATGCATGGCCAGCAGGTCGACCATCAGCGAGAAGAACGGCGCCTGCGAGCGGCTGAGGTAATAGGTGCGGCTGCCGTTGGGGATATGGCCGTACCGGTCGATCATCGAGGCCATGTCGCGCACCATGTCGCGCATGAGGTCGATCTTCTGGTTTTCGTACAGGCCGATCATGGTGAAGTAGCTGTCCCAGTAATACAGTTCACTGAAACGGCCACCGGGCACCACATAGGTAAACGGCAGGGGCAGCTGCGAGGAATAGGCCACCTGCGTGTCTGGCGGGCGGCTGAGCACTTCCCACATGCCGACGATGTAGTCGCGCACGTTTTCATCCGGCGTGCGCTGGTAGGAGACGGTCTTGCGCTCGGGCAGGGTGAAGTGCTGGGCCACGAAATCCTTGAGCGAGAAATCGGGGCGCTGGCGGGCAAGGTTGTACTGCGCCATCAGGTCGGCAGGCGCTTCATCGGGTATGGCGTCGGCTGCGGTCTTGGCATCCGTATAGATATGTGCCTCGCCAATGGCCTGGAACAGCCCGTCAAGCGCGATCGAGGGCGGACGCAGGTCCTGGGCCAGGGCTGCGGGGGCAGCGGCATCGGACAGCAGGGCATCGGCTGGCGGAACCGGGCTGCTGCCGCTTGAGGCCGGGCCATCTTTGTGCATGGTCTGGGCGGGCTGGGTGCCCGGTGGGGTGGCGTCAGCATGGTCAGTGCTGCCCGGCGTGGTCGTGGCCTGGCTGGCCGGGCTGGGAGTACCCTCCTGCGGTGTGGCAGGCGTGGACGCGCCACCGCCTGCGGGCATGGCGGGCGTAGCAGGGTTCCCCGGCGGGGCCTGCGGCGGCGTGGGGTT